>DASVBK010000083.1:0-2366 GCA_036375875.1 Candidatus Nanopelagicales bacterium
GTTCGTGCCCGCCAACACCCCGATCGCCAGCGTGGAGGTGGCGGACTCACTGTTCGTGACGGCCGAGTTCCAGCTGCGTCCGGCGGAGTACGCCCTGATCCGCGAGGCGAGCACGATGACGGTCACGCTGCCCAACGGCACTGCGGTGCCCGCGAGCATCACCGACGTCAGCGTGGAGGCCGGCGACAACATCGCCTACACCACGGTGCGCGCCGAAGCCCGGGATCTCTCGGACCACGGCATCTTCGGCGCCGGCACCCCGGTCTCGGCCGCCATCGAGCTGCCCAACCACGGACTGCTCGCGAGCCTCGGTGACCTGGTGAGCGGGCTGCTGACGCCCCGGGGTCGTTCATGATGGCGCGGCGCGTCACCCTGGCCGCCGCGCTCACCCTGCTGGTGGCCCTCGTGGTGACGTTGGCCGTGCTGGCCAACCGCGGCGGGTCCTCGGACGCCAGCCAGGGGGGCGGCGGCGAGGGAGCCGCGCAGGCCGGGTGGACCACCATCGCCGGACCCGGAGCCGAGGGCACCACCCCGGCCGCAGCGGAGCTGGCTGCCATCCCTGGAGACCCCGGCGTCATGCGGGTGGATCCCGAGCTGCCGCCGCCCACCAACCGCTGGTACTCGGGGATGCTGTTCGGCGACCAGCCGCAGCCGGTGTTCGCGGTCCCGCTGGCCCTGCTGGCCGAGGACGACGCGGTCACGATCGGCCTGCCGCAGGTGACCACCACCGCGGCGACCATCGCGGCACCCTTCGTGCCGCACCTGCGGCTCGGGCTGCCGACGGACGGCTTCGCGGCCACGGCCGCGGACCCCGTCTCGGTGACGGTCACGTACGAGGAGTCGGGCCGGCCGAGCGGCGCGATGCGCACGGCGGCCGGCTGGCCCTACGTCGCGTACGAAGCCCTCGCTGACCAGACCGTCACGCTGCCCGAGGGCCTCACCCCGCGCGACGACGGCCAGTGGCTGGCTCTGACAGATCCCAGCGGTACCTACGGCCTGGCAGTCACCGATGCCGATGGCGAGCGGGTCACGGCGCCGGTGCAGGGCACCGACCTGTCCCTCGCGGCGGGCCAGACCGTGCTGCTGTTCGCGGCTCCTGACGCTGCGGTTGGGGCCCTGGCCGCCCACGCCGTGCCCTTGACCGGCGTCGAGACCAGCTACGCCGTCACCGGCGAGACGGCGGGCACCCAGCTGCGCTACCTGACCGCGGGCGACCGGCCCACGGTCTTCGCCACCATGCCGCACCATGGCGTGGGGCAGTCCCCCGACGCCCAGCCCGTGGGTGAGATCGGCTCCATCTGGGGCCCGCTGCAGCTGCAGGTCGGCACGACCCTTCGCGCCACCGTCCCGACGCTGCAGCCCGCCAGCGAGCTGGACCTCAGCGGGCTCGATGAGGCGGCACGCGCGCAGCTCTCCGAGCAGGTCACCACCGACGCCCGCGCCCTGGCCAAGGCACCCGCTTCGCCGACGGACACCTACTTCGGCGGCAAGGCGCTGCAACGTGACGCCCAGCTCTACCGGCTGGCCCGGGCGCTGTCGCATCCCGACACCGAGTCGATCCGCACCCGGGTCGTCGCGGACCTCGATGCCTGGCTCGGGGAGCAGGACTGCACGCCGAGCCGGATGCGGTGCTTCGCCTACGACCCACGCTTCCGCGGCGTGGTCGGCCGTGAGCCCTCGTTCGGCTCCGAGCAGTTCAACGACCACCACTTCCACTACGGCTACTTCCTGACGGCGGGGGCCCTCATGGCCGAGACCGACCCCACCCTGGCCGCTCGCTGGGCACCGCGGCTGGCGGCGCTCGCCGAGGACATCGCCGCGCCCGAGCAGCGACCCGAGCTGCCCGCGCTGCGGGTGTTCGACCCCTACGCCGGGCACTCCTGGGCGTCGGGCACCGCGCCCTTCGCCGACGGCAACAACCAGGAGTCGAGCTCCGAGGCCGTGAACGCCTGGAACGGCCTGGCCCTGTGGGCCCGGGTCACCGGCGACGAGCCCCTGGCGGCCAGGGCGGCCTGGCTGCTCAGCCTCGAGGCTGCGACCGCCCGTGCCTACTGGGTGCAGCCCACCCTGCCAGCGGGCTTCGAGCACGAGGTGGTGGCCCTGAACTGGGGCGGCAAGCGCGACTGGGCCACCTGGTTCAGCGCCGAGCCCTCGGCGATGCTGGGCATCCAGCTTCTGCCGATGGGTCCGGTCAGCCAGTACCTGGCCGGCGACCCGGATCGGATCCGGGCGAACGTGGCGGAGGCCGCTCCCGACGGGTTCGACACGATGTTCGGCGACTACCTGGTGATGTACCTCGCCCTCGCCGACCCGCAGGCTGCGCTGGCGGCCGCCGAGTCGCTGCCCGCCAAGCTCGACGACGGGCT
>DASVBK010000100.1:0-8278 GCA_036375875.1 Candidatus Nanopelagicales bacterium
CCTAGGGCACGGGGTCGAGGGCGGCCGCCTGCCGGGCAGCACTCCCACGGCGATCCGGCCACAGCGAGACGGGAAGCAGCTGGCCACGCACGGTCCGGGCACGGCCCGCGACCTCCGCCAGGGTCGCGCGGACCGTCGCGACGTCACCCGCCAGTGCGCCCGGGCGACCGGCCAGCTCGGGCGAGCTCGGACCCCCGCTCGACCCGGGGCCGTACCGCTGCCACTCCACGGCTCGCAGGACCCGGTCCAGCGCCACCTCGGCCGGCGGGGGCGAGACGTCGCTGCCGCGGGACACCTGCCGCCAGCCGGCCTCCCCGGCGCCCGGGGCCCAGGGCCCACGCTCGGTCGACCAACCGCCGGCGCCACCACCCACACGGGCCCGCAGGGCGTGCAGCGTCTCACGCGGTGTCGACGCCTCGACGCCAAGGCCGAGGTCGATCATCGTGTCCACCACCTCCCGGTAGGCAGACTCCGGATCGCCGCGTCCGAGGCGCCGCCGCCGTCGGGCGACCCGCCACCCAGCCGGCGCGAGCAGCAGCAGGACGACCACCACGAGGGCGACCAGCCAGCGCAGCCACTGCAGGGCAGCGGACGAGGTCGACGCCACGGCCGCGTCGGGAGCGTTCGCGCGGTCCGGCCGCTCCGCGGCGGACGGTGCCACATCGGAGGCGCTGGCACTCGGTCCCGCCGACGGCGACTGGGCACTGTTGTCCGGCCGCGTGTACGCGGGCGTGATCGTCGTCGGGGCCCCGGGCGTCGGCTCGAAGCGCGTCCAGCCCGCCGCCCCCATCCACAGCTCCGGCCAGGCGTGCGCGTCCGTACCCCGCACCACCCACTGCCCTCCCTCGGAGCGGCCCTGGGTGAACCCGACGACGACCCGGGAGGGGATGCCCACCGTGCGCGCCATGAGCGCCATCGTGGCCGCGAACTGCTCGCAGTAGCCCACCCGCTCGGTGAGGAAGTCGTCGAGGGCATCCCCGCTGGCGCCGCCCTCGACCTGCGTGGAGTACTGGAACCCGCCCTCGCTGGTGAACCAGCGCTGCAGGGCCACCGCGCGGTCATAGGGGGTGTCGGCGCCCGCGGTCACCTCGCGGGCCAGCGTGGCGAGCTCCTCCCCGACCAGTGGGGTGGGGTCGGCCGAGTCGGCGGCGGTGACCGCCTCGTCCGGGATCGGTGCGGTGCTGGCGCGGCGCAGGCCCTCGGCGTCGAGCTCCGGGGGAGCGGCCACCAGGCTGATCCGGCTGCCCTGCACGCTGGTGCCGTCGCTGCGCACCGGTAGCGACGTGCGCTGGTCCCAGGACACCGGCCAGTCGTTGAGGCTGGCGATGGTGTGGGCCGGGCTGGGCAGGGTCGATCCAGCCAGCGGCCCCACGTCCATGCGGTACTCCACCGGCTGGCCGGAACGCGGCGCGAGGCTGGTCGGGTCCACCGGGGCCAGCGCATTGCCCGGCCCCAGCGCCAGCGGTGGCTGCGCGGTGAGGTCGGGCGGTGCTGAGGCCTGCCACTGCTCGCCGTCGAACGCATCGAGCACCGCCAGGCGCAAGTAGTCAGGCCGGGCCGCGGTCGTGGCGTAGGTGAGCATGACGCGCAGGTCGTTGTCGACCAGCGAACGTCGCAGCGACACCAGCGCATCGACCTGCACGGCACCCTCACCGGACCCCGCGCCGAACGTCACTGGCGCCGAGGGACCGCGCAGGGTCGCCAGCCCCCCCGACGCCAGCGCGACCACGAGCGCGCCCACGCCCACGAGCAGGCCCATCCCCGCGGCACCCGGCCTGGCCTGCGGACCCCAGCGCGAGGCCCAGTCCGCCTGCGCGGCCCAGAGCACGGTGAGCCAGGCAACCCCGACCGACACGAACGCCCAGCCCGGCGCGAGGTCGTCGTTGATGCCCCAGGTCACCACGAACAGCGAGGCGAACGCCACGAGGGTGAGCCCGGGCAGGTCCAGGCCGACGCTCAAGGTGTCGACGACCAGCGCGATCAGCCCGATCCCGGCCACCACCAGCAGCAGCAGCCCGACGGCCTCGGGGGCGGGCGCCTGGGTCACCTCCGAGTAGGTGCGGCCGTCCGCGGCGAGCTGGCGCAGGTCCTCGAGCGCGCCGGGGCCCGGCAGCACCCCGCCGATGGCGTCCTGGGGAGCGAAGCGCACCGTGAGCACCACCAGCAGCACGGCCGCCTGCACCAGTGGCTGCAACGGGGCGGGCAGGTGCAGGGCGCGGGCGATGCCTCCCGTCAGGCCGATCGCCAGGACGACCAGCAGCGACTCGCCGATCCACCAGCCGCCGGCCAGCAGCGGCTGCAGCGCCAGCGCACTGATCATGGTGGCGGCTCCCGCGGCGACCGTCAGCCGCCACCGGCTGTCGCGCGCCCAGCGGGCCACCAGCCGCCGCACCGGACCGCGGGGATCGGCGGCCATGGCCGCGCGCCGACGCGCGCCGGCCTCCGTCGGACCTCCCGCCGGGGGAGGCCCCGCGGCGCCGGGCCGCGCCTCGACGCCCGTGGTCACGCCGCACCCCCCAGCTGCGCCCACGCGTTGGCCGCCCCGGTGTCCCGCTCGACCCGCGCGACCTGCCAGCCCGAGGCGCGGAAGGGGGCGAGCGGATCGCCGCCCGGCGCCTGGACCCGATGACCCGGACCGCCGGTGGCCCATCCCACCCGACCCGTCGCCACGGGCTGCCACTGCTCGCTGGCGACGTGCAGCAGCATCCGTCGCGGCGTGTGCGCGCCGATGCCCGACAGGATCTTCGCGGAGGCCATCCCCATCGTGCCGGCGATCACCACGAGGGGACCCGTGCCCGCCACCTCCATGGAGTGGCGCAGGGCCACGCTGGGCACGGTCAGCGTGCTCACCGGTACGGTCGCCAGCGCGCGCAGCAGGCCCCGGCGCTCCACCTCCGCCCCGGTGACCGGCGAGCCCACGAACACCGGGGCGTCGTCGGTGGTGCGCACGCTGAGGTCCCAGCCGGCGTCGAGGGCCATCACGCCGATGCTCGCCGCCAGGCTGAGCAGGGTGTCCAACGAGGAGTCCGGCTCCTGGCCGGCGTGGTCGTCCGCGTGCAGGTCGATCACGATGGTGACCGCGGCGCGCCAGGGGTTCTCCTCGCTGCGGACCATGAGGTCGCCGGTGCGCGCCGAGGCCTTCCAGTCGATGCGGCGCACCTCGTCACCGGGGTGGTACTCGCGGGGGATGACGTCGTCGGCCGCGGCGCCCCGGGCACCGAGGGTCCCGGTGCCGGCCCCCATCGCCGCGCCGCCGAGCACGTGCGGCTCCAGCGGCACGACCCGCGGGATGACCAGCAGCTCGCTGCGGTGCTCGCCGCTGACGACCTTGTGCACCAGGCCGAACCGGTCCACCACGTGCAGGCGCATGGGCCCGATGTGGTGCAGCCCGCGAGCTCCCGCGCGCAGCAGGTAGTGCGGACGCGTCACCCCGGTGCCGCCCGTGCCGGTGATGGCGAACCGGTGCGGACCCCCCAGCTCCGCCGGGGCCAGGTCCTCGAGCAGCAGCGACTGGCCGCGCTGGATCCGCCCGCGGACCTCGACGGTGACGTGCACCCGATCACCGGAGGTCACCTCGTGGGCACTGAGCACGCGCTCGAGGCCCAGGTTGCGCCCCGGGCCGTGCGTGAGCAGGCCGGCCACGACCGGCAGGGCGGCGACCAGCGCGCCGAACTGCACCGCGGGCGACAGGCGCAGGAGGATGCCGGCCCCGACCAGCCCGAGTCCGGTGAGCAGGAACGTCCAGCCCCTGCTGGTCAGGCCCAGCCGGGTGCGCAGGCGGCGCTGGCCCCGGCCCACCTCAGCCCCAGGCCGACCGGGGGATGCGCCCGAGGACCAAGGACACGACCTCGGGGCCGGTCCGACCGGCGGCGGCCGTGGAGGTGGCCAGCAGCACGCGGTGGCCCAGCACGGTCGGCGCCAGCAGGTGCAGGTCGTCGGGCAGCACGAACGTGCGGCCCTCCAGGGCGGCCCAGCTGCGCGCGGCCCGCACCAGGTGCAGCGTCGCACGTGGCGAGGCCCCCAGCCGCAGCTCGTCTGCCCGCCGGGTCGCCGTGGTGATCGCCACGGCCAGCGAGCGCACCGGCTCGGAGACGTGCACCTGGGCGACCGCCACCATCAGGGCGGTGAGCTCCTCGTGCGTCGCCGCGGGGAGCAGGCTGTCCAAGGGGTCGGCGCCGGCATGCTCGGTGAGCATCCGCAGCTCGTCGGCGGGGGCTGGGTAGCCCATCGAGATCCGGGCCATGAAGCGGTCGCGCTGCGCCTCGGGCAGCGCATACGTGCCCTCCATGTCCACCGGGTTCTGGGTGGCGATCACGAGGAACGGCGAGGCCAGCTCGTGGGTGTGCCCGTCGATGGAGACCTGCCGCTCCTCCATCGCTTCGAGCAGCGCGGACTGGGTCTTGGGCGAGGCACGGTTGATCTCGTCGGCGAGCACGATGTTGGCGAAGATGGCTCCCGGGCGGAACTCGAACTCGCGGGTCTCCTGGTTGAACACGGAGACCCCGGTGACGTCGCTGGGCAGCAGGTCCGGGGTGAACTGCAGCCGCCGCACGGAGACCCCGAGCGTCCGCGCGAGGCTCTTGGCCAGCAGCGTCTTGCCCACGCCGGGGACGTCCTCGATGAGCAGGTGGCCCCCGGCCAGCAGCACGGTCAGCGACATCCGCACGGCGTCGGGCTTGCCGGCCAGCACCGACTCGACCCCAGCACGGATCCGGGCGGCGGTGTCCAGGACCGTGCCGTCCAGCGTGTCGGTCATCCGGCCTCCTCCAGCCCCCTGCACCGCGCGTGCTCCAAGGATCGCCCATCTGCGCGCAACCCGCCAAGCGCAGGGGCAGCAGGGCAGCCACCCGGTGCATGGTCCCTCGTGTCACCGGGGGCAGGATGGCCCCGAGGCACCCACCCCGCCGATCCCCCAGGAGGAGCCATGACGGTCCACAAGGCAGTGCTCGGCCGATTCTTCGACGACTTCGAGGTCGGCGACGTCTACCAGCACCCCTTCGGCCGCACCATCACCGAGACCGACAACGCGTGGTTCACCCTGCTGACCTGCAACACCAACCAGATGCACTTCAACGCGCACCTGTCGCAGCAGAACCCGATCACCGAGGGCAAGATCATCGTCGTCTCGGGCTTCACCGTGGGCCTGGTGCTGGGGCTGTCCGTGATCGACATGAGCCAGAACGCGGTGGCGAACCTCGGCTGGAACAACATCAAGCTCACGCACCCGGTCTACGTGGGCGACACCATCTACGCCGAGAGCATCTGCACCGACAAGCGCACCTCCAAGTCGCGCCCGGACTTCGGCATCATCTCGATGATGACCCGGGCGCTGAACCAGGACGGTGACGTCGTCATGACCTACGACCGCTCGGTCATGGTCCCGACGCGCGCCAGCGGCATCGGCCAGGACTACTTCCCTGCGGCGAAGTCCGGCCCGTTCCAGCTGCCTGACGCGCCAGCCGCCGGGTAGGAGGGCCCGGCGCCGGCGGCCGCGCCCCGCCGCGCTCGCCCCGTCTCGCGCGCTGCGCGCCGCGCTCCGCCGCCCCGCCCGCCCATCCCGGCCCCACCCAGAGAACCTCCGCTTCGTGAGGAGCCTCCGCCCGCCCGCGGAGGCTCCTCGAGCAAGCGGAGGTCCTCGTCGTCTCGGGGGCAAGCGCCCCCATCAGGCCGTCTGGGGGAGCGCGCGCCCATGGTGATCCCAATCTGGGGAGACAAGTGGAGGACTGTGGAGTATGGTGGCGGGCGCCGGGGTCGTGTGGGGCGACTCGTGGTGGGCAGGGGAGGTGATCGGCGATGTTCCTCGGGACGCACTTCCCGAAGCTGGACGCGAAGGGCCGGATCATCCTCCCGGCCAAGTTCCGCGAGGGCCTGACCGACGGCCTGGTGCTCACCAAGGGGCAGGACCGCTGCCTGGTCATCTGGCCCAAGGCCGAGTTCGACGCCTACGCCGAGGGCCTGCGCGCCACCCCGATCGCCAACAGCCGTGCCCGCGCCCTGAACCGCGTGTTCTTCTCCTCGGCCTTCGATGAGTCCCTCGACACCCAGGGGCGGCTCACCGTGCCCCCCGTGCTGCGCGAGTACGCCGGCCTGGACCGGGAGCTGACGGTCGTCGGCGCCGACACGCGCATCGAGATCTGGTCATCCGAGGCCTGGGAGGCCTACCTCGCCAGTGCCGAGGCGGACTTCGCCGACCTCGACGAGGAGGGAGGTGTGGCTCTGCCCTGAGCGCGCTCAGGGCCCATGTCCGCAGCACCCGATTCCCCTCCGCGTGTTCGACGCCACTTCCCCGGCGCCGAACTCCCCGAGACCACTTCCCCGGTCCCGGAGCCGCGGCGGGGGGCCAGGTGGTACGGCCCACCTGAGGAGGAGCCGCCCGATGTCGCCCTTGCGCCGCCCCATCCTCGCGCTGCCCAGCGCCGTGGCATGCACGGTCGCCGCGCTGCTCCTGCTCAACCTGCTGGTGACCGGCTAGGTGGCTGGCTGGGTGGCTGGCGACCCCCAGCACGTGCCGGTCCTGCTGGCACGCTGCCTCGAGCTGCTCGACCCCGCGCTGCGCCGGCCGGACGCGGTCGCCGTCGACGCGACCCTCGGCCTGGGCGGCCATACCGAGGCGATGCTGCGGGCCCATCCGGCGCTGACGGTCGTGGGCCTGGACCGCGACCCTGCGGCGCTGGCCCTGGCCGCCGAGCGGCTCGCGCCCTTCGGCGCGCGCTTCCGCCCGGTGCACGTCGTCTACGACGCGCTGCCGGCGGCACTGGCCAGCCAGCGGATCGCCGCGGCCGACGCGATCCTGTTCGACCTCGGCGTCTCGTCGATGCAGCTCGACCTGGCCGAGCGAGGCTTCTCCTACAGCCAGGACGCCCCCCTCGACATGCGCATGGATCCGACCACCGGCAGCACGGCCGCCGACCTGCTCAACACGGCCGGCCAGGCCGAGCTCACCCGGATCCTGCGGCAGTACGGCGAGGAGCGGTTCGCCCCGCAGCTGGCGCGCGCGATCGTCCGGGAGCGCGAGCGGGCGCCGTTCACCACGAGCGCCCGGCTGGTCGACCTCATCCGCGACACCATCCCGGCCCCGGCGCGCCGCACCGGGGGCAACCCCGCCAAGCGCACGTTCCAGGCGCTGCGCATCGCGGTGAACGACGAGCTCGAGGTGCTGCGCCGAGCCATGCCGGCAGCCCTCGGGGCGCTCGCCCCCGGGGGCCGCATGGTCGTGCTGAGCTACCACTCGGGGGAGGACCGCATCGTCAAGCAGGCCCTCGCGGCGGTGGCCGACCCGCCCGTCCCGCACGGCCTGCCGGTGATTCCCGAGAACTTGCGACCGACTGCGCGTGTTCTGACCCGCGGAGCCGAGAAAGCATCGGAAGATGAGGTCCGTCGGAATCCGCGTGCCGCCTCGGTGCGGCTGCGGGCCGTGGAGCAGCTGGACAGCAACACCCGGGAGGCCTGAATGAGTGCGGCACGACCCACCGGTCGCGACCCCGGGCCACCCCGCACGACAAACCGCACCGCGCCCCGCCGCTCCCGCACCGCCCCCCGCTCGGAGCGTCCGCGCACCGCGGCGGCCAGCAGGGCGACGGCCGTTCCCCGCCCGACGGGCACGGCGCTGCTCGACCCGCCCGGGACCCGCGCGGTGGTGCCCGACGTCACCATCGAGCAACCCGCCACGGCCGCCGCGGACCGTGGCGAGCGTGCCCAGGCGCCGCGCACCGGCAGCCGGCTGCGCGCCCCGCGCCATCGGCTGCTCCTGGTGTGCACCGGCGTCCTCGCGGCGGGGCTCTTCGGCGTCCTGCTGCTCAACACGATCATCAGCCAGGGCGCGTTCCGGCAGCACGAGCTCGAGGTGGCGCTGATCCTCACCGCCGAGAAGGAGGAGGCGCTGGCCCGGCAGGTGCAGCAGGCGGAGGCGCCGATCGAGGTGGAGAAGCGCGCCCGCGCCCTGGGCATGGTCCCCGCCGGCGCCCCGGTCTTCCTGCGGCTGTCCGACGGCGCGATCCTGGGCGAGCCGGTCCCGGCGCCCGCCCCGACCGGCCCGATCGACTTCGCCGATGCGCCCGGCCTGCAGCCGGTGCCGCCGACCGCCGATGCCACCGCCAGCCCGGGTGCGATCGACCCGGCCCTGGACCCCGCGACCGGCCTGTCCGGGACCGCGACGCCGGCCGCCGACCCCGCGGCCAGCGCTCCCGCCACCGGTCCGGGGGCCAGCCCCGCCGCCACCCCACAGGCCTCCGGCGCCGCGGTTGCCCCCGCGCCAGCGCCCAGCGATGCCGCTTCCGCC
>DASVBK010000117.1:0-25004 GCA_036375875.1 Candidatus Nanopelagicales bacterium
ACGTCGTCCTGCGGCCGGCCGCGGTGGCGCAGCACGACGAGCTTCTGGTGGTGCGAGCCGTAGCGGCGCACCCGCATGTCGAGCAGCACCTGCCCACCGGCGTCGTTGATGTCCAGGCCCAGCTCGCGGTTCTCCTGCGCGCTGAACTGGACGCCGTCGGAGTGGGAGCGCCACAGCAGGCCGCGCACGATCACGCCGCGCCGGGCCGCATCGGCGAACACGCGCGCCACCTCGGTGCCCGCCCCGTCGAGCCGCTCGTCGGGGTCACCGCGCCAGTCCGTGAACAGCAGCAGGTCCCCTGCCTGCAGCGCGCGGACCTCGTCGAGCAGCACCCGGAAGTAGGTGGCGCCGTGCGGCAGCGGCTGCACCACGTTGCCCTCGGTCCACGCCAGGCCGTCGGGGTGGCGGCTGTCGATGGTGGTGTCCGGGTTGCCACGGTCCGCCGCGCCCAGGAACCAGTCCGCGGGCTGGACGCTGACGGACCCCTCGCCGCTCGCCGCCGCGCCACGGCGGCTGCGCGCCAGGAGGGCCGACCGGGGCCGCGGGAAGGGCCTCTCGACCAGGGGACCAGCCGGGGTCGAGCGCCCCTGCGCGGTGCCGGTCGGCAGGGGCTGCGCCCCGGAGCCCGGCGGGGGCAGACGCAGGGTGGTCATCGTGCCGTCCCCCGGTCCTGCCGGGACAGCGCGTGCGGGGACCTCGCCGGCGCAACCGCAGCATCCCCGCTGCCGGCGTCCCTGCGGCTGGCATCCCTGCGGTCGGCGTCCTCGCCGCCGACGTCCTCGCTGCTGGCATCCTCGTCGAGGGCTTGGGCGTCAGCGCGGTCCACCTCGCGCAGCGCCTCCCGACCCGGCCTGCTCCGGGCGATCGCCAGCGCGGCAGCCGCCGCCAGCGTCGACCAGGCCAGCGCGTAGGTCCAGCCGCCGAGCACATCGCTGGGCCAGTGCACACCGAGCCAGACCCGCGACCAGCCCACCCCGAGCGCGAAGGCCGCGCAGGCTGCCACGAGCACGACGCGGCCGCGCCGCGAGCGGACGCGGCCCAGCAGGGCCCACACGCATGCGGCGGCGAACAGGGTCGCGGTCGTGGTGTGCCCGGAGGGGAAGGACCCGCCGACGGCCACGCCGGCCCAGTCGGCCTGGGGCGGTCGCACCCGGTCCAGCGAGCGGTTGAGCACCACCCCGAGGCCACCGCCCAGCGCGGCCAGGCCCGCCAGCATGGCGCCGGCACCCACCCGGGTCGGCCAGGGTCGGGGCCCGCGGGGTGCCAGAGCCCCGACCACCAGCAGCGCTGGCAGCGTGATCCGTCCGGCACCCACGTAGGACAGCCCTCGCGCCACCGCGATCGACGCCTGGGTGCGGGTCTCCAGCGCCCAGGCGTGCAGGCTGGCGTCGAACCGTTGCAGCGGCTGCGCGCCGCTGCGCACTGCGAGCGCCAGGCCGCCCAGCGTCACCGCGGATGCGACGCCCACGAGCAGCACGGCTCGCTTCGGTGCGGAGGTCGGCAGCAGCCGGGGCGGTCGCGGCCCCGCCATCGCCGGCCCCTGCTCGGGATCCACCAGCGGGTCAGGGCGGGCCGCGGGCGCTGCGTCCGCGCGCGCACCGCCGGACCGGTGGCCGGTCATGTCAGCGTGCCCCGTCCGGGGGCGCGCCGCGGCTGAGCATCGGGGATCGAGCCGCGGCCGGCGGCCCGACGGCCCCTGGCGAGGGCTCCGCAGGGCCCCGGACCACGGGCAGCAGCACGGCCACGACGATCGCCAGCCAGACGGCGCCGTTCACGGCCCCGAAGGCCACGTCGGTGAGCTGGTGCATCCCCCGATAGAGCCGTGAGACGCCGACGAACACCGGCACGAGCAGCAGCACGGCGGCCACCGCGGCCGCGATGCGCCGCCACGGCAGCTGCCGAAGCAGCACCACGGCGAGCCCGCCGTAGAGCGCGACGGCAGCGCCGGTGTGCCCGGAGGGGAAGCTCGAGGTGGGCGGTGCGGCGTCGAGGTGGCGCACCTCCGGACGTTCCCGCGCCACCAGCGCGCTCACCGCGAGGAAGATCACCAGCTCGCCGGCCAGCGCGGTGAACAGCGCCAGGGACTCCCGCCAGCGCCGCAGCCACCACCGCAGCACGACCATGCAGACGACCAGCAGGGCGACACAGGTCATGGTCTCGGCCATCGTGCTGCCGACCATCGTCACGGTGTCCCAGGTGGGGCTGCTGCGGGCCACGAACCACTGGCTCACCTCGCGCTCCCAGTCGGTCACCCAGTCGAGGGCGGCGACCCGGGTCAGCGCGAAGCCGATCAGGGCCAGCGCCACCGCGAGTGCGAGACCACCTCCGATGAGTTGGGCTGCCGTGCGACCCGGGTGCAGCCGTGGGTACGCCGCGCCGGGCGGCGGCCCGGGCGGGGACTGCGCGAGGTCGATGGCGTCGCGGCGCTGCCTGGGGCCCGTGGGCTGGTGGGGCAGGGGGGCCCGACCGCCACCCTCCGCGGGGGTGGGCGCGCTCACTGCCGCGTCCCATCGGGCACTCGACGCCAGGCCGCCTCGGCCAAGCCGTACACGCCGAACAGCAGCAGCCCGACCCCGAGCAGGGCCACGAGCGCCGGGCCGAACGGCTGCTCCAGCAGCGTGCGGAACGCCGCGTCGATCCCGCCCGCCTGGTCAGGGTCGGCGCGCCACGCGGCGATCACCACGAGCACGCCGGTGATCGCGAAGACGACGCCGCGGCTCACCGTGCCGATCCGGCCCAGCCAGATCACCGAGCGACGCAGGCCCGGCGGCAGCGCTCCGAAGTAGCGCAGGAACCGATCGCTCCACCCCTCGTGCACCATCATGAGCCCGACGCCGACCAGCACGACCCCGGCGAGACCCACCAGCCACCGGCCGTACGAGTGGGCCATCACGTCCGCGGCGAGCTGGCCCTGCTGGTCGGCCTGGGTGCCCCGGGCGCCACGCAGCAGCGAGATCGCCGTCCAGGTCAACGCGAGGTAGGCCAGGCCACGGGCCAGGGACTTCAGCCGGGGACCGGCGCCGTCACGTTCGCCCGTCACCCCGAAGGCGGCCTCCGACAGCCGCCACAGCGCGTAGGCCGCGAAGCCCAGGGCCATGAGGACCACCAGGGCGGACCCGAAGGGCTGGTCGAGCACCTCGGTCAGCGCGCCGCGCTGGTCGATGTGCTTGTTCGAGCCGAGCGCGACGAGGATCGCCAGCCAGCCCATGAGCAGGTAGACCACGCCCCGCGCCGCCAGGCCGACCCGCGCGGCCCAGCCCATGGGCGCGCTGTCGCTGGCGTCCTGGGCGGCGTCCTTCAGGGTGTCGGCGTCAGCCATGGTCAGGGCCGTCCTTCCGGGGCTGGGCGGGCGCGTCGGCGTCGGTGGGGCGGTTGCGCCGCGCCTGGGGAGCGCCGCCCCCGCCGGTCCCGGGGCTCCCGGCACTGGGCACTGCGATCGTGACCGCGGCCGGGCGCACCTTGACCCTGAGCGTGCGCGTGGGCTTCCGGTCCCCACCATCGAGCTCGTAGGGCATCGCCACGTCGAAGCGCACCTTCACCTTGCGACCGCGGGCAGTGAGCACGAACGGCGACTGCTCTGCGTGGTCGAGGGCCACGCGGGCCAGCGTGCGCACCCACTGCAGGCGATTGCGCGCGGTCACCAGGCCCAGCTCGAGCAGCCCGTCGTCGGGCGAGGAGCCGTCGAACACCTCGATGCCGCCCAGCACCTGGCTGCAGTTGCCGACCAGCACGCAGCTGAGCTCGCCGACGAAGAACGGCCTGCCGTCGAGCATCACCGAGGCCCGCACCGGGTCGGCCGCCAGGTGCTTGGCACCGGTCCACACGTAGGCCGCACGGCCGACGCGATCCTTGAGGCCTCGATCGGCGTCCCGGATCATGAGCGCGTCGAGGCCGGCTCCCGCCATCACCGCGAAGTGCTCGCCGTTCATGGTGGCCGCGTCGATGGCGCGCCGGTCGCCGTGCAGGCCGATCTCGACGGCCGCCGGCAGGTCCTTGGGGATGCCGAGGTTCGTGGCCAACAGGTTGGCGGTGCCGGCGGGCAGGATGGCCAGGGTCACGCCAGTGCCGGCCACCTCGTCGATGCAGCGCTGCACCGTGCCGTCGCCGCCCCAGGCGAAGATCAGGTCGGCACCATCGGCCAGCGCCTGGCGCACCGCGCCCGGCGCGAGCTTGCTCTTGGCCACCTCGTACCAGAGCGGGTCGTCCACGCCCTGGCTGCGCAGCATCTCGCGCAGCTGCGCCAACCCCCCGCCGAGGGACTTGCGGGAGTGTGCGACGACGGCGACGGTCGTCATGCTCGGCCCCTTGCCGACGAAGCGTCCATGACGCGGCACTACCCGCCGCGTCGCGCCCCATCCGGACACCGGCACGCGCCGCGCAGCCGCCCGCGGGGCACCCCCAGCCGCCACCGTCCGACGTGATCCAACTCCTGGACCGCCTCGGATCACGTGCGCCAGATCCTGGACCGCGCAACGGCACAGATCGTGGACAGGATCGCGATCACGGCTCCCCGGGGCGGCATCGTGATCGCGTCGGCCCTGGGTGCGATCCCTGTCAGCCGCCAGCGAAGGGGGGCAGCACGTCGAGGACGGCGCCGTCCGGCAGCGCCGCGGCCGAGTCCGGATCCAGCCGCACCCCATCACTGACCAACGAGCTGACGGCGACCACCTGGGCGAGCCGCGACGGCGCGTCGGCGAGCAGCCCGGCCACCACGTCGCGGATCGGGCCGGCGGGCACCATGACCTCGGACCGACCGGCGGCGGCACGGGCCGCGGCGAACAGGCGGATCACGACCACGTTCAGCCGCCGATCGCGGACATCGGCCGGTCGGGCTGCACGAACGCGGGCTCGTCGATGCCGTGGCCGCGCTGCTTGGCGGCCACCTCGCCGCGCATCACCGCCGCGATCGCCTCGTCGTCGGCTCCCCCGCGCAGCGGGGTGCGCAGGTCGGCCTCGCCCCGGGCGAAGAGGCACGAGCGCCAGTGGCCGTCCGCGGTGAGCCGCACCCGGTCGCACGCGTCGCAGAACGGGTTGGTCACCGAGCCCACCACGCCCACCGTGGCGGGGCCGCCGTCGACGGCGAACTCCTCGGCGGGCGCCGAGCCGCGCCCGGGCAACGGGGTCAGGTGGAACCCGGCGCGCTCGAGCTGGTCGAGGATCTCGGCGCGCGTCACCATCATGGCGCGGTTCCAGCCGTGCTGCGGGTCCAGCGGCATCTGCTCGATGAACCGCAGGTGCAGCCCCTCGGCCAGTGCCCAGCGCAGCAGCGCCGTGGCCTCGTGGTCGTTCACGCCCCGCAGCAGGACGGTGTTCACCTTGATGGGCGCGAGCCCGGCGGCGCGAGCCGCCGCGATCCCGTCGAGCACGTCGTGCAGGCGGTCCCGCAGCGTGAGGCGCCGGAACGTCTCCGGGCTCAGCGTGTCGCACGAGACGTTCACCCTCGTCAGGCCGGCATCGGCCAGCGGCTGGGCCAACGCGCCGAGCCGCAGCCCGTTCGTGGTCAGCGAGAGGTCCGGGGCCAACGGCAGGCCCGCCAGCCGGGCGACCACCTCGACGACGTCCGGGCGGATGAGCGGCTCCCCGCCGGTGAGGCGCATCTCGGTGATGCCCAGCTCGGTGGCGATGCGGGCGACCCGCTCGAGCTCGTCCAGCGTGAGCAGGTCCGGGGTCGGCAGCCAGGGCAGGCCCTCGGCCGGCATGCAGTAGGTGCAGCGCAGGTTGCAGCGGTCGGTGAGCGAGATGCGCAGGTCGCGGTGCACGCGACCGAAGCGGTCGACGAGGACGGGCGCTGCATGCCCGCCGCCATCAGCGGGGTCGGCGGAGGCCGGATGCGTCGGCAGGCTCATGCGCAGTTCACCCATTCGTCGGTGCCGTCAGCGAAGTGCTGGTGCTTCCACACCGGCAGGCGCTCCTTGACCTCGTCGACCAACCAGGCACACGCCGCGAACGCCTCGCCGCGATGCGCGGCGCTGACGGCGGCCACGAACGCCACGTCACCGATGGCCAGGTCGCCGACCCGGTGCCGGGCCGCCGCTGCCAGGACCCCCGGTCGCCCGCACGCCTCGGCGAGCACCGCGGCCAGGACGCGACCGGCGTCGGGATGGCCCTCGTAGTGCAGGGCGGTGACCGTGCGGCCGTGGTCGTGGTCGCGCACGACGCCGGCGAACGTGACGACCGCGCCCGCGGCGTCCCTCGTGACCTCCGTGGCCACCTCCGCTGCCGTGATGGGCGTGGCCCGGACGAGTTCCGCGGCGCTGTCCACCACGCCCCGCTGCCCGGCGTGCCCACCTCCAGCGGCCATCGCCGCTGCATGGGCCAGCAGCGCCCCCACCGCGGCCAAGCCATCGCGCACCCCGCCGCTGCTGCCCGGCAGCGCGAGGACGACCACACCGTCCACGGTGCCGCCCAGGCCGCGCGACAGGTCGGTCGCGGGCACGCTGGCCCGGGAGGCTGCGCGCATCGCCTCGCCAAGGCCTGGCAGCTCGCGCAGGCCCAGCCGCCGCAGCGCCTCAGGGGTCATGTCGCGAGGGCCAGCCCCGGTGCCCCCGGTCGTCACCACGATCCGGGCGCCGGCCCCGATCGCAGCGCGCACCGCGGCGCCGATCGCCATGACGTCGTCGGGCACGACCACGACCGGGTCGACGTGGTGGCCCAGTCCGCTGAGCAGCTCCGCGGCGAGCGGCCCGGACGTGTCCGGCGCGGTGCCAGCCGCCGCCGAGTCGGAACAGGTGATGACGGCCGCGCGCAGCCCGTCACTCATCGCGCCCACGCCCCGGACCGGCCACCGTCCTTGGCGGTGACGAGCACGTCGCGCAGTGCGGCGTGCGGGTCGAGCGCCTTCACCATGTCGATCACGGCGAGGCCCGCGACCGCCACCGCGGTGAGTGCCTCCATCTCCACGCCCGTGCGATCGGCGGTGCGGACCGTCGCACTGATGAGCACCTCGTCGACCTCCGGACCGACCTCGACGGTCACCTCCACCCCGTGCACGGCGATCGGGTGGCACAACGGGATCAGGTCCGGGGTCCGCTTCGTCGCCATGATCCCGGCGATCCGGGCGACGGCGAGCACGTCGCCCTTGGGCACCTCACCGGCCCGGATGCGCGCCGCTGCCGCCGTGGTCACCCGGCCGGTCGCCGTCGCCGTGCGGGTCGTGATCGCCCGCTCCGCCACGTCGACCATGCGGGCATGCCCGTCGGCGTCGAGGTGGGTGAGCTCACTCATGCAGGTGCCCTTCTCATCGACGCCTATTGTGCGGGCATGCAGGCCGACTCGGGCAGCCATTGGCCCCCCGGGTGCACCCTGCTCGTGCTTTCCGGTGGCCGCTCCCGTCGGCTGGGCCGGGACAAGGCCACCACGCACCTCGGTGGCCGGCCGCTGCTGGACCGCCTGCTGGCCGAGGCGCCCGCCACGGTGCCGGTGGTGCTGGTCGGACCTGACGTGGCGGGGTTGCCCGGGCGGGTGTGCCTCACGCGCGAGGAACCGGCGGGCAGCGGCCCCCTGGCTGGGCTGGGCGCTGGCCTGGCGCTCGTGGATGCCGAGTGCGTCGGCGTCCTGGCTGCCGACATGCCGTTCGCCGTGCCGGTGCTGCGCGGCGCCCTGCTCCGCCTGGCTCAGGCCGAGGCAGCCGTCGATGCCGTGCTCCCCACCGACCCCGATGGCCAGCCCCAGCCGCTGTGCGCCGCGTACCGCGTGCCGCCGCTGCGCGCGGCGCTGGCGGGCCTGGCGCCGCTGGCCGACCGTCCGGTCCGCGCCCTGCTGGCGGGCCTGCGCGTGATGGAATGGCCGGTGCCGGCGGCCGCGCTGGCCGACGTGGACACCGCCGAGCAGCTGGCGGCGGCCCGTGCCCGGGTCGCCGTGGAGGGAGCACCGATGCAGGAGTGGGTCGCCGCCGTGCAGGACGCGCTGGGCCTGGACGTGGCTGTCGAGGTCGACACCATCCTCGACGTGGCGCGCGACGCCGCCCACGCGGTGAGCCGGCCCACCGCGCCGGTCACGACGTTCCTGCTCGGCGTGGCGGTGGCGCGGGGCGCGGATCCGACCGAGGCTGCAGCCACGATCGGTCGCCTGGCGCAGGACTGGCCGGCACCCACGGTCTGACCAGGAGGCAGGCATGGGGCTCGTGGAGCCGCGATGGGACGTCGCCCGCGCGGCGCTGGCCGACGCGGTCGGGCCGCTGCCAGCGAGCCACGTGGCCCTGGAGGACTCCGATGGCCTCGTGCTCGCCGAGCCGCTCGTCGCGCGTGCCCCGCTGCCGGGCTTCGACACGTCGGCGATGGACGGATGGGCCGTTGCGGGGCCAGGGCCATGGACCGTGGTGGGCGCCTCGCTGGCCGGGCGCCCGGCGGGCGTCACGCTGGGCGGGGCGCAGGCGGTCGTGATCGCGACCGGGGCGGTCGTGCCGACGGGCGCCGACGCGGTGATCCGCAGCGAGGATGGCACCGTGCGCCCCGGCGCGGACGGACGCGACGTGCTGGCGGCGCCCGATCCGGCGGCGGGCTCGCACGTGCGCCCGGCCGGCGAGGAGTGCCGTGCGGGCGATGCGCTGGCCCCGGCGGGGACCCTCGTCACGCCCGCGCTGGTCGGCCTGGCAGCCGCAGCGGGCCTCGACGAGCTGCTCGCGGTGCCGCGCCCGCGTGTCGCGCTCGCGCTGTTCGGCGACGAGCTGGCCACGTCGGGGGTGGCCGGGCCGGGCCTGGTGCGCGACTCGCTCGGCCCGCAGGTGCCGGGGTGGCTGCGTCGGATGGGTGCGGTGGTCGTCGGCGTGCGGCGCTGCGAGGACACCCTCGACGCCCACGTCACGGCGATCGCGGACGCCGCGCGCGAGGCCGACCTGGTGCTCACGACGGGCGGCACCGCGGCTGGGCCGGTCGACCACCTGCATACGGCGATCGCCGCGGTCGGCGGGCAGGTCCTCGTCGACAGCGTCGCGGTCCGGCCGGGCCATCCGATGATCGCTGCCAGGCTGCCTGGTGGGCGGCGGCGGGAGGTGGGGGCTGCGGCCCCCCAGGTCTGGCTCGTCGGCCTGCCCGGCAACCCGCAGAGCGCGATCGTGACCCTCATGAGCCTCGCGGCACCGCTGCTCGCCGGCCTTGCCGGCCGCCCGCCGCTCCCGGACCTGGCCGTCGTCACGGCAGCGGTGCCGGTGGCCGCACCGGCGACTGAGGACCGCCTCGTGCTCGGCACCATCGACGCTGGCGTGTTCACGCCCGGCTCCCATCTCGGTTCGGGGATGTTGCGAGGCCTGGCCGCCGCGACGGGGTTCGCCGTGCTGCCGCCGGGCGGCGTCCCGGCCGGAGCGCCGGTGCGCTGGCTGCCACTGCCCTGAGCCCGCCAGAGCGGTAGCGCGTCACAGCACGCGGGGGCGGATCACCAGCCAGGTGTAACCGAGTGCGAGCGCGGCGGTGGCCGCCAGCAGGACGAACCCGAGGGAGTAGTCGCCGGTGATGCCGTAGATGGCACCCATGACCAGCGGCGGGAAGAACCCACCCAGACCGCCGGCTGCACCCACGACGCCGGTCACCGAGCCCACCTTGCCAGCAGGGGTCAGGCGCGACACGAGCGCGAACACGGCCCCGGTACCCAGGCCGAGGAATGCTGCCAGGCCCAGGAAGGCCGCGGTCCCGACCGGGACCAGCGGCGGCTCGAACGCGGCCAGGACCGCGAGGATCGCGGCGAGGGCGTAGGACCCCGCGAGGACCTTGACCGGGTGCGTCCGGTCCGAGAGCCATCCGCCTACTGGGCGCATGATCACGGCGAGCACGACGAAGCCGGCCGTCCGGGACGCCGCGTCACCCTGCGTCAGGGAGTAGCCGGTCTTCAGGTAGGTCGGCAGGTAGACGGAGAACGCCACGAAGCCGCCGAACGACACGGCGTAGAGCAGGGCGAGCTCGATGGTGGGCCGCAGCCGCAGGGTGGCCCAGGTCCGCGCGACCCAGGACCCGCCTGCGCGGGGCCGCTCACCGGGGTCCCGCAGGAGCAGCCAGGCGGCCACCGCGTAGACGACCAGCAGGAGGGCCACCAGCGTGAACGGGAAGGCCGGGCCGTAGGCCTTGGTCAGCTTCACCGTGGTGAAGGCCGAGATCGCGGTGCCGCCCATGCCCATGCCGAACAGGCCCAGCGCCGTGCCACGCCTCGCGGGTGGGAACCAGGAGTTCACGAACGGGATCCCGATCGCGAACGTCGTGCCACCCAGGCCCAGGAAGAACCCACCCACCAAGTACTCGGCATACGTGGCCGCCACGTGGCCCAGGTACAGGACCGGGACGACGGTCAGCAGCGCCATGAGCGGGAACATGGTCCGCGCCCCGAAGCGGTCGGTCACCGCACCCACGGGGATGCGGCCCAGGGAGCCGACGATGACCGGCACGGCGATGAGGACGGCCTGCTCGAACGAGCTCAGCCCCAGCTGCTCGCGCAACGATGGCCCCAGCGGGCTGAGCAGCGCCCACGCCCAGAAGGTGAGTGCGAATCCGACGGTCGCCATGACGAGCATGGCGGTGGGGGTGCGGCGCCCAACAGGACTGTCTGTCCCCTGCGCCTGCTGCGCGAGCTCGGACATGGACACGCTCCTACTCCTCGTACTGACCATCCGCAGGCCGGGAGGGCCCCGGGTCCTGCACGGCACGCTACACCCTTTGTTCATGGTGTCCAACTTTCTCCCCGTGTTTATTGGCAGCGTCGTGTTTATGTGGTAGGAATGCGGCATGACCGCCACGACGGTGCCCCTGCACTCGGTCGGTCGCGCCCTGGCGCGGATCGGTGCCCTGCGGGGTCCTCGCCCCGGCCCGGACGTCGCGGGGGGCGACTCGCGCGCCGCGATCCTTGCGTTCATCGAGCGCGCCGAGGACGTCGTGCGCGTCGAGGAGATCGCCGAGGCCGTCGGCCTGCACGCCAACACGGTACGCGGCCACCTCGACGCGCTCCTCGCCTCGGGCCGGATCCTGCGCATCGCCGACCAACGCACCAGCCGGGGCCGACCCCACTGGCTGTACTCCGCCACGACGTCTGCCGGAGTGCGGGAACTCGCCTCGGCACTGGACGGTGAGCTCGACCGGGCCAGCGCACCGGACCTGGCCCGCCTGGCCGCCGCCACCTGGGCCGAGGCAGGCCCGGACGTCGGTCCGGCGAGCACGATCGACGCGGCCGTCGACGCGGCCACGGAGGCCCTGAGCGGCTTCGGCTTCGACGCCGTGCGCAACCCGGTCGGGGACGAGATCACGCTGCGGGCCTGCCCGTACGCTCAACTCGTGCAGGACCATCCGGTCATCTGCGACATCCACGCCGCCCTGCTCGGCGAGGTGCTGACCCGTACCGAGCAGCCGGTCAGCCTCGACCACCTCGACGTGTTCCCGCGGCCCGGGCTGTGCGTGGCACACCTGCGCCGGCCCGACGCCCAGCCCGAACGGGTCGTCGACATGCCTGCCGACGCCCTCGGGCAGGCGCGTGGCGCCGCGGCCCCACAGGCTGCTGCCAGCACCGGTCCGGCGGCCGCGAGGCAGGCGCAGGCGAAGCAACCTGCTCCGCAGCCACCAGCTCCGCAGCCCCCGGCTGGGCAGCCTGCTGCGAAGCGCGCCCCCCGATCCCGCTCCACCCCCAGCCCCTCGACCCGGAAGAGGCCGTGACGATGACGACGTCTGCCACCGACGAGTTCCTGGTCCGCGCCGGCCGGTTCCTGACCCGCGGCGAGGTGTCCGACGACCTGCGCACCGTCACCAAGCACGGCGGCCGGGACGCCGACTCCTTCTACCGCGACCGCTGGAGCCACGACAAGGTCGTGCGCTCCACGCACGGCGTGAACTGCACGGGATCCTGCTCGTGGAAGGTGTACGTCAAGGACGGGATCATCACCTGGGAGACCCAGCAGACCGACTACCCCAGCGTGGGCCCGGACTCCCCCGAGTACGAGCCCCGCGGCTGCCCTCGCGGCGCTGCGTTCAGCTGGTACACCTACTCGCCCACCCGGGTGCGCTACCCGTACGTCCGCGGCGTGCTGCTCGACGCGTACCGTGCGGCGAAGGCCGCCAACGGCAACGACCCGGTCAAGGCGTGGCGCGCGGTGGCCGGCGACCCCGAGACCCGCCGCACCTACCAGCGCGCCCGCGGGAAGGGCGGCCTGGTGCGCGCCTCCTGGGCCGAGACGATCGAGCTGATCTCCGCCGCGCACGTCGCCACGATCGACACCTACGGCCCCGACCGGGTCTTCGGGTTCTCGCCGATCCCCGCGATGTCGATGGCCTCGCACGCGGCCGGCGCCCGGTTCATCAGCCTGCTCGGCGGGGCGATGCTCAGCTTCTACGACTGGTACGCCGACCTGCCGGTGGCCTCCCCCCAGGTGTTCGGCGACCAGACCGACGTGCCCGAGAGCGCCGACTGGTGGAACGCCTCGTACCTGATCATGTGGGGCGCGAACGTGCCGGTGACCCGCACGCCCGACGCGCACTTCATGGCGGAGGCCCGCTATCGCGGCCAGAAGGTCGTCGTGGTCAGCCCGGACTACGCCGACAACACGAAGTTCGCCGACGAGTGGATGAGCCCGCACCCGGGCACGGACGGAGCGCTGGGGATGGCCATGGGCCACGTCATCCTCAAGGAGTTCTTCGTCGAGCGGCAGGTGCCGCGGTTCGTCGAGTACGTCAAGGCCTACTCCGACCTACCGTTCCTGGTGACGCTGCGGGCGAAGGACGGCGCCTACGTGCCGGACAAGTTCGTGACCGCTGCCGACCTCGGCGACACCAGCGAGCACGCCGACTTCAAGACGGTGCTCGTCGACTCGGCGACCGGCCGGCCAACCGTGCCCAACGGCTCGATGGGCTTCCGGTACGGCCAGGAGGGCGAGGGCCGCTGGAACCTCGACCTCGAGGGGGTCGACCCGGCACTGAGCCTCTTCGGCGCCGAGGGCACCACGACCGCCGAGGTGCTGCTGCCGCGCTTCGACCTCGACCAGGCCGTCGGCGAGGGCGGCGGCGTGCACCGTCGCGGGGTGCCGGCCGCCGAGCTCACCACGGTCGACGGCCCGCGCCTGGTGACCACGGTCTACGACCTCATGCTCGCCCAGTACGGCGTGGGCCGCGACGGCCTGCCCGGCCAGTGGCCGACCGGCTACGACGACCCCGCGCCCTACACGCCGGCCTGGCAGGAGGAGATCACCGGCGTGCCGGCCACGGTGGCCCAGCGGATCGCCCGCGAGTTCGCAGCGAACGCCGAGGAGTCCGGCGGCCGCTCGATGATCATCCTCGGCGCCGGCACGAACCACTGGTTCCACTCCGACACGATCTACCGGACCTTCCTGGCGCTCACCACGCTCACCGGCTGCCAGGGCGTCAACGGCGGCGGCTGGGCGCACTACGTGGGCCAGGAGAAGTGCCGGCCGGTCACCGGCTGGGCGCAGCTGGCCTTCGGCCTGGACTGGTCACGGCCACCGCGGCAGATGATCGGCACCGCGTTCTGGTACGTCAACACCAACCAGTGGCGCTACGACGCGCTGGGCGCCGAGGAGCTCGCCTCACCGCTGGGTGAGGGCCGGTTCGCCGGCCGGGCGATGATGGACACGCTCGCGCAGTCCGCGCGGTCGGGTTGGATGCCCAGCTTCCCCAGCCTCAACCGCAACCCGCTGACCATCGCCGAGGAGGCCAGGGCGGCCGGCGTGCCAGTCGCCGAGCACATCGCGGCCCAGCTGCGCTCCGGCGACCTGCGCTTCGCCGTGGAGGACCCCGATGCGCCCGAGAACTGGCCCCGGGTGCTCACGATCTGGCGGGCGAACCTGCTGGGCTCCTCGAGCAAGGGCAACGAGTACTTCCTCAAGCACCTGCTGGGCACGGCCAACGCGGTGCGCGCCGAGGAGACGCCGCTCGACAAGCGCCCCCAGGACGTGACGTGGCGCGAGGAGGGCCCCGCGGGCAAGCTCGACCTCCTCGTGAGCATCGACTTCCGGATGACCTCCACGGGCCTGTTCGGCGACGTGCTGCTGCCCGCGGCCACCTGGTACGAGAAGCACGACCTGTCGAGCACGGACATGCACCCGTTCATCCATGCGTTCACCCCAGCGATCGACCCGCCCTGGGAGACGAAGTCGGACTACGAGATCTTCCAGGCCCTCGGTCGCGGCGTCTCGCAGCTGGCCGCCGGGGTGCTCGACACCCGCACCGACGTGGTGACCGTGCCGCTGCAGCACGACACCCCCGACGAGCTCGCGGTGCCCGGCGGCGTGGTGCGCGACTGGAAGGCCGGCGAGGTCGAGCTGATCCCCGGCGTCACCGCGCCCAAGTTCGTGGCCGTGGAGCGGGACTACACCGCGATCGGCGCCAGGATGAGCGCCCTGGGACCGCTCATGGAGCAGCTCGGCACGCTCACGAAGGGCGTCGCGGTGGACCCGACCCCCGAGGTCGAGGCCCTCGGCCGGATCAACGGCGTGATCCCGGACGGCCCGGCCGCCGGTCGGCCGAGCCTGGTCACCGACGTCCACGCCTGCGAGGCCATCCTGGCGCTGTCGGGCACCACGAACGGCCGGGTGTCCGTCGAGGGGTTCCGCAACGTCGAGCGGCGCACCGGGCAGCGGCTGGCCGACCTCGCCGAGGAGGAGGAGGGCACGCGCATCCGGTTCGCCGACACGCAGGCCCGCCCGGTGCCGGTCATCACCTCGCCGGAGTGGTCCGGCTCGGAGCACGGCGGGCGGCGCTACACCGCATTCGCGATCAACGTCGAGCGCCTCAAGCCCTGGCACACGCTCACCGGGCGGATGCACTGCTTCCTCGACCACGACTGGATGGCAGAGCTCGGTGAGCAGCTGCCCACGTTCCGCCCGCCGTTGAACATGCACCGGATCTTCGGCGACCAGACCTCGGGCGTGGGCAAGGAGGTGACCGTGCGCTACCTGACGCCCCACTCGAAGTGGTCGATCCACTCGGAGTACCAGGACAACCTGTTCATGCTCTCGTTGAGCCGGGGCGGCCCGGAGATCTGGATGTCCCGGGAGGACGCCGAGACCATCGGGGTCAGGGACAACGAGTGGATCGAGGCCTACAACCGCAACGGGGTGGTCGTCGCACGCGCCATCGTCAGCCACCGGATGCCGCCAGGCACGGTCTTCATGTACCACGCCAAGGACCGCACGGTGGACGTGCCGCGCACCGAGACCTCGGGCCTGCGCGGCGGGATCCACAACTCGCTGACGCGGCTGATGATCAAGCCGACGCACCTGGTCGGCGGGTACGCGCAGCTGTCCTTCGCGTTCAACTACCTCGGGCCGACCGGCAACCAGCGCGACGAGGTCACCGTCATCCGCCGCCGCAGCCAGGAGGTGGAGTACTGATGGAGCGGCGACGACCGAGCGAGGCACGACCGAGCGAGGAGCGCGGCTACAGGCACCGCGCCAACCACACCACGGACCGCCCCCTGCCCACCGCACCCGCCAGGAGCATCCGATGAAGGTCATGGCCCAGGTGGGCATGGTGATGAACCTCGACAAGTGCATCGGGTGCCATACGTGCTCAGTGACCTGCAAGCAGGCGTGGACCAACCGCGCGGGGGTGGAGTACGTCTGGTTCAACAACGTGGAAACCAGGCCCGGGCAGGGCTACCCGCGCACCTACCAGGACCAGCAGAAGTGGCAGGGCGGCTGGGTGCTCAAGCGCGGCAAGCTGCAGCTGCGCGCGGGCGGGCGGTTCTCGCGGCTGACCAAGATCTTCTCCAACCCGGTGCTGCCGGAGCTCAGCGACTACTACGAGCCGTGGACCTACGAGTACGACACGCTCATCTCGGCACCGCTCGGCGAGCACACGCCCGTCGCGCGGCCGAAGTCGCTCATCTCCGGTGACCCCATGAAGATCTCGTGGTCGGCCAACTGGGACGACGACCTGGCCGGCGGGCCGGAGCTCGCGCCCAAGGACCCGATCCTGGTGAAGATCCGCGACCAGGTCGGCGACCGGGTCAGGATGGAGTTCGAGCAGGCGTTCATGTTCTACCTGCCGCGCATCTGCGAGCACTGCCTGAACCCGTCGTGCGTGGCCTCGTGCCCGTCCGGCGCGATGTACAAGCGCAGCGAGGACGGCATCGTGCTGGTCGACCAGGACGCCTGCCGCGGCTGGCGCATGTGCGTCACCGGCTGCCCGTACAAGAAGGTCTACTTCAACCACCGCACCGGCAAGGCCGAGAAGTGCACGATGTGCTACCCGCGCATCGAGGTGGGCCTGCCCACCGTGTGCTCCGAGACCTGCGTGGGCCGGCTGCGCTACATCGGGCTGTTCCTCTACGACGCCGACCGGGTGACCGAGGCCGCGGCGACCCCCAACGAGCAGGACCTCTACGAGGCGCAGCTCGACCTGCTGCTGGACCCGAACGACCCCGAGGTGGTCGCCGCCGCCCAGCGCGACGGGATCGCGGCGGACTGGATCGAGGCCGCCCGCCGCTCGCCGGTCTACACGCTCGCCAAGCAGTACCGCGTGGCGCTGCCGCTGCACCCGGAGTACCGCACGATGCCGATGGTCTGGTACATCCCGCCGCTGTCGCCGGTCGTCGAGGCGCTGCGCGACACCGGTCACGACGCCGAGGACGCCGACACGCTGTTCGGCGCGCTGTCGAGCCTGCGGATCCCCGTGGAGTACCTCGCCGAGCTGTTCACCGCCGGCGACCCGGGCCCGGTGCTGGGCTCGCTGGCAACGCTGGCGGCGATGCGCTCGTACATGCGCGGGCGCAACCTCGGTGGCGAGGGCGACGCGTCGATCGCCGAATCCGTGGGCCTGTCCGGCGACGAGCTGTACGCGCTGTACCGGCTGCTGGCGATCGCCAAGTACGAGGACCGCTACGTGATCCCGAAGGCGCACGCCGAGGTCGGCCGCGAGCTCGAGGAGCTCGGCTGCTCGCTGGACTACGCCGGCGGCCCCGGCACCTACGCCTCCTCGGGGCCGTTCGGCGAGGCCTCGGGGCGGCCGGTGCCGGTCGCGGTGGAGAACTTCCACGCCCTGCAGGCGCGGCAGACCTCCGAGGCCACGGTCGACGCCGGGGACGGCCAGGCGAAGGTGAACCTGCTCAACTGGGACGGCCGGGGTGCGGTGCCGCTGGGGATGCCGGGCATCCGACGTGCCGACCCGGACATGGCGCGCGACGACGCACCGCAGGGGGGTGCCCGATGACCCCGCCCCCGCTGGCCCGCGTGGCGATCCGGGAGAAGGCCGAGTTCCTGGGCCTGCCGCTGCGGATGCGCCGGCCCAGGTCGCCGGTGGACGCGCTGCGGGTTTCCGGCCTCAGGGAGCGCGACCTCGCGACGGCCCGGCTGGCCGCCTCGTGGCTGCTGGCCTACCCGGACGCCCGGCTGCTGGACGAGCTCGACGGCCTGGCCGGGGCGGTGGCCGAGCTGCCGGCGCCGGTTGCCGAGCCGCTGCAGGCCTTCCTCGAGCGCCTGGACAGCACGCCCATCGGGGACGTGCAGCGCCACTACGTCGAGGTGTTCGACATGAAGCGGCGCGCCTGCCCGTACCTGACGTACTGGACCGACGGTGACACCCGCAACCGCGGGGTGGCCATCGTGCGGTTCAAGCAGGCCTACGCCGCCGCCGGGTTCACCATCGGCAGCGACGAGCTGCCCGACCACCTCGCCGTGCTGCTGGAGTTCGCGGCGATCGGCGACCGGGTCACCGGCGACGCGCTGCTGGCCGAGCACGCCGCACCGATCGGGCTGCTGCGCGAGGCGCTGCTGGACCTGGGCTCGGTGTACGCCCACGTGCTCGACGCCGTGGTCGCGACGCTGCCCGAGGTGACCCCCGAGGTGGCCGCCCGGATGGCCCAGCTCGCAGCCGCCGGCCCGCCCGTCGAGGAGGTCGGCCTCGAACCCTTCCCCACAGCTGCGACGCCGACGGGAGCCCGCCGATGACCACCGCCCAGAGCCTGCTGTGGGTCGTGCTGCCGTATGTGACGATGGCGACGTTCGTCGTCGGCACCGGCTGGCGCTACCGCTACGACAAGTTCGGCTGGACCACCCGCTCGAGCCAGCTCTACGAGCGCAGGCTCATCAGGATCGCCAGCCCGCTGTTCCACATCGGCATCCTCGCGGTGCTCGTCGGGCACATCGTCGGCCTGCTCATCCCGGAGGCGTGGACCGATGCCGTCGGCATCTCGGAGACCGCCTACCACGTCATGGCGGTGGGCCTGGGGCTGTTCGCCGGCGCCGCGACGATCGTGGGCATCGCGCTGCTGGTCTACCGGCGGCGCACCGTGGGGCCGGTGTTCGCCGCGACCACGAAGAACGACAAGACGATGTACGTGTTCCTGCTCGCGGCGATCTGCCTGGGCCTGCTCACCACGCTCGTGGGAGCGGGGGTGCTCGGCGACGGGCACAACTACCGCGAGGACGTCTCGGTCTGGTTCCGCTCGATCCTGCTGTTCCAGCCGCAGGGCGAGCTCATGGCCGCCGCTCCGCTGTCGTTCCGGGTGCATGCCGTGGCCGGGATGCTCCTGTTCATGATCTGGCCGTTCACCCGGTTGGTGCACGCGTTCTCCGCGCCGATCGGGTACCTGTTCCGGCCGTACGTGGTGTACCGCGACCGGGGCGCGCACGACCCGGGTTCGCGGGCGACCCGCCCCGGCTGGGAGCGCATCGGGCGGTAGGCCCGGAGCCGGGCCGGAGACGGCGGGCTCGGGCGGAGGCGGCGGGCCGGCCGCTTGCGGCTGGGGCTCAGGGCCACGAGCCTGCTGCCATGAGCCAGGGCACCGCACCGCAACCGGACCGGGACCGCGACGACGCCGGTCGGCCCCGGCAGGACCGGCCACGCGATGCCCTGGGCCGTCCGCTGCCCTACGGGGCGGCGGGCGTCGAGCCCGAGCCCGAGGTCGCCCTCCCGCCGCAGGCTGCCCTGGAGCGGGCGCGAACGCTGCTGGCCGAGGGCCTGCCGTTCGCGGCGCACGAGGTGCTCGAGGCGCGCTGGAAGGCTGCGCCGGCCGAAGAGCGCGACCTGTGGCAGGGCCTGGCGCAGGTCTGCGTGGGGCTCACGCACGAGGCGCGCGGCAACGCCGGGGGCGCGGCCACGCTGCTGCTGCGGGGGGCCGACCGGCTCGACCGGCACGCCGGAACGGGCGGCCCGACCTACGGCCTCGACGTCGCAGCACTCGTCACCTGGGTGCGCCGGCGTGCGGCCGAGGGCGGCCGCGGACCGGGCGAGTTCCCGCTCTGAGGCGCAGCCTCCCGCTCTGTGGCGCAGCCAGGTGCTCCCGCCGAGCGGCGCAGGTCAGCACAGCCGGCGGAGCGCTCGCACCCGGCGCAGGTCAGCGTGGTGGGCGGAGCGCTCGCACCCGGCGCAGGTCAGCGCGGCCGGCGGAGCGCTCGCACCCGGCGCGGCCGGTTCGGGGTCTCCACGGACAGGTGCGGCGCGATCCGCCGCAGCGCCACCGCCTGCCCGGCGGCGATGAGCGACCCGATGGTGACCCCGGGGACGGTGTTGCTCAGGGTGGCTCGGCCCCTGGCCCCGAGCGCGACGTCGGAGCCCACCACGAGCACGGTGGCGGCGCTGCCGATGGCGAGGTCCCCCGCGAGCGCCCGCGCGGCCTGGCTCGGGATGCCGTGGCCGGTGACGCGCAGCAGGACGCCCTGGGCCAGGACGCCCGTGACGACACCTGCCGCGCCACCGGCGAGCAGCAGGTGCTGCCGTCGCCGAAGGTGATCAGGCGATGTGCGGTCGCCGTCCGCCCAGGCATCCGCCGCCCGCTCCACTGCGAGGACCGGCCCCGTCGACAGCGCACCGTTCGCCGCACTGGCGGCCAGGGCGACAGCCAGCGCGCCCACCGGGGTGCGTGTCACCTCCCGCCGCAGGTAGGGGAAGTACGGACCCGCCGCGACCACGAGCAGGCCGGTCCGCTCCGCGACCCCGAGCTTGGGGTTGTAGTGGAGCATCCGGTGCAGCATGCCGAGCATGGGGCCTCCTCCGCCGTGGGCGCCTGCCGGGAGGACGGTACCCACCTCGGGGCGATCAGGGCGTGCCGGCGCCCCAGCCTTGGCTGCCGAAGCACTGGCAGCGGCGGGCCCGCCGCGCGCGACCGCTCAGTCGGCGAGCAGGCAGCGGCGCCCGCGCCGGCGCTCGGCGAGCCCCTAGGGTGGGTCGCCATGCAGGAGGACGAGGCAGCTGGGGTGCGGCGCAGGGATGCTCCCGTGGTCTTCCTCGGCGACAGCATCACTGAGGGCGGGAACTGGCGGCGCTGGTTCCCGGACGTGTGGGCAGTGAACGCCGGAGTTGGCGGCGACACCGCCGCCGACGTGCTGGCCCGACTGGCCAGCGCGGTGCCCGACAGCGGACCCGCGGTGCCCTGCGCGGTCCTGCTCCTGGTCGGCACCAACGACCTGAGCTGGGAGCGCAGCATCGCAGCGATCACCGCCGACGTGGCCGCGATCCTCGACGGGATCCGGCAGCGGGCGCCGCGGGCGCACGTCGTGGTGCAGGGCGTCATGCCGCGTGAGGCAGCTGCCACGGCCCGGGTCCGGGAGCTCAACGCGGCCTACCGCGCGCTGGTCGACGCCCGCCCCGGCGTCGGCTACCTCGACCTGTGGCCGGCGCTGGCCGCGTCCGACGGCACCCTCCTGGCGCACTGCACCGAGGACCAGCTCCACCTGACCCAGGCGGGGTACGAGGCCTGGCTCACAATGCTGCGCCCGGTGGTCGCGTCGCTCACCCCCTGAGTGCGCCGGCCGCCACCCCGGCTCAGGGCACGACCACCGCGAGGGTCGTGGCCACGCAGGCCGGCTTGGCCGCCCCCTCGACCTCCACCGTGACCGTCGCCGTGACGAGGAACCCCAGCGAGTTCGGCGTCACCGAGTCCAGGTGGACACCGCCGCGCAGGCGCGAGCCCACGGGCACCGGTGCCGGGAATCGCACCTTGTCGCAGCCGTAGTTCAGGGCCAGGCGCACGCCGGTCAGGGCGTAGACCTCGCCGGCGAGCAGCGGTACGAGCGCCAGGGTCAGGTACCCGTGGGCGATGGTGGCGCCGAACGGCCCCTGCGCGGCCCGCTCGGGGTCCACGTGGATCCACTGGTGGTCGCCCGTCGCCTCGGCGAACAGGTCCACCCGCTCCTGGGTCACGGTGTGCCAGTCGCTGAAGCCCAGGTGCGTGCCCGCGACCGCGGCCAGCGCCTCGATCCCCTCGAAGGTGCGCACGTCAGTCCTTCGGCCCGCCGGCCACGTACAGCACCTGGCCGGAGACGAAGCCGGCGCCCTCGCTGACGAGGAACGACACGGCGTGGGCGATGTCCTCGGGCTGGCCGATGCGCCCCACGGGGATCTGCTCGGCGGCCAGGCGAGTGAACTCCTCGAACGGGACACGCATGCGTTCGGCAGTGGCGTGGGTCATGTCGGTCTCGATGAAGCCGGGGGCGACCGCGTTGGCGGTCACGCCGAAGCGGCCGAGCTCGATGGCCAGGGTCTTGGTGAACCCCTGGAGCCCGGCCTTGGCAGCCGAGTAGTTCGCCTGGCCGCGATTGCCCAGGGCGGAGGTCGAGGAGAGGCTCACGATCCGGCCCCACCCCGCCTCGGTCATGTGGCGCTGCACCGCACGGCTCATGAGGAACGCCCCCCGCAGGTGCACGGCCAGCACGGCATCCCACTCGGCCACCGTCATCTTGAACAGCAGGTTGTCGCGCAGGATGCCAGCGTTGTTCACCAGCACGGTGGGGGCACCCAGCTCGGCGGCGACGCGCTCCACGGCGGCCGTGACCGCGGCCTCGTCGGCCACGTCGGCACCGACGGCCATCGCGCGGCCGCCATCGGCCCTGAGCTGCTCGACCACGGGGACGCAGGCGGCTTCCTCGAGGTCGAGCACGGCGACGGCAAGGCCGTCGGCCGCCAGCCGGCGCGCTATGGCGGCCCCGATGCCGCGGGCTCCCCCTGTGACGATGGCGGTGCGCTGGACGGTCATGGGCGGGCTCCTGTCGGTCGGGGGAGCTCCGACGCTACCGAGGTCACGGATGGCCACGGCCGTGGGGTCACCCGGATGCTGTGGCGCCCGAACCGGGGCGCGTCACCCGGATGCTGTGGCGCCCCAACCGGGGCGCCTGACCGGGCCTGGTCAGGGCGAGCGTCCCTGGCGGGAGGCGCGGACGGCCGCCTCGACCGGCCCGTCCCAGGCAGGTGCTGCAGCCCACGCGCTGGGCGACGATGATGGCCAGCACCGTCACGTCCGCCCCAGACCTGCAGGCCGGGCCGGCGGCGCGCGGACCCGTCCGGAGGGGAGCCATGCAGCGCAGCAACGCCGACCGTCGGCCGACAGGTCGTGGCGCGGCCACGGCCGCCACCGGACCCGCCGCACGTCCCACCGCGACTCGCCTCACCGTGCCCGTTGCCACGGCGGCCCTCCTGCTCAGCGGGTGCTCCGCAGGGGTCGGCAGCACCGTGCCCACTCCCACCGGGGCGACCGCCGCGGCGACGCCCAGCGCCACCACGTCCGCCCTTCCCGCCACGTCCCCGAGCAGCGCCCCGGCGCCGAGCACGCCGGCCCCCCGGGAGATCAGCGGCGTGGACCTCGCCGGTCGCGTCACCGGGTTCAGCCACCCGTGGGAGCTGCGCTTCCTGCCCGAGGGTGCAGCCCTGGTCACCGAGCGGCCCGGCACGCTGTCGGCCATCGTCGACGACCGTCGGCAGGTCGTGGCCGAGGTGCCCGGCGTCGTCGCCCAGGGTGAGGGCGGCCTCATGGGCCTGGCCCTCGACCCGGGCTTCGCGAGCAACCGCCGGATCTACCTCTGCCACGCGTTCGGCGCATCCGGATCGGTGCGCGACGTGCGCGTGGTGCGCTACCGGCTGGCCGAGGACCTGCGGGGCATCTCCGACCCCACCCCGGTGGTGACCGGCATCCCGGCCGGCGCCGGCAACCGGCACCTCGGCTGCCGGCTGGAGGTCGGCCCCGACGGCATGCTCTGGGTCACCACCGGCGACGCGGTGCAGCCCACTGCCCCGCAGGACCCGCGCAGCCTCGCCGGCAAGGTGCTGCGGGTGACCCTGGACGGCGACCCAGCACCGGGCAACCCCGGCGACGGCTGGGATCCGCGCGTGCTGAGCATCGGGCATCGCAACGCCCAGGCGCTGGTGTTCCGCCCCGACGACGATGCCGCAGTCGAGGTGGAGCACGGCACCGGCTGCGACGACGAGGTCAACGTGCTCGCACCCGGCGGGAACTACGGCTGGGATCCGCGCGGCCCTGGCGGCCGGTATGCCGAACAGGCGCCGATGACCTCGCCGGACATCCCCGGTGCCCGGACAGCCGCCTGGTCATCGGGCTGCCCGACCATCGCGCCCTCCGGCGCCTCGTTCCTCACCGACCCCGGGTGGGGGCAGTGGCAGGGCTGGCTCGCGGTCGCGGTGCTCAAGGACCAGGAACTGGTGCTCATGGACCTGCCCGGCGACCAGGTGCGCAGCACGCAGACGCTGCTGCGCGGCGAGCTGGGCCGGCTGCGCATGGCCCGCGAGGCCCCCGACGGCAGCCTGTGGCTGCTGCAGGACGCCGACGACGCGTCGGTCGTGCGGGTGGTGCCGCGACCGTGAGCGCCGGGCGAGCCAGCGGGCGGTCGGCTCAGCTGCTGCACGCCACGCACGTGGGCTGGTAGGGCCGCAGCCGCAGCCGACCCAGGGGGATCTGCTGGCCGCAGGACGTGCAGGTGCCGAACTGGCCGGCGTCCATGCGCGCCAGTGCGGCGTCCACCCGCGCGATGATCCCGGTGGCATCGTCGATGAGGTACTCCGCGCCCATGCTCACCTCGCGCATCGAGGGCTCCGTGAGCAGGCCGTTGGCCGAGAGGTCGGCGAGGGTCGCCCGCGCCCGCTCGAGGTCGGCCTCGTTCTCGGCGCGCACCTGCTGCAGCAGGGAGCGCAGCTCGGCGAGCTCCTCCGTCGACAGGGCAGCGGTCGTGGTCATGGTTCCTCCTGGGTAGGGCGAGCAGCCGGCCCACTGCGAGTGGCGCCGGCTCCGGGGTGCTGTGGTCAGCCGCGGCGGCGCGCTGCGGACGGCTGGCGTCCGACGGCCACGGCGGGACGCGCGGGGGCCAGCTGCCCACCGGTGAGACTGCGTCGCGCTGCCATGCGTCCACGCTACGCCAGCCTCCGCGCGGGGGCCAACCACCGACGACCGGTGCGCAGGCTCCACCGCGCGCCACCGCCGCCGCCGCACTGGCGCAGGCGCGCCGAGGGCGTGGGGCGCGCGCACGAAGGGCACGGGAGGCACCGGCCAGCGCCATGCCAGCCCCTGGAGCCGGCCGGCTGGGAGAATCCGGGCATGGCCACACCACCCCCGACGATCGCGCCCGGTGACCCCCGCGAGCCCGCGGTTGCCGCGGCGCTGCGCGCGTACCTCACCGAGGTGCAGGACGCGTGCGGCATCAACGGCGCCGAGCTCGACGCCGCGGTCGCCGACGTCCAGGACTACGTGGCACCCACGGGCGCGTTCCTCGTGGCGCGCGACGCCGAGGGGGGCGTCGTCGGCTGCGCCGCGCTGCGCGCCCTGGACGCCACGACCGGCGAGGTCAAGCGCATGTGGGTGGCGCCGGCCGCCCGCGGGACGGGGCTCGGCGCCCGGCTCCTCGCGGCCATCGAGGAGCAGGCCGCCCAACGAGGCCTGCGCACCCTGTGCCTGGACACCAACGGCACGCTCGCCGCGGCCGTGGCGCTGTACACGAGCCGCGGGTACGTCGAGATCGAGCGCTACAACGACCACAGCGACGCGACGCACTTCTTCCAGCGGCAGCTGCCGGTCGCCGAGCCCTGAGCCCGTCGGCCCCTACCGCCGCCAGGCGTCGCGCAGGTTGGTCACGAGCAGGAGTGCCGCGGCGGCCCAGAACGTCCAGGCCAGCACGATCCGCCAGTCGACGATGGCCCAGTACAGCGCGAAGAGCACGACGGCCACGACCACCACGCGCGCCATCACCCGCAGCCACTGCCCCCGCGCCAGGCCCTCGATCGACAGCAGGACCACGATCCAGAACACCGCGACGAGCGTGAAGCTCACGCCGATCTTCGGCTGGATCACCACGCCGATGGCGTACA
>DASVBK010000111.1:0-29882 GCA_036375875.1 Candidatus Nanopelagicales bacterium
GGGGTGAACCGGTCCAGGGCCGACAGCCACCCGGGCAGGGCGCTCTCCTCCCCCGGGGCGGGGCGGCTCCGCCACTGCTGCCAGGCCATCACCACCAGCAGGAGGCCGAACACGACCTGACCCCATGCGACCGTGGTCTGGCCCTCGTCCTGGGTCGACAGCCCCGTGGTCTGGGCCAGGACGGCGGCGAGCAGGCCGACCAGGACCAGTCCCAGGACCCACCCGACGAGGTAGGCCGAGGCGACCGCCTTCGCCCGAGGTGTCAGCAGCATCAGGATCACCACCAGGATCGGCAGCGGGCTGATGCCAACCCCCACCGCCAGGGGCAGCACCTCACCGAACACAGCGAGCATGGGGACTCCTCTCACGGCCGCGGGCACGGAACACCCTGTGGCGGCGCCCCGGCCCCACGTTGTCGCCAGCAGTGCTCGAGTTGCTCAGGTGTGCGGAGCGCGTACTCCCGGCAGATCCCCCCACTCAGATCGAGGCCATGTCCACGAAGCGGCTGTAGTGGCCCTGGAAGGCCACGGTGATCGTGGCGGTGGGGCCGTTGCGGTGCTTGGCGACGATGAAGTCTGCCTCGCCGGCGCGGGGTGACTCCTTCTCGTAGGCGTCCTCGCGGTGCAGCAGGATCACCATGTCGGCGTCCTGCTCCAGCGACCCGGACTCGCGAAGGTCGCTCATCATGGGCTTCTTGTCCTGGCGCTGCTCGGGCCCGCGGTTGAGCTGGCTGATCGCGATGACGGGCACCTCGAGCTCCTTGGCCAGCAGCTTCAGGGCGCGGGAGAACTCGGCCACCTCCTGCTGGCGCGACTCGACCTTCTTGCCCGAGCTCATCAGCTGCAGGTAGTCCACGACCACCAGCCGCAGGTTGTGCTTCTGCTTCAGGCGCCGGCACTTGGCGCGGATCTCCATCATCGACATGTTCGGGCTGTCGTCGATGAACAGCGGGGCGTCCACGATGCCGCCGGACTTGCGCGCCATCTTCTGCCAGTCGGCATCCGACATCGTGCCCGAGCGCATGTGCGCCAGCGGGATCTGCGCCTCGGCGCTCATCAGGCGCATGACGATCTCGTTGCGGGCCATCTCGAGGCTGAAGATGACGCTGGTGAGGCCGTGCTTGATGCTCGCTGCCCGCGCCAGGTCCAGGCCCAGCGTCGACTTCCCGATCGCCGGGCGGGCGGCGATGATGACCAGCTGGCCGCCGTGCAGGCCGTTCGTGAGTGCGTCGAGGTCGGCGAAGCCGGTCGGAACGCCCACCATCTGGCCGTTGTGGGCCGCGATGGCCTCGATCTCGTTGACCGTGCCCTCGAAGATGTCGCGCAGCGGCAGGTAGTCCTCGCTGGTGCGCCCGCTGGTGAGGTCGTAGACCTCAGCCTGCGCCCGGTCGACCAGGTCGAACACGTCACCCTCGCCGGCGTAGCCCATCTGCACGATGCGGGTGCCGGCCGTCACCATCCGGCGCAGCACCGCACGCTCGTTGACGATCCGGGCGTAGTAGGAGGCGTTCGCAGCCGTCGGCACGCTGGAGACCAGCGTGTGCAGGTATCCGGCCCCACCGATCCGGGCGATCTCCCCGGACTTGGTCAGCTCGCCGGCCACCATGACGGCATCGGCCGGCTCACCCCGGCCGTACAAGTCGAGGATCGCCGCATAGATCGTGGCGTGCGCCGGGCGGTAGAAGTCGTCGAGCTTGAGCGTCTCGATGACGTCGGCGATCGCGTCCTTGCTCAACAGCATCGCGCCGAGCACGGCCTGCTCGGCAGCCATGTCGGCAGGCGGCGTACGGTCGAACTGGGACGCCTCGAACTGCGGCCCGCCCCCGACCGACCGCTCCAGCTCTGCGACGCTCAACCTGGCCCCCTCTCCCACAGACGTTCTACCCGGGGGGTCCGACAACCTGACGGTGTCGGGGCCGGCCTGCCGGTGAACCTAGGCCCTGCGTACCCATCGGTACAGATCAGCCTGTGGACGCAGCTGTGGACAAGTTGTGTGACACACCGCACACTCCGGGCGCGTCGGTGTGGACCACTTGGGGACGCCTGGCGCCGGCGAGCAGGAAACCCGCCTCCCACCTGCGACGATGCGCCGGGGCCCTTGTGCGCGCAAGAAAGTTGGCAGGTGAATTTCGGTGGGCACTCGACACGCCCCGCTTCCGGGTGGATACGGAGCGTGCATCAGAATGTCGACTATGCCGGAGTCCTCGCCGTCGTTATCCACAGGCGTTCCGCTGCGCGTGATGATGGTCTGCACTGGCAACATCTGCCGGTCCCCCATGGCCGCAGCCATCCTGGAGCGGACCCTGGCCGACAGCGAGCTGGCCGGCCAGGTGGCGGTGGACTCCGCGGCGATGCACGCCTACCACCTCGGCGAGCGGTCGGACCCCCGGGCACGCACCGCGCTGGCCGAGGCCGGCTACACGTGTACGCATCGGGCCCAGCTGTTCGAGGCCCGATCGTTCGCCGAGTGCGACCTGATCCTGGCGATGGATCGTGGCCACCTTCGCGAGCTGCGGACGCTGGCCGCTCGCGAGGGAGCCAGCAGCGAGCACGTCATGCTGCTCAGGGACTTCGACCCCCAGGGGCCCGGCGATGTGCCGGACCCCTACTACGACACGATCGCGGAGTTCCGCGAGGTCCGCGCGATGGTGGAGCGCACGATGCCCGACCTGGTGCAGCACCTGCGCCGGATGCTCGCCAGCGGTTGACGCTCGACGCGACTGTCCTCCAGCGCGGCCCGCACGTCCACCTGGCCCGGGGTGGTCACAGCGGCGGCCCGCCGGCGACTACCAGCGGCCGTACACCCGCACGAGCGTCCCGGTGCCGACGCCGCCGGCCTGCATGGCATCGATGTCGCGATGCAGCATCCGGACGCAGCCATGGGAGGCAGGGTGCGTCTTCACGAGCCGGTCGGTGGCCGAGCCGTGCAGCGCCTGCCCCCCCGAGAACTGCATCGGCTTGTACATGCGGGCCTCGGGGTAGATCGTCGAGGTCCGCCAGGTGTGGTGGGTCACGAAGATGCGGTGCAGGCCCAGCCGCGTCGGGTACTTCGACGGGATGCCCGTGGTCGCCGGCATGATGCGCCGATAGCTGTCGCCGGAAACCCAGTAGGCGGCCTGGCAGGTGATCGAGACGTTGACGCCAGCGACCATGCCCGGCGCGGCTGCCGGCAGCCCGCGATCGGCCACGATCGCCTTCGCCTCGGCCCTGCTCGGCAGGCGCCGGCTCTCCGCCCGGCCGTTGGCGCCGCGCCAGGTGCAGACGGCGCGGCGTGTGGCGGCGTCGTAGCGCCCGTTCACCGCACCCACCGGCAGGCCGAGCCGCGCCAGCGCCGCCTCGACCGCCTTGCGACCGCGGGCGCCCACCCCGGGGTTCACCCGCGGCTTGGGCTTGGCCACCGGCTTGGGCTTGGGGGTGACGGTGATCACCAGGAGTCCCCGCGCCGTGGCCCCGCGCGCATCACGGATGGTGTAGCGGACCTGCACCGTGCCCGGCCGCTTGGGCGCGCGGAACGCCACGACGCTCGCGCCCACCCGCCGGGCGGTGCCGGTGCGCGGCTTGCTGACCTTCGTCAGGGCGATCGCATCCCCGTCGGGATCGCGGTCGTTGGCCAGTACGTCGACCCGGATCGTGCGGTCCACCCGGACGCTCGCGCGGTCGGTGCCGGCGACCGGTGCGGCGTTGGGGAGTGCGACGGCCGGGTTCACCGTCACTGTGACGGTGCTGCTGGCGTTGCCACCGCGGCCGTCGGCCACGGTGTAGCTCACGACGAGGCTTCCCGACGCGCCCGGCGCGGCGGCCACCACGAGGGCACTGCCCTCCACCGCGACGGAACCGGCGCCGCCGACGAGAGCAGCCCCGACCAGGCTCAGCGCATCCCCGTCCGGGTCGCTGTCGTTTGCCAGGGGCTCGAGGCGCACCTGCCCGCCGGCGACCACGGACCCGGCGTCGGGATTGGCGACGGGAGGGGTGTTCGGCGGTGGCGTGACGGTGGCCGTGATCGTGCCGAGCGAGCTGAGCTCGCCGTCCGTGACGGCGTACGAGGCGGTGAGGGTGCCCACGAAGCCGGGGGTCGCGGTGATGGTGACCTGGTTGCCGCCGGCTGGGGCGATGGTGCCCAGCCCGGACGTGATCGCGGGGAGGACCGCGGGGTCGAGGGCCAGCGTCGAACCCTCGGGGTCCGTGTCATTGGCGACCGGATCGAGGACCCAGCTGCCGCCGGCGCCGAGGGTGCCCGCGTCGGGGTTGGCGATGGGGGGCTGGTTCGGCGGTGCGGACCACGCGGCGGGCGCGCCGCTGAGGCCGAGGCCGCCTGCCAGGGCGGCAGTGACCAGCACGCGGCCGGTGCTGCGTACTGCGCCCTGACGCCCGAACCGTCCCACCTTTGCAGGGTAGGTCCGGCCCTGAGCAGGGTCAACGCCGCGGGGGAGCGCCGGTCCTGCGTGCCGGCGCGGGCGTCCCGCCATCCGGCCACGACCGCCCCCGCTGCGCACGAGCCTGCTCGTTGGCGACCCGCCACACGCACCGACGCGGACCCCCTGGCTCCGGGGGTCCGCGTCGGGACGTGCGGTCCATGGCGGCGGCGTGCGGCCGTGGGTCAGCTGCCGACGACCTCGAGGGTCACCGTGGCGGTCACCTCGGAGGTCAGCGCCACCGTCGCGGTGTGCCGGCCGAGGGACTTGATCGGCGCCGGGATGGTCACCTTGCGCTTGTCGAGCTCCGGACCACCGGCGGCACGGACCGCCTCGGCCACGTCGGCGCTGCCGATCGAGCCGAACAGCCGGCCACCGGAGCCCGCCTTGGCCACCAGGCGCACGGGGGCGCCCTCGAGCGTGGCCTTGAGCTCCTTGGCGTGGTCGACGTCGCGGACCTCGCGCGCCGATCGGGCGCGCTTGATCGTGGCGACCTGCTTCTCGCCGCCCTTGGTCCACGCGACGGCCAGGCCGCGCGGCAGCAGGTAGTTGCGGCCGTAGCCGTCCTTGACCTCGACGACGTCGCCGGGCGCACCGAGGCCCAGGACGTCGGACGTGAGGATGAGCTTCATCGTCTGCCTCCTGGTCAGCGAGCGGTCGAGGTGTAGGGCAGCAGGGCGACCTCGCGCGCGTTCTTCACGGCCATCGCGATGTCGCGCTGGTGGCGGGTGCAGTTGCCGGTGACCCGGCGCGCGCGGATCTTGCCGCGGTCGGAGATGTACTTGCGCAGCAGCGGCACATCCTTGTAGTCGATCGGCGCTGCGCCCTCCTTGCAGAACGCGCAAGCCTTCTTCTTGATCTTGCGAACAACGGCCTTGGCCATCGTGGTGCTCCGTTCAACGGATGCCCGGCGGGGAGCCGGGATGGTCATGTGTCAGGCAACCCGGGCGGTCGCGGGACCGAGCGGGGTCGACTGGCTGGGCCAGCCGGGGGCCGGCGCAAGCGCCGTGGTACGTCCCTGCGGTTGGGGCCGCGGACGCGGATCGGTCAGGACCGCCGGGCGGTCAGAACGGGGGCGCGTCGTCGGGGAACCCGCCGCCACCACCCGCAGGGCTGGCCCAGGGGTCGTCCGCGGGGCGACCGCTGCCGCCCTGCTGGCCGCCGCCGAAGCCGCTACCAGCCTGGGCACCGCCGAACCCGTCGGAACGGGCCACACGGTTCACCTTGGCCGTCGCACTGCGCAGCGCGGGGCCGACCTCGTCGACCTCGCACTCCACCGACGTGCCCTTGCCGCCCTCACGGGTCTCGTACTGGCGGACCTTGAGCCGGCCCGTCACGATCACCCGGGTGCCCTTGGTGAGGGACTCGGCCACGTTCTCCGCGTACTGCCGCCACACGCTGCAGCGGATGAAGATCGTGTCGCCGTCCTTCCATTCCTGGGTCTGCCGGTCCATGAACCGGCTCGTGGAGGCCACCGTGAAGTTGGCCACCGCCTGCCCGGACGGGGTGAACCGCAGCTCCGGGTCGGCGGTCAGGTTGCCGACGATCGTCAGCGGGATGTCTCCAGCAGCCATGTGCGTGGCTCCTTATCGGATGTCCGGGCGCATGACCTTGGTGCGCAGCACCGACTCGTTCAGCCCCAGCTGACGGTCGAGCTCGGCCACCGCGGCCGGCGTGCAGTCCACGTGCAGGACGGCGTAGATGCCCTCGGACTTCTTCTTGATGTCGTAGGACAGCCGACGACGGCCCCACACGTCCATGGACTCGACGGTCCCGCCATCCTGGCGGACGACGTTGAGGAACGTGTCGAGGCTCGGAGCGACCGTGCGCTCATCGAGCTCTGGGTCGAGGATCACCATGACCTCGTACTTGCGCGTGCTCACGAACCCACCTCCTTCGGACTTGAGCGGCCACGGTCCTTCCGTGGCAGGAGGGTTGCAGCGCCCTGGGCTTGGCCCTCCCCCATGTGGTGGCGCACATCGTCGCCGAGGGGTCTGACAACCACCAGCGGTCGTCCACAGGACGGTCACGGGTGGACCCAGGTGGGCCAAGGGTACCGGCGCAGCGGCCAGCCGGCGAAATCCCACAGATCAGCCCCCGCCGTCAGCGCGACACATCGGACCACCACGGCTCGCTACCCTCGCCCCCATGCCGCTCACCGTCGCCAGGATCACGCCCGAGCAGCACCTGGCGTACCTCGCGGCACGCGGCTCCGGGACCGGCATGGTGAGCAACCTGCAGGTGCCCGCCTGGGGTGCGGTGAAGGCGGACTGGCGCCACGAGTCCCTGGGCTGGTTCGACGACGGCGCGCTGGTCGGCGCCGGGCTGGTGCTCTACCGCCAGGTGCCCCGGCTGCCGAGGTTCCTGGCCTACCTGCCCGAGGGGCCGGACATCGACTGGCTCGGCGAGGGCCCGGCCGCGCGCGGGCTGGCCGAGGCCCCGCAGCGCACGCACCAGCTCGAGGCGTGGCTGACCCCCATGCTGGCCCACCTCAAGGGCGCTGGCGCCTTCGCCGCCAAGGTGGGGCCGCCGATCTGGGCGCGGCGCTGGCATGCCGGCACCCTCAAGGCCGCGATCGCCGAGGGTGGGGCGACGACGTTGCGCGACCTGCCCGCCGACGAGACGGACGGCCGTGCCCTCGCCGCGATCGACGTGCTCGAGGCCCTGGGCTGGACGCAGAAGCCCTCGACCGGGGCCGGCTTCGGCGACGTGCAGCCCCGCTACGTGTTCCAGGTTCCGCTGGCCGGGCGCAGCGACGCCGACCTGCTGGCGGGGTTCAACCAGCTGTGGCGGCGCAACATCAAGAAGGCCGAGAAGCTCGGCGTCGAGGTGCGCCAGGGTGGGATGGCCGACCTCGCGACCTTCCACGAGATCTACGTGGAGACCGCCCAGCGCGACCAGTTCCACCCCCGCGGCCTGGCCTACTTCGAGCGGATGTGGCGGGCCCTGCGGGCCGAGGATCCCGATCGGATCCGGCTGTACCTGGCCAGCCACGAGGGCACCGTGCACGCCGCCACCCTCTGGAGCCGGGTCAACCGGCACTGCTGGTACACCTACGGCGCCTCGACCTCGGCGGGCCGTGACCTGCGCCCCAGCAACGCGATCCAGTGGCAGATGCTGCGCGACGCGCGCGACGCCGGCGCCGAGGTCTACGACATGCGCGGCATCACCGGCACGCTCGACACCGCGGACCACCTGTTCGGCCTGCTGCAGTTCAAGGTCGGCACCGGGGGCTACGCGCAGGAGTATTCCGGGGAGTGGGACTATGCGATCCGGCCGGCGATGACCCGGGCCTTCGAGGCCTACATGCGTCGCCGATGATGCCCGCGTCGCGCCGCTGGGGACCGCGCGGCCACGACCTGCTGGGACGGGAACTGCGATGAGCTTCGTCATCTCGATCGACACGCCGCGCTGGCGGGCGCACCAGGCAACGGTGCGCGACGCCGTCGGCGAGGCCGGCGCACAGCTCGTCCCGGTGGCCAAGGGAAACGGCTACGGGGTCGGCAACACCCGACTGGCCGAGGAGGCAGTCCGGCTCGGGGCGCCCGCGATCGCGGTGGGCACCGTGTACGAGGCGGCTGCCGTGCTGGATGCCCAGCCCGGGCTCGAGGTGCTGGTGCTCGAGCCGTTCACGCTGCGGGCGGAGGTGGACGGCCGTGCGTGGCGCGCGCTCGCCGAGCACCCCGGCGCCGGGCGCATCGTGCACACGATCGCCTCACCGCTGGCCGCGACCGACCTGGCCGCCCTGGCCTCGCCGAGCGCCCCGCGGCGGGTGCTGCTCGAGGGCGTGACGTCGATGCGGCGCTTCGGGATGACCGAGGACGAGGTGGCCAGTGCCATCAGCACCCTGGCCCCGGGCATCGCCTCCGGGGCCGTGCTGCTCGACGGCCTGGCGCTGCACCTGCCGATCGCCACGCCCGAGCATCCGCGCATCGGCTCGATGGCCATGCTCTCCGGGGACGGCCGGCAGCCCGAGCCCATGGTGCTGGGCTCGGCACGCGTGCACGAGGTGGTGGCGTGGGGCCTGCTGTGGCCCTCGCTGCTGGCCAACCTGGCCGGGGTCGCCGACGCCGGGGCGCTGTGGGTGAGCCACCTGCAGGACGCCGAGTGCGTCGACGTCCGGACGCACCTGCCCGACCTGCCGCTGCGGCTGCGGATGGGCACGCGGCTCTGGCTCGGCGACCGCGGCGCGCTGCGGGCCCGGGGCACGGTCCTGGCCGTGCACCCGACCGCGGACGGGCAGCCCGCGGGCTACCACCAGCGCCGTGCCCCCAAGGACGGGCACGTCCTGGTGGTCAGCGGCGGCACCTCCCACGGCGTGGCCATGACCGCGCCCAGGCCAGCCCGCAACGTCCGCCAGCGCGCCGCGGCCGCGGGTTCGGGGGCGCTCGAGGCGGCCGGCCGGTTCCGCTCGCCGTTCCACCTGCCGACGGGGGGCTACGCCTGGTTCCTCGAGCCGCCGCACATGCACGTGTCGATGCTGCGCGTGGCGCGCGGGGTCATCCCGCCGCCCGTCGGCGAGTCGCTGGACTGCGACGTGCGGTTCACGACGGTGCAGCCGGACGTGGTGCTCGGCTGAGGCGGACGCCCCGGCTCGGCGGCGGCGCGCAGGTCAGGCACGAGCGCGGCCCGCGGGGCGGGGTCAGGGATGGGCCTGGGCGGGCTGCTCCCCGCCAGGCAGGGTGGACGCACCCGCCGTTGCAGGTCGGGACGCGGCGTGGCGGTCGGCCGTCCTCGGCCAGATCCCCGCCGGGGCACCGTCGAGCACCCCGCCGCCCGGGTCGTCCAGGTCCTCGATGAACCCGTCACTGCGCACCACGTCATGCCCCGGGCGCAGCACGTCGCGCACGACCATGCCCAGGAACCAGGCCGTGGCCCCCCAGTGGACCGCCGTCGCTGCGACGTACCAGCCCTCGTGCAGGCCCTTGTCGGTGGTGCCGTAGCCCACCAGGTACCACCAGATGCCCACGAAGTAGGCCGTCTCGCCGAGCTGCCACAGCAGCAGGTCGCGCCACCGGGGCCTGGCCAGCACGGCCAGCGGCAGCACCCACAGCACGTACTGGGGCGAGTACACCTTGTTCGTGAGCACGAACGCGCCGACCACCAGCAGGGCCAGGGCCGCCAGCCGCGGCGGCTGCGGGGCTCGCAGGCCCAGCCACGCGATCGCCGCGCACGCCAGGAGCAACGAGCCGGTCGCCATCAGGTTCAGCGGCCCGGCGGGCATCGGCACGCCGACCAGCGACAGCGCGTACCAGGGCGAGCCGAAGTCCATGCCCCGCTCGCGGGAGAACGCGTAGAAGCGCAGCCAGCCCTCCCAGTTCGCCAGCATGATCGGCACGTTCACCGCCAGCCAGGCGATCACGGCACCGAGCAGGCAGCGGCCGAGGGCGGGCAGCCGGCTGCGCCGCAGGCACAGCACCGCGATGGGCCCGAGCAGCAGCAGGGGGTAGAACTTGGCAGCCGCGGCCAGCCCCAGCAGCACCCCGGCGGTGCCGGGCCGTGCGCGCGACCAGGCCAGCAGCGCCGCGGACGTCAGGGCGACCGCGAGCAGGTCCCAGTTCACAAACGCAGCGAGGGCGACCACAGGCGCCAGCGCCACCATGAGCCCATCCCAGGGCCGGCGCGGCACCGTGCGAGCCGTGCTGGCGATCGTCCAGGCGAACAGCGCGGCGAGCCCCGCGACGTTCACGGCGAAGAACGTCAGCGCCCCACCGCCGAGCAGGCGCGTCACCAGCGCGGCCAGGTACATGTAGACCCCGGTGAGCACGGGGTACTCGAGCACCTGCTGCCCGGGGCCGGGCTGCAGCAGGTACGGGAACGTGCCGTCGGCCAACCCGCGCGAGGCATGCAGCAACGGGATGTCGGAGTAGCACAGGTACATGTAGCGCTGCGGGGCGCCCCAGCCGTTCACGACGCAGTAGCCCTTGGACAGCCACCCCAGGGCGTAGGCGGCCATCCCGGCCAGCAGCGCGACCCGCACCGGCGTCCACCACGAGGCCCCGAGCCGGGCGCGCCGGCCGACCGGGCCGCCGAGCAGCGGCAGCGCGCCGCGCGCCGTCGGGTCGGCCTCAGTCGGGACCACCCAGGGGCGGTCAGTCGTCGTCACGGCGGTCAGGGTACGGCCGGACCCACGGCCGCGGCGGATGCTCCCCCCGGGGGGTCGAGCCGGATCCCCGGTTCGACCGTCACCCAACGCGGCGCAGGTCCGGACCAGGCGTCGAGACCCGGCACGCCGGGGGCGTGGACGCGCGGGCCCGGTCCCGGTGCCGGCAAGCGCGGGGCGCCGCCGACCATGCCCCCGTAGCGCGTGGCGCCGCCGACCACGCCCCCGTGCCCGCGTGGCGTCCAGACCGGCGCCGCGAACGGCGCGGGCCCGGGACCGCCGCTACGGGACCGCCGCCACGGACGCCGGCGCCTGCGTGGGCGGCGCCTCGGTGGGCGGCGCCTCGGTGGGCGTCGGGGTGGGCGTCGGGGTCGGTGTGGGCGTCGGTGTGGGCGTCGGGGTCGCTGTGGGCGTCGGGGTGGGGGTCGGGGTTGCGGTCGGCGTCTGCGTCGCGGACTCCGTCGGCGAGGCGCTCGCGCTCGGCTCCAGGGTCGCGATCCCACCGCCGCTGGGCGGGTTCTCCGGGGCCGGGAACTGCAGCACCGGCGTGCCCTCCAACGCGCCGCGCATGAAGGCGGTCCAGATCCGGGCCGGGTAGCCGCTGCCGTAGAACTGCGCCAGGCCGCCCACGCCGCTGAGGGACTCCTCCTTGCCGTTCTCGCCGGACTTGCCGAAGCTCACGGCCGCCGCGAGTTGCGGCGCGTAGCCCGCGAACCACGAGGAGCGGTACTCGTCCGTCGTCCCGGTCTTGCCTGCGACCGGCCGGCCGACCGCCTGGGCGGGCCGACCGGTGCCGTTCTGCACCACCTGCTGCAGGGCGTAGTTGACGACGTCGGCGGTGTTGGCGTCCATCACCCGCTGCGTGTCGTTCTCACGCTCGTACAGCAGGTCGCCACCCGGGTTCGTGACGCGGCGCACCGTGGTGGCGCCGTCGGAGCGCTCCCCCCGGGCGGCGAACGTCGAGTAGGCGTAGGCCATGTCGATGGTGTGCGGCGAGGCGGTCCCGAGCACGAAGGTGAGGTCGCCGTTGTCCATGCCGGGGGTGTCGGCGGGGACGCCGGCCCGCAGGGCGGCGTCCTGCACCGGTGGCACCCCGGTGGCCTCCTCGACCGAGACGTACACCGTGTTCACCGACTGCTCGGTGCCCTTGAGCAGGGTGATGAGCGGGCCGTAGGAGGTGTCGCCGTAGTTGTTCACCGTGTAGTCGCCGACCTTGATGCCCGAGGTGCCCGGCCACAGCGAGTCCAGCCCGATGCCGTCCTCGGTCGCCGCCGTGAGGCCGAAGGGCTTGAACGTGGAGCCAGCCTGGTAGCGGGCCTGGGTGGCGTTGTTGAGGCTGTCGGTGAGGTAGTCCTTGCCGCCGTACATCGCCACGACCTCGCCGGTCACTGGCTGCACCGCGGCCAGGCCGATCCGCACGCCGTCCATGTTCGTGGTCGGCGCCTGCTCCTTCACCGCGGTCACTGCGGCCTTCTGGGCCTGCCGGTCGAACGTGCTCGTCACCCGAAGGCCGCCGCCGTAGACCTCGGCCTCGCTGAAGCCGAGGCCCAGCAGCTCCCGTTCGACGGACTTGATGAGGTAGCCGTTCGTGCCGCCGTAGCGCTGGCTCTCCTTGCGGGCCTTGATCTCGGGGAAGTTGTCGATCGCGGCGTCGTACTCGTCCTGGCTGATGAATCCCTCCTCGAGCATCCCGCCCAGCACGTAGCGGTAGCGCTGCTGCAGCGCCTCCGGGTTGGTGTCCGGGTTGTACGTGCCGGGCGCGTTGATGATCGCCGCGAGCACCGCCGCCTGCTCGAGGGTCAGGTCCTTGGCGTCGACGCCGAAGTAGGTCTCGGCGGCGGTCTGGACGCCGTAGGCCCCCCGGCCGAAGTAGATGGTGTTGAGGTAGCGCTCGAGGATCTCGTCCTTGGTCAGGCTCGTCTCGAGCTTGACCGAGAGGACCAGCTCCTTGACCTTGCGGACGATCGTCTGCTCGGAGGTCAGGTACGCGTTCTTCGCGTACTGCTGGGTGATCGTGGAACCACCCTGCCGCGAGCCGCCGGTGAGGTTGTTGACCAGGGCACGGGCCAGGCCGACGACGTCGAACCCGCTGTGCTCGTAGAAGCGGCGATCCTCCGCTGCCACGATCGCCCGCTGCATCTCGATGGGGACGTCCTCGATGGGCACGTAGATGCGGTTGGTGTCGCCGAGGCGGGCGAGCTCCGTCGTGCCGTCGTTCCAGTAGACGATCGTGGTCTGGGCGGCCGCCACCTCGTTCTCCGGCGGGATGTCGATCGTCGCGTACGCCCAGGCGAACACCGCACCGCCGAGCACCACCACGGTCAGCACGACCGTGGTGAGCGTGCCGAGCACGAGCTTCCAGGAGGGCACGAAGCGCCGCCAGCCCTCGCGGTCATCCCTCGGGTAGTTGATCACGTGGCAACGGTAAGGCAGAGCCGTGGGCGTTACCGGCCCGCCGCACCATGCCCAGTCCGCCCCGGCCGGGCGCCCACGACGGGGCTGCGCGGGCGGGGAGCGGCCCCTACCCTTGTGGGATGCCTGCGCCGAGGAGCAACAGTGTCCGCGGCACCCGCACGCCCGCGGCAGCCCGACGCGCTCCTGCGCCGCATCCCGACGAGTTCGCCCCCGAGGAGGTGGCCGACGCCGAACGCCCGCGCGACGTGGTCTCCTTCGCCCTGACGCGGCGCGCGGCGCTCGAGTCCCTGCGCCGCGGCGGCGCCTTCAGCAGCGACCACTGCGACGCCGACCCGAACCTGCTGCGCGCCGCGAAGCACCACGGCGAGCCGGCGGGGCGGGACTGTCCGGTCTGCCGCAAGCCCGACCTGGTCGAGGTCACCTGGGTCTACGGCGCGCAGCTGGGACCACTCAGCGGCTCCGCGCGAGCCAGCGGGCAGCTGCCCGGGATGGCGCACGAGTACGGCCGCTTCCGGGTGTACGTCGTCGAGGTGTGCCAGCGCTGCGGCTGGAACCACCTGGTCATCTCCTACACGCTGGGCGACGGGGTGCCTCGGACCCTCGGGCGACCGCGACAGGCCGCCGGCGACTGAGGCTCGGCTGGCCGGTGTCCCGGCGCGCGCTGCCCCGCTGCGGCGCTGCGTCGCCCCACCGGCCGCGTCGACGTCGGCGGCCCTGCGTGCCACGCTGGGCGCCGTGCCCGAGCTGCCCGAGGTCACCGCGCTCGCCGAGGCGCTCAGCGAGCGCACGGCCGGCATGGTCGTGGCCCGCATCGAGGTCGCGGCGATCAGCGCCCTGAAGACGTTCGCGCCGCCCGTGCAGGCCGCGGTCGGGGCCACTGTGCTGGGCTGGACCCGGCTGGGCAAGCACCTGGTGCTGGACCTGGTCGACACCGAGGGGGAGCCGCTGTACGTCGTGACCCACCTGGCCCGCGGGGGCTGGGCGCGCTGGCGCGAGGACCCGCCGGCCCGTCCCGCGGGGGTGGGCGGCCGTGGTGCGCGGGGAGCCCCCGGCCTGGCGCTGCGCCTGGTGTTCGCTGCCGGGCCGGAGGGCGGGCCGCTGGGCCAGCCGCCCGGCACCCCGCTGGGCGCGCTGGACCTCACCGAGGCGGGCACCCAGAAGCGGCTGGCCGTGCACGTGGCCCGCGACCCCAGCGAGGTGCCGGCCGTGGCCAGGCTCGGTCCCGACCCGCTGGACCCCGGCTTCGACGCCGAGGCGTTCCACGCGATCCTCGCCGCCGCGGGACGCAGCCAGGTGAAGGGCGTGCTGCGCGACCAGTCGAGGATCGCCGGCATCGGCAACGCCTACTCCGACGAGATCCTGCACGCGGCGCGGATCAGCCCGTTCGCCCCGGCCGGCGCCCTCCCGGCCGAGGCCGAGGCCCGCCTCTACGCGGCGATGCGCGAGACGCTGGGCCACGCCGTGACCACGGCGCGTGGCACCGACCCCACCTCGCTGAAGGCGGAGAAGAAGGCCGGCATGGCGGTGCACGGCCGGACCGGCGCGGCCTGCCCGGTCTGCGGCGACGTCGTGCGGGAAGTGAGCTTCGCCGACTCCAGCCTGCAGTACTGCGCGACCTGCCAGACCGGCGGCAAGCCGCTGGCGGACCGCCGGATGAGCCGGCTGCTCAAGTAGTCCGGGGGCTGGCGCCGCCCGAGCAGTCGTTGCCCTCGGGAGGCTGGCCGTGGGCAGCCGGGGCCACGGGGTGCTCAGCACTAGGCTGCGGGCCATGGCATGGCTCATCACGGGCGGCGCGGGGTACATCGGGGCGCACGTCGTGCGCGACATGCTGGCCAGCGGCCGGCAGGTGGTCGTCCTCGACGACCTGTCCACCGGCCGGGCCGACCGGCTGCCGGCGGGCGTGCCGCTGGTGAAGGGCTCCATCACCGACCGGCGCGCGGTGCGCCGGGCGGTGCACCATGCGTCGGGTGTCACCGGGGTCATGCACTTCGCGGCCCGCAAGCAGGTGGGCGAGTCCGTGCAGCGCCCGCTGCACTACTGGTCGCAGAACGTCGGCGGGCTGCAGGTGGTGCTCGAGGAGATGGTCGAGGCCGGCATCGCGCAGATGGTGTTCTCCTCCAGTGCCGCGGTGTACGGCCAGCCCAGCCTGCACTCGCCGCTGGACCAGATCACCGAGGCCACCCCGTGCGCCCCGATCAACCCCTACGGCGCGACGAAGCTGGCCGGCGAGTGGATGGTCGCTGCCACCGCCCGGGCGCACGGGTGGAAGGCGCTGAGCCTGCGCTACTTCAACGTCGCGGGCGCCGGCAGCCCCGAGCTCGGCGACCCGGCCGCGCTCAACCTCATCCCGATGGTGCTCGAGGCCCTGGAGGAGGGCCGCCGGCCGATGGTCTTCGGCGACGACTACCCCACGCCGGACGGCTCCTGCGTGCGTGACTACATCCACGTCTCGGACCTCTCCGCCGCGCACGTCGCGGCCGCCCGGGTCGTCGAGGCCGCGCACGCGGGGGTCACGATGCGCTCGCCGCAGGAGAAGGTGCAGCACGCAGCGGCCCGAGCCGAGCAGGCCGCGACCAGGCTGCCCGGCGGGAGCCTCGCGGTCGAGGTGGCCAACCAGGTGCCTGCCGCGGCGGAGGCGGCCGCGGCCCTGGCCAAGGGCAGCGTGCCCGAGGCTGCGAGGGTCGTGGAGCGCGCCAGCCATCTGCTGCCCTGGCCCATGGGGGCGCTGGACAGCGCGGTGCGGGGCTCGGCCAGCGAGCTGGTCGCCGAGGTGGCCAACCAGCTCGGCTCCCTGGTGGCGAGGGTCGCCGGGGTCGAGGAGGTCCCCCGGCTGCTCGACCACCTGGCCGTGAACATCGGCACGGGGCGGGGCTACTCGGTGTTCGAGGTGATCGAGGCGCTGCGCGCCTCCGTCGGGGACGACTTCGCCGTCGACCTGGTGGACCGCCGGCCGGGTGACCCGCCCGCCCTGGTCGCAGCCCCGCACCTCGCCGCCGGCCTGCTCGGCTGGCACGCCCGCCACGACCTGGCCGACATCACGGACTCGGCGTGGGAGGCGTGGCGCGCCGCGCACTGAGGCGCCTGCGCTCGACCCGGGCTCCGCCGGCCGCGGCGGAGCTCGCGGATCGCCGCCCCCGGTTCGGACGCGGCCGATGAGCCCGCGCAGCGCGCCGCCGCCAGCGGCCCAGCTCGCGGTTCCCGCTAGGGCGCGGCTGAGGCCAGCGGGCCGGGGCTGGTGTCGTTGTCCAGCGGCGCCGGGTCGTTGCCCAGGCCGTCACCGCCCTGCCCGTCCGCGCCGCCGCCGGTGAGGTCCGACGCGCTGGGCGTCGGGGTCGGGGGCGGTGGCGGCTCGACCGCCAGCTGCAGCGTCACCTGCGAGCCCTTCTCCGCGGTCTGGCCGCCCTCGGGCGACTGGCGCACCACCGTGCCCGGGGAGAGGTCGGTGGTCTCGATCGGGTCGCCGATGACCACCTCGAAGCCGCGGTTGAGCAGGTCGCCCCGCGCCTGCTCCTGGCTGCGGCCGACCACGTTGGGCACCTCGACCATGCCGTTGGAGATCCAGACATCGACCGCGGAGCCCTTGTCGACCGTCTCGTAGGCCTCGGGCTGCTGGCGCAGCACGCTCTCCTTCGGCTGGTCGGAGTCCTGCTCACGGACCTGGCCCAGGACCAGGCCGACGTCCTCGAGGGCCTTGCGCACATCGTCCAGGCTGCTGAAGTTCACGAGGTCCGGGACCGTGGCCTGGTCCGGGCCGGCCGAGACGACGATGTTGACCTCAGAGCCCTCGTCGACCCGCGCGCCCTCCTGGGGGCTCTGCTGGATGACCGTGCCCTCCGGCCGCTCGGAGACCTCGGCGTCCTCGCGCCCCAGCCGCAGCCCAGCCTCCCGCAGCGCAGCATCGGCCTGGGAGACGGTCTTGCCGGTGAGTGAGGGCACCTCCACCGTGGGCGTCGCACTGCTGCTGAGCAGGTTCATCGCCAGCCAGCCGACCCCGACGAGCACGAGGCCGAGCACAGCGACGATGCCGAGGCCGCGCAGGAAGCCGCCACCCCTGGCCGGCGGCGCGGGGGGCGGTGGCTCCTCCGGGCCCCACCCCCCCGGGTACGCCTCGCCGGCGCCGCCGGGGATGACCGGCGGCATGGGACCGGTCCGGGCGGCGGCGGCACCGGCGAGGGCACCGATCCCGGCCGCCCCGGCGAGTCCGGCCGCTCCGAGCGCGGCCGTGGACTCGGCGTCGGGGGCGCCCAGCACGGCCGTGGCGTCACCCGCACCCCCTGCCGCGGCGGGCAGCACCTGCGTGACGGGCACGCCGGCAATGGCGCGCTCGACGTCGGCGCGGAACTCCGCGGCGCTCTGGTAGCGGGCGGCCGGGTCCTTGGCCAGGGCCCTGAGGACCAGCGGGTCGAGGTCCGCGGGCACGCTGGGGTCCACCGCGCTCGGCGCCGGCGGGGCCTCGTTCACGTGGGCGAAGGCGACGGCGACGGGGGAGTCACCGACGAAGGGCGGGCGCCGGGTGAGCAGCTCGAAGAGCACCACTCCGGTGGAGTACAGGTCGCTGCGAGCGTCCACGCTGCGGCCCTGGGCCTGCTCGGGCGACAGGTACGCGGCGGTGCCGAGCACGGTGGAGGTGCTGGTGCCGGTCTGGCCGGCATCGGCGGTTGCCCGCGCGATGCCGAAGTCCATGACCTTCACGGAGCCGGTGGGGGTCAGCATGACGTTGCCCGGCTTGATGTCGCGGTGCACGATGCCGTGCCGGTGGCTGTAGTCCAGGGCCGCCAGGATGCCGGCGGTGATCTCCAGGGCGCGCTCGGGCGCGATCCGGGTGCCCGAGTGCAGCAGCTCCTTGAGCGTGCGGCCCTCGACGAGCTCCATGACGATGAAGGGAACGACCGTGGCGTTCGGCCCCTCGCCGAGCACGTCCTCGCCGGTGTCGTACACCGCCACGACGTTCGGGTGGTTCAGCGAGGCCGCACTCTGCGCCTCGCGACGGAACCTGGCCAGGAACGCAGGGTCGCGGGCGAGCTCGGGCTTGAGGATCTTGATGGCCACGCGCCGGCCCAGCCGCAGGTCGCGGCCCTCGTGGACCTCGGCCATGCCGCCACGGCCCAGCAGCTCGCCCACCTCGTAGCGGTCGCCGAGGCGACGCACGTCGCTCATGGAGCCCTCCCTGCCCTGTTCCGCCGCACGCACGGCGTCGCCCCCCAGGGGGCTGAATCTACCTGCCGCGCGCCGCCGCCACCCGGGACTCGCCCGACCGGCGGGCGAGGTCGACGTGGCCGCGACCAGATGGTCCGCGCCAGGCGCGCCTTGCCACGACGGCCCTTCGGCCAGGACGGCCCGGGGCGGGGCGGGCGGCGGGCTCAGCCGCCGAGGACGGCCTCCATGACGTCACGGGCGATCGGGCCGGCGAGCTGGTTGCCGCTCACCTCGTTGGTGCCCGCGTCCTCGACCGCCACGGCCACGGCCACCTCCGGGTTCACGGCGGGGGCGAACGCGACGAACCAGGCGATGCTCGGCCGGTCATCGCTGGTCTGCGCGGTGCCGGTCTTGCCCGCGACTGCCACGCCCGGGATCCGCGCGCTGGAGCCGGTGCCGTTCGAGACGACCCCCACCATCATCTCGGTGAGCTCGGCGGCGTGCTCCGGAGTGAGGGCGTCGGCGAACTGCGACGGCTCGAACGTCTCCAGCGGGCTGAGGTCCGGGGCGCTGGTCTGCTCGACGATCCCCGGTCGCATGGTCACCCCGCCGTTGCCGACCGCGGCGACGACCATCGCCATCTGCAGCGTCGTGGCCCGCACGTCGAACTGCCCGATCGCCGCCATCGCGGTCTGGGCCTCGTCCGGGTCCTCGGGGAAGCGGGAGGTCGCCACCTTCTGCGGGGTCTCGAACGCCTCCTCGAAGCCGAACTTCTCGGCCTGGTCGCGCAGCGCGTCGGCACCCAGCTCGTTGCCCAGCCAGGCGAAGGCGGTGTTGCAGGAGATCGCCAGCGCCTCGGCGAGCGTCACCCTGCCGTCCGGGCCGCACTCAGTGCCCGTCCAGTTCGGCAGCTCCACGTTCGTGCCGGGCAGCGTGTAGGTGGCGGGGCCCGGCAGGACGCTGTCGGGGGTGAACCGTCCCGACTCCAGCGCCGCGGCCGCCGTGACCACCTTGAACGTGGAGCCGGGCGGGTTGGTCTTGGCGATGGGCCGGTTCAGCAGCGGCTTGTCGGGGTCGGCGTCCAAGGCGTCGTAGTACTCGTTGATCGCCTTCGAGTCGTGCGAGCTGAGCTTGTTCGGGTCGAAGGAAGGGCTCTGCACCTGCGCCAGGATCCGGCCGGTGGCCGGCTCGATGGCCACCACCGAACCCGTCTTGCCCCGGATGCCCTGCCACGCCGCCTGCTGGGCGGCGGCGTCGAGCGTGGTGGTGACCGCCCCGCCCTGGGTCTGGCGGCCGGCGATGAGCTGCTGCATGCGGTCGACGAAGAGGCGGGGGTCCTCCCCGGAGAGCACCGCGTTCTCCGCCTTCTCCAGGCCCGTCGCACCGAACACCAGCGAGTAGAACCCTGTTGCCGACGCATACGGCGCGCCATCCGGGTAGCGGCGCAGGTACTTCAGCGTGTCATCGGTCTCGATCGACTCCGCGATGGGCGCGCGGTCCACGAGGATCGGCCCACGCTCCCGGGAGTACTCGATGAGCAGGGTTCGCTGGTTGCCGGGCATCGCGTTGAGCTCGTCGGCACGCAGCACCTGCAGCCGGGTCAGCTGCACGAGCAGGGCGACCATGAGCACGAGCAGCCCCAGCGCCAACCGGTTCAGGGAGCGACTCATGCCCGCGCCACCACCTCGGTGGTCGCGTCATCGGGGCGCACGATCACCGGGTCTGGCCGGCGCACGTGGTCGCTGACCCGCAGCAGCAGGCCCAGGATGATCCAGTTGGCCAGCAGCGACGAGCCGCCGGCGGACATGAACGGGGTGGTCAGCCCGGTGTGGGGGATCAGCTTGGTCACCCCGCCGAACACCACGAAGACCTGCAGGCCGAGGATGATCGCGTAGCCCGTGACCAGCAGGGCGCCGAACGGGTCACGGCTGGCTTGGGCGGTGCGCAGCGCCCGCTGGATCAGGATCGCGAAGAGCACCACCACGGCGAACGCGCCGACCAGGCCCAGCTCCTCGCCGAGGGCGGCGAAGATGAAGTCGTTCTCGGCGAACGGCACCAGCTGCGGGTAGCCGCGGCCCCAGCCGCTGCCCATGATCCCGCCGCTGGCGAAGCCGTACATCGCCTGCACGATCTGGTAGCCCTGGTCTGTCGCGAACGAGAACGGGTCCAGCCACACCTTGACGCGCACCTGCACGTGCCCGAACAGCGAGTACGCCAGCAGCCCGCCCAGCACCGTGAGGAGGACGCCGAGCACGATCCACGAGCGCCGACCGGTGGCGACGTAGAGCATGCCGACGAACAGGCCGAAGATCATCACCGCGGTGCCCAGGTCGGTCTGCGCGGCCATGATGAGCAGCGCGATCGCCCACACCACGAGGATCGGGCCGAGGTCGCGGCCGCGCGGCACGCCCAGGCCGAGCACCCTGTGGCGCACCAGCGCCAGCGACTCGCGGGTCTGCACCAGGTACGAGGCGAAGAAGATCGTGAGCACGACCTTGGCCAGCTCCGCGGGCTGGAAGGTGAAGGGCCCGACCTGGATCCAGAGGTTCGCCCCGCGGATGGTCAGGCCCAGGCCCGGCACCATCGGCAGCAGCAGCAGCACCAGGCCCAGCAGCCCCCAGAGGTAGGTGTAGCGGCGCAGGTTGCGGTGGTCGCGCACCACGACGAGCACCACGACCGCGGCCAGCACCCCGACCCCGAGCCAGAGCACCTGGTCGATCGCGTCGAAGGCCGGCGGCTCCTTGTCGTTGGCCGCCGCGCGCAGCGCCGCCGCGATGTCCAGGCGCGCGATCATGGCGATGCCGAGCAGGTTCAGCGCCGCGGCCGTCGGCAGCATGATCGGGTCGGCGTAGGGAGCCAGGATGCGCACCGCGATGTGCATCCCCAGCAGGATCGCGCCGGCGGCCCCGATCACGGTCCACACCTGGGGGACCACCTCCGCGGCAGCGCCCTCGCTGGCCAGCAGCATGCCCAGCGAGCCGACCAGCCAGACCAGCACGAGCAGGCCGAGCTCGGCGTTGCGCCGCGTCGGCTGCCGGGTCGCTGCGGCGGCGGCCGGGGCGCCCAGGACGACCGGGGCGCTCATGGCGCCCGGCTCGGGCTGGCGCTCGGCGTGGCCCTCGGCGTCGCAGTCGCCGAGGGCGAGCCCGTGCCCGTCGTGCCCGCCGCGGTGGCCGGGCACCCGAGCGGGGCGGGCACCGCGCTGCAGGCGGCGGCCTTGGCCGCGAGGTCCGTGACGATGCGCTGGGCCTCAGCCTCGGTGGCGGCCTCGATGGTGGACTGCACCTGCTGCTGGTCGTAGTAGGGCAGCGTCGCCACCTCGAGCGCGGTGCGGCTCGTGACCCGGCTCAACGGGATGCCGGCCAAGCTCTGCGGCACCCCCTGGGAGACGGCGACGTACCCGGCCTGGTTGCCCACGAACCACTGCGAGCCCAGCCACCAGACGAAGCCGGCGAGGCCGATGAGCAGGCCCGCCACCGCCACGGCGCCGAGCGCGAACCACCCGAGGTGCCGACGCACGAACCCGCGCTCGTCCTGGGGCAGGGAGGTCGGGCCAGCCGGGACTCCCGGCTCGGGCTCGTCATCCCCGGCGGGCCGCGGCCCGACGGCCGCGGCCTCGCCGGCGGGTCCGGCCTCGGCGCCCACCCCTGCCAGCGCGCCGCGGCTGCCGCGGGCGGCCAGGCTCCCGCGCACCTGCGGCCCGCCCGGCAGCGCCGCCTCGTCCTGCGGAACCACGTCGTCGGGGAACTGCAGGCCGGGCAGTGCCGCGCGGTTGCGCTGCTCGCCAGCCGCGCCGACGACCACCGCCGTGGCCAGCGCTGCCTCCCGCGAGATCTCCTCCGCGTCGCCGTCGAGCACGTCGGCGACCACGGCGGTGACGTTGTCGGGAGCCCCGCCCTCGAGGGCCAGGTCCACCAGCGTCGTGACCGCAGCCGTGGGGTCGCGCACCTCCCGCAGCACCCGGGCGATCTCCTGGTCGGGGACCACGCCCGACAGCCCGTCGCTGCACAGCAGGTAGCGGTCGCCGGCCTGTGCCTCACGCATCGAGGTCTCGCCCTCGGGCAGCGAGGTGCCGTCGATCGCGCGCAGCAGCAGGTTGCGCTTGGGGTGGCGGCGGGCCTCGTCGGCGGTGAGCCGACCGGCGTCGATGAGCGACTGCACATAGGTGTGGTCGTTCGTGAGCTGGGCCAGCTCACCGTCGCGCAGCAGGTAGGCCCGGGAGTCGCCCACGTGCACGATCGCGATGCGCCCGTCGCGCCAGAGGATCGCGGTGAGGGTCGTGCCCATGCCGGCACGGCTCGGGTCCGCGTCGATGAACTGGCCGATCCGCTCGGCCGAGACCTCCACGGCGGTCTGCAGCTCGGTGAGCAGCTCCTCCTGTGCCAGCTCCTCGGAGTCCAGCTCCGCCAGCGTCGCGATGGCCGTGGAGCTGGCCAGCTCGCCCGCTGCGTGGCCGCCCATCCCGTCGGCCACTGCCAGCAGGCGTCGGCCGGCGAACCCCGAGTCCTCGTTGGCCGAGCGCACCAGGCCCACGTCGGACTTGGCCGCGTAGCGCAGGAACAGGGTCATGCGCCGGCCCTACCGCTGCAGCTGCAGGGTCGTGCGGCCGACGCGCACCTTCGCGCCGACCCGCAGGACGGTGGGGCCGGTGATCCGGGTGCGGTCGATCCACGTGCCGTTCGTCGAGCCGAGGTCCTCGACGATCCACTGGCCGTCCGAGGGGAAGAACCGGGCGTGCCGGCTCGAGGCGTAGTCGTCCTTGAGCACGACGGTCGAGTCCGCCGCCCGCCCGACCGTGATCGGCGAGCTGCCCAACGGGATCACCGTGCCCGCCAGCTCGCCCTCCACGACCGTGAGCTTGCGGGGGGACTGGCTGCCGCCGCGGGCCGCGCCCTTGGCCTTGGGCTGGGGCGGGACCGGCGGGGCGCTGGGGGTGGGCAGGCCCGCGCCCCGCACCGGCACGGCATGGGGGCGCGCCTCCTTGGGCGCGGCCAGGTCGCGGCGCAGCACCAGCACGATCGCGGCCACGGCCAGCCACAGGGCCGCCAGGAAGCCGAACCGCAGGATCGTGATGACGAGCTCGGACATGCCGACCTCACCGAGCCCGATAGGTCAGGTTCGTCGAGCCGAGCTGGATGCGTGCGCCGTCGCTGAGGATGGCCTGGGTGACCATGCGGCCGTTGACGAACGTGCCGTTCGTGGAGCCGAGGTCGCGCACCGTGACGTCGGTGCCCAGCACGATCTCGGCGTGGTGGCGCGAGACCCCGGGGTCGTCGACGCGGATGTCGACGTCCGTCCCACGGCCGAGTCGCGTCACGGCGTGCAGCGGGTACGTGATGCCGTCGACCTCGAGGTGCGGCTGGCCGGCCACGTCGACCTGCACCGGGAGGTCGGGATGCTGGCCGGGACGCACCTCGGAGCGGATCCGGAAGACCCCCGTGCTCAGGCTCGGCTCCTCGGCCATCGTCACCTCGACCGCGCCGACGAACGCGTAGCGCTGCTGCTGGGCGTACTCGCGCACCAGGCCCGCGAGCTCGTCGCTCACGGTGTGCTCGTATGCCGCGAGCCTGGTGTGGTCGGTGGGCGACAGCTCGACGCGGAAGACGTTCGGCACGACGGTGCGGGAGCGGCTCACGACGGTGGCGCGGTCGTCGAGCTCGCGCTGCAGGTTGGCCGCGATCTCGACGGGCTGGACCTCGGACTTGAACGCTTTGGCGAACGCGCCGTTCACGAGGCGGTCGAGCTTCTTCTCGAAGTTGTCGAGCATCCCCACCGGCCACCTCCCTTCCGCACCGGCTCGCGGTGCTGCGTGGGCCTGCACCGCGCAGGTGGCGGCCGCGCTCGCGATCCTAACCACTGGCCTGCGCAGGGCGCAGGCTCCACACGGCCGTGGCGAGCAGCAGGCCGCAGGCCAGGGCCCACAGCGCCGGCGCGACCCCGCTGGCCGGGGCGGCGAACGCGGTGAGCACGATCCCGCTCACGAGGGCCACGTTGAGGCCGACGTCGTAGAGGCTGAACACCCGGCCCCGGTGGGGGTCGTCGATGTCGCGCTGCAGCACGGTGTCCCCCGCGATCTTGACCGTCTGGCCGGAGAACCCCATGAGGAAGGACCCGAGCACCAGCGACGCCAGGGTGAGGGTCGCGAAGGCCAGCGGCGCCGCGCCCGCGGCGGCCACCAGCGTGATGGCCGACCAGCGGTGCAGGCCCAGGCGCCGGTTGGCGCGCGGCGCGAGCACGGCCGCGGCCAGGCTGCCGATCGAGGCGCCCGCCGCGGTGAGCGCGAAGTCGCCCAGCGCGGCGTCGGCCTCGCTTGGCGCGTTCAGGGTGGCCCGCACGATGAGCAGCGCGTCGACGAGCAGCACGCCGAACGTGAAGCGGTGGAGCACCACGATGCCCATCGCCCGGCGTGCCGAGGGTCGCTCGTGCACGTGCCGCACCCCGTCGGCCATGCCGCGCACGACGGCGGCGAGGTCCTTGGTGAGCCGGCGTCGGCGCGCCGGGTCGTCGTCGGCGGGCCCGAGGCCCCGGCGGGGGATGCCGTGCGCGATGAGGGCAGCCAGCACGAACCCCACCGCCACCGTGAGCACGAGCGCGGTGGCCGCCTGCTGCCCGAGCAGCGGCATGAGCACCAGGCCGACGACGGTCGCGATGCCCGAGGCGATCGTGCCCGCGGTGGGGAACAACGCATTGGCGGTCACCAGGTGGCTGCTGGCCACGACGTGCGGCAGCCCGGCGGACAGGCCCGCGAGCACGAGCCGGCCCAGGCCCATGGCGACCAGCACGGTGGCCCCGAGGTCGAGCCCGTCGCGGTCGGCCGCGACCAGGGCGGCCACCACGAGCATCACCGCGGCGCGGGCGAGGTTGGCCACCACGAGGACCCGCGCGCGGCTCCAGCGGTCCAGGAACACCCCAGCGAACGGCCCGATGAGCGAGTACGGCAGCAGCAGCAGCGCGAAGCTGCCGGCGACCTGGGCAGGGGTGGCCTGCCGCTCCGGGCTGAAGAGCACGAAGGAACCGAGGGCGGCCTGCAGCAGGCCGTCGGAGGCCTGCCCGGCCAGCCGCGTGCCCAGCAGCAGCCGGGCGCCCGGGGTGGCAAGGACGGGGAAGCGGGCCAGGCCGTGTAGGCCCGGGCCGGTGGCCGCGTCCACCATCGGCACGTCGGGGGGGCCGGGCTGCTCGCGGGCAGGTACCTGGTCGTCGGCGTGGACCGCAGGCTCGGCCGCGCCCGGCGCGCGCTCCTGGGCGGCCGGCGCGCGCTCCTCAGCACCGCCAGCCCGGAACGGGCTCGGCCCCCCACTCATGGCACGAAGCATGGCGCCGGGCCGTGGCAGCCGTCCACAGGTGCCCGCGTCGGCCCGACTCCGCGGACTGCGCCCCGCCAGGCGAGGGCTTCCGAGGTCCGGGCGCGCCGAAAGGCGAGGGGCACGCAGGTCCGGCGGACGCTCCCGCGGCGCCCCCGGACGCGGACGAGGGCCCCGGGGCGCATCCCGGGACCCTCCTCGCTCCTGACCGGCGGTCGAGCGGCCGGGGTCAGCGCCGCGTCAGCGATCGATCTCGCCGGCGATGAACTGCTCCACCTTCTCGCGGCAGAGCTCGTCCGGGTACTGCTCCGGCGGCGACTTCATGAAGTAGCTCGACGCCGACAGGATCGGGCCACCGATGCCGCGGTCCTTGGCGATCTTCGCCGCGCGCAGGGCGTCGATGATGACGCCTGCCGAGTTCGGCGAGTCCCACACCTCGAGCTTGTACTCCAGGGTCAGCGGCACGTCGCCGAACGCGCGGCCCTCGAGGCGGATGAACGCCCACTTGCGGTCGTCGAGCCACGCCACGTAGTCCGAGGGACCGATGTGCACGTTGCGCGCGCCGATGTCGCGGCTCATCTGCGAGGTGACCGACTGGGTCTTCGAGATCTTCTTGGACTCCAGGCGATCACGCTCGAGCATGTTCATGAAGTCCATGTTGCCGCCGACGTTGAGCTGGTAGGTGCGGTCGACGGTGACGCCGCGGTCCTCGAACAGCTTGGTCAGCACGCGGTGGGTGATGGTGGCGCCCACCTGGCTCTTGATGTCGTCGCCGACGATCGGCACGCCCGCGTCCTCGAACTTCTTGGCCCACTCCGGCGTGCCGGCGATGAAGACCGGCAGCGCGTTGACGAAGCCGACCTTGGCGTCGATGGCGCACTGCGCGTAGTACTTGGCGGCGTCCTCGGAGCCCACCGGCAGGTAGCACACGAGCACGTCGGCCCTGGTGTCCTTGAGCACCTGCACGACGTCCACCGGCTCCTCGTCGGACTCGGTGATCATCTCGCGGTAGTACTTGCCCAGGCCGTCGAGCGTGTGCCCACGGGCGACGGTCACGCCGCTCGGCGGCACGTCGCAGATCTTGATGGTGTTGTTCTCGCTGGCGAGGATCGCGTGCGAGAGGTCCTGGCCCACCTTCTTGGCGTCGACGTCGAACGCTGCCACGAACTCGATGTCGCGGACGTGGTACTCGCCGAACTGCACGTGCATGAGGCCGGGGACCCGGTCGTTGGGGTCCGCGTCCTTGTAGTACTCAACACCCTGCACGAGGGAGGAGGCGCAGTTGCCCACGCCCACGATGGCCACACGAATGGCACCCATCTGTCGTTCCTTTCTCACCCGCGGGTTCGCGGGCGACGCGGCCCGGCCCCGGTTTCTCCGGTTCGGTTGTCGGCCACGTCGGGGGTCCCGCCGCGCCGTTCGTTGTACTCGTGCTCGATCAGCTCGTTGAGCCAGCGCACCTCGCGCTCCACGCCCTCGAGGCCGTGGCGCTGGAGTGCCAACGTGTACGTGTCGATGCGCTCGCGACTGCGGGCGGTCGCCACGTGCAGGTTGCTCAGGCGCTCCTCCATCCGGCTGCGCCGGCCTTCGAGGATGCGCATGCGCACCTCGGACGGCGTGCTGGCGAAGAAGGCCAGGTGCACCCCGAACGCCTCGTCCTCCCACGACTCCGGACCTGTGCGCGAGACCAGCTCGTTGAAGCGGTCCTTGCCCTCGGCCGTGAGCTCGTAGACGATCTTCGCGCGCCGGCCCGACAGGGCGGGAGCGCTGGCGTCAGCGGTGCCGGCCTCGACGATGAGGCCGCGGTCCAGCAGGTCCTTGAGCGCGGGGTACAGCGAGCCGTACGAGATCGCGCGGAAGGAACCCATGACGCCGTTGAGCCGCTTGCGCAGCTCGTAGCCGTGCATGGGCGCGTCGTGCAGCAGGCCCAGGATCGCGAACTCCAGCACGGCGCTGCGGCGCGTTGCTGCCATCGCGGGTACCGTCCTTCGCTGTTCCGGGTCGCCCCACTGGTGTGCTGGCGAGATGTATCGAGTCGATACATCGCAGAAGGTACCCCAGCGTGTGGATGTCAAACAAGTGACACCCCTGGGTCCCGTGTGGTTCACCTCACGTGCACCCACCGCAACCTGGGCCCGGGAGTGGGCCTGCCGCCGACGGCGGGACCTTCAGCAGCGCTGGCCGGGGCGTTCGGCCACGAGGGGGGCGCCCTCGGCGGTGGGAGAATCCGCCACATGACCCTGCACGTGAACGCCGAGTCCCTGGCCGCGGTGCTGCACGGCCTGCCGCCCAACCCGCGCGTGGTGGTCTCCGGCAACTTCGCGCATCCGCGCACCACGCTGGCACTGCTCGATGAGCACGTGCCTGAATGGCGGCTGTGGGCTCTGAACCCCCAGCGGGGCCTGCCGGAGCGTGACGGCATCACCCCGGAGACGCCGTTCGTCGGCCCGGGCATGCGTGCCAACCCGCGCCTGCGGTACGTGCCGTGCCGGCTGAGCCTCGTGCCGGCGCTGTTCCAGCGCGCGATGCGCCCCGACGTGGTCGTGCTGCACACCTCGCCGCCGCGCCACGGCGTCGTCTCGCTGGGCATCGAGGTCAACGTGATGCCCGCGGCCATCGAGGCGTGCCGATCGCGCGGGGGCACCGTGATCGCCCAGGTGAACCCGAAGATGCCGTTCACCTACGGCGATGCCATCGTGCCGCTGACGTCGATCGACGTGCTCTTCGAGGCCGAGGAGCCGCTCACCACCGGGACCCCGCTGCCCCTGGACGACACCAGCCGGGGGATCGGCGAGCGGATCGCGGCCCGCATCGCGGACGGCTCCACGCTGCAGATGGGCATCGGCGGGATCCCCGACGCGGTGCTCACCGCCCTGGCTGACCGACGGGGCCTGCGGTTCTGGACCGAGATGTTCTCCGACGGCGTGCTCGCGCTGGACAAGGCCGGCGCCCTGGACCCGGACAACCCGCTGGCGGTGTCGTTCCTGTTCGGGTCCGAGGAGCTCTACGACTGGGTCGACGGCAACCCGCGCGTCCGCATGCTGCGCACCGAGGCGTCGAACGACCCGGGGCTGATCGCCCAGCAGCCGCTCATGACCTCGGTCAACTCGGCCCTGCAGGTCGACCTGTTCGCGCAGGCCAACGCCTCACGCATCAACGCCCGGATCTATTCGGGGTTCGGCGGCCAGACGGACTTCATCGTCGGGGCGCTGCACGCCCCCGGTGGGCAGGCCTTCATCGCCCTGCGCTCCTGGCACCCCAAGGCCGACGTCTCGACGATCGTGCCGCTGCTCGACGAGCCGGTCACCTCGTTCCAGCACACCGCCGTGGTGACCGAGCACGGCATCGCCGAGATCTGGGGCAGGTCCCAGGACGAGCAGGCGCGCAACCTCATCGCGCAGGCGGCGCACCCCAGCGTCCGTGAGGAGCTCGTCGAGGAGGCGCTCGGCCTGGGCCTGCAGGTGGCGTGAGCTGGGGCGAGCCGTCCGCGGCCCGTCCGGCTGCTGTGAGCCGGCTCACGACCTGCATATCGCCGGCGGGCAGCGGGTAGCACGCCGGGACTGCCGTCGATCCAGGAGCAGTCCCCCATGCGAATCACCACCGTGCGCCGCGGCATGGCCGCCGGAGCCCTGGCGGCCTTGGTCGCCGCCCTCCCCGCGCTGAGCACCACCGTGGGCAGCCACGCTGCGGCACCCGCGTCCATGCCGGCCGCCTGGGTGGAGCAGCGCGCTGCTGACTCCGCCGCTGCCGCGGCCAGCGCCGACCTGGTGCGCCGCACCGAGGTCAAGCGCAGGGCAGCCGAGAAGAAGGCCGAAGCGAAGAAGAAGGCGGCTGCGCAGCGACGCGCCGCCGAGCAGCGTGCTGCTCGCGCACGGGCCGCCGGCGGCACCCCAGCAGCGAACCGTGCGCTGGGCATGCAGCTGTGCGCCGATCGGGGCTGGTCGACCGCGCAGTGCGGGGACCTGGCCAAGCTGTGGCAGAAGGAGTCGGGCTGGAGCACCAGCGCGCACAACGCCAGCAGTGGCGCCCACGGCATCCCCCAGGCGCTGCCCGGGTCGAAGATGGCGAGCAAGGGCTCGGACTGGGCGACCAGCGCGCGCACCCAGATCGCGTGGGGCCTGGACTACATCGCCGGCCGGTACGGCAACCCCAGCAACGCGTGGGCGCACTCGGTGCGCACCGGCTGGTACTGACCGGCTGGTGCTGACCCGTCACGGCCGGCCGGTGCCCGGGCCCGCCCGGGAGCCGCACGCGCCCGCCGTAACCGGCTCGGGTGCGGCACGAACCTGCGGTTGCTGGCTCGGGTAGCGGCATGCCCCCGCCGCCGGCAGCTCGGGTGCGGCCCACCCCCCGTCGAGGCTGCCGTCAGGCCCGCAGCAAGGCCCCCCACCCGGCAACATCCGGATGAGGGGCCTCGGTCGTGCGCGAGGGGGGAGTTGAACCCCCACACCCTTTCGAGTACACGGACCTGAACCGTGCGCGTCTGCCTATTCCGCCACTCGCGCATCGCATGGAC
>DASVBK010000119.1:0-2634 GCA_036375875.1 Candidatus Nanopelagicales bacterium
ACGGCCTCCCGGGCGTGCTCGAGCATGTCGGTCTGCTCCATGACCTCGGCCACGGCGCCGTGCAGCGCGCCGCCCTCGGAGGTGAAGTCGTGCTGGAACTCGATGAGCACGACGGCGGTCTTCGACGGATCCATGCGGTCCTCCGGTGTCGCTGGGAGGGGCGGCGGCCGACCACCGGCACCGGCGTCGGGCAGGCCTCCCCTCGCCGCCGATCGGCGGCGGCCCCAGTCTGCTCCCGGGATGCGGGTGAGGCGCGCCGTCGGTGAGGCTCGCCCGCGGCTGCCGCACGCCGGGCAGCCTGCGCCCCGAGCACCCCGGCGGCCCCGTCGGCCAGCCGCACTCGCAACGACACACCCGCGCACCGGTGGCAGCCTGAGCGCCATGCGTCGCCTCTTCACCCCGCGCCCGGCCGCGCTGCGCGCACCCGAGCACGTCCCCACCCATGACCGTGCCCCCGAGCACCTGGCCACCGGCGGGGACGTCCGGCTGCGCGACGAGCTCGTGGCACTGCTGGGTGACCCGGACGTCGTGCTCACCAGCACCAGCGACCTGGTGCGCTACGCGACCGACGCGAGCCCCTACCGGATGTTCCCGCAGGCGGTCGTGCTCTCGCGCTCGATCGCCGACGTGCAGGAGGTGCTCGGCTACGCCCACCGGCGCGGCATCCCGGTGACGTTCCGCGCCGCGGGCACGAGCCTGTCGGGGCAGGCCCAGGGCGATGGCATCCTGCTGGAGGTGCAGCGCAACTGGATCGGCTGCACGGTCGAGGACGGCGGCCGGACGCTGCGCAGCCGCCCAGGCACGGTCCTCGCCCGGGCCAACGCCGCCCTCAAGCCCCATGGGTACCGGCTGGGCCCCGACCCCGCGTCGAAGTCGGCGTGCACGGTCGGCGGGGTGGTCGCGAACAACGCGTCGGGCATGTGCTGCGGCACCATCGAGAACTCCTACCAGACATTGCGCGCGCTGACGTTCGTGCTGCCCTCGGGGACCGTGGTGGACACCGCGGCCGAGGACGCCGAGGCACGCTTCGCCACCGCCGAGCCCGGGATCGCCGCGGGCCTGCTGGCCATCCGGCAGGCGATCCTGGCCGACCCCGCGAGCACCGAGCGGATCCGCACCAAGTACCGCATCAAGAACACGACCGGCTACGCCATGAACGCCTTCCTCGACGGCGCCACGCCCGTCGAGATCCTGCGCCGGCTCATGGTCGGCTCGGAGGGCACGCTGGGCTTCATCGCCGAGGCGGTCTTCGCCACCGTGCCGGACGACACGCACACGCTCACCTCGCTCATGATCTTCCCGGACATGCACGCCGCCACCTCGGCCGTGGCGCCGTTCGTGGCCGCCGGCGCCGCTGCCGTCGAGCTCATGGACCGCGCCTCGATCGCGGCCGTGCGCGGCCGGCCCGGCGTGCCGCCCCGCTGGGACGACCTGCCGGCGTCGGCGACCGGGCTGCTCGTGGAGTTCCGCGACGAGTCCGCGGAGCAGTCGGCCCGCTCCGAGCAGGCCGCCGTCGCCCTGCTCCCGCAGCTGGACCTGCTCGAACCCACCGACTTCACCCGGGACAAGGCCCGAGCCGCGGACTACTGGGTGATCCGCAACGGCCTGCTGGCCTCGGTGGGCGGGGCTCGGCCCACGGGCACGTCGTTCATCCTCGAGGACGTCTGCTTCCCGCCCGAGCGGCTGGCAGACGGGGCGCTGGCGATCCAGGAGCTCCTCGCGCGCCACGAGTACGCGGGCGTCATCTTCGGGCACGCCTCGGCGGGCAACCTGCACTTCCTCATCACGCCCTCGCTCGACGGCGCGGCGGCGGTCGCCCGCTTCGACGCGTTCCTGCGTGACGTGGTGCGGGTCGTCGCCGAGGACTTCGACGGCTCCCTCAAGGCCGAGCACGGCACCGGCCGCAACATCGCGCCGTTCGTGGAGCAGGAGTGGGGCCCGGTGATCACCGGCCACATGCGCGCGGTGAAGCGCCTGGTGGACCCGCACGGCGTGCTCTCCCCCGGCGTGCTGCTCACCGACGACGCGCAGGCCCACCTGCAGCACCTCAAGACCTCGCCGACGATCGAGCCCGTGGCCGATCGCTGCATCGAGTGCGGCTACTGCGAGCACGTGTGCCCCTCGCGGCGGGTCACGACCACCCCCCGGCAACGGATCGCGCTGCGCCGGGAGATGGCGCGCCAGCCGGTCGGGTCGGCCGTGGCCGAGACCCTGGAGCGCGAGTACGTCTACGACGCAGTGGAGACCTGCGCCGGCGATGGCACGTGCGCGCTGGCCTGCCCGGTCGACATCAACACCGGCGACATGATGAAGGCGTTCCGGGTGCGGGCGCACAACGCCCCCTCGGAGGCGGTGGCCCTGCAGGTCGCCAAGGGGTACGCCGGCATGCTGGCGATGGGGCGGGTCGCCGTGGGCAGCGCCGGACGGGTCGGGCAGGTGGCCGGGGACGGCGCGGTGGCGGCCGTCACGGACGCCGGTCGTGCCGTCGTGAGCCACGACGTGCTGCCCCGGTGGTCCGGGGTCGTGCCGCGGCCCGCGCCGCGCCGGATGCCGGCGACCGCGCGCGGGGGTGCCGCCGCGGTGTACTTCGCGGCCTGCGTCAACCGGGTCTTCGGCAACCCGGACAGCATCGAC
>DASVBK010000142.1:0-2433 GCA_036375875.1 Candidatus Nanopelagicales bacterium
CTTCGGCTGCCACCGGCCGAGCGTGGCAGACGCCAAGGCCGGGTTGCGGCGGGCACGCCGCAGCGCGCCGCTGGCTGAAGCCGGTGCGTCGCACTGAGCCACTGTCGATGTCACACAACGGCGATGTCCTGACACCTCACAATGGCGATGTCGTGTTGCCGGGCCGAGGGAGTGCAGGCGGTGGGCCTGGCGACCACGACCGGCGTCACCTCCCCCGTGGTCCGCCGGGGGGCCGACCGAGCTGGCGAACCTGGTGAGCCTGTGCTCGGCGCATCACCGCCAAGTGGACCTCGGCATGTGGCGCATCGAGCCAGCCCCCCGTGAGCGCGGCGACCCGAGCCCGATTGAGGAGGCGGCCCCGGGCATCACGTGGTCGGCCAACCACGACGCCCCCTGGATCTTCCGCCCCGCACCCCGCACGACGTGGCGCCTGTGAGGGGACGCCGCGGGCCCTGCTACCGCCCGACCATGCCCAGCATGGCGTCGTTGTACCGGTTGCCGGCCACGCCGACAGCCTCGATGAGGTGGTCGAGCTCCGCGCGGTCGTCGGCGGACAGGCCCACGGCGGTCGCGCCCGCGTTCTCCTGCACGCGCTCGAGGCGCCGGGTCCCGGGGATCGGCACGATCCACGGCTGCTGGGCCAGTAGCCAGGCCAGCGCGACCTGGCCCGGGGAGACCGCCTTGGCCGCGGCCAGCGCGCGCACCCGGTCGACCAGCGCCTGGTTGGCGGCGAGGTTCTCGGCCTCGAACCTCGGCACGCGCCGGCGGATGTCGCCCTCGGCGAACTGCGTCCCCGCCGCCACGGTGCCGGTCAGGAAGCCCTTGCCCAACGGGCTGAACGGCACGAACCCGATGCCCAGCTCGGCGCACGTGGGCAGCACCTCCGGCTCTGGGTCGCGCGTCCACAGCGAGTACTCCGACTGCACCGCGCTCACCGGGTGCACCGCGTGCGCGCGACGGATGGTCGCGGCGCCCGCCTCCGACAGCCCGAAGTGGCGCACGACGCCCGCGGCCACCAGCTCGCCGACCGCGCCGGCGACCTCCTCGATCGGCACGTCAGGGTCCACGCGGTGCTGGTAGAACAGGTCGATCACCTCGACCCCGAGCCGTCGCGCGGAGGCGTGCGCGACCTCGCGGATGTGCTCGGGGCGGCTGTCCAGCCCGGCCATCTCGCCGTCGACGATGCGGAAGCCGAACTTCGTGGCGATGACCACCTCGTCACGCACCGGTGCCAGGGCCTCGCCGAGCAGCTCCTCGTTCACGTAGGGCCCGTAGACCTCGGCGGTGTCGAAGAACGTCACGCCGAGGTCGACCGCGCCGCGCAGCACGTCGATCATCTCCGAGCGGGTGCCCGGGTTGGGGCCGTAGCTCTGCGACATCCCCATCGCGCCCAGGCCGATCGCCGAGACGGTCAGGCCCTGGCCAAGCGTCCGCGTGTGCATCCCTCGCTCCTCCTGCTCGTCGTGCCCGTCGTGGTCGTCGACGCCGGCGCCTCAGCGCGGCGCCACCTCGAAGCACTCCCGCCAATGCGGCCGTCCCGCCACCAGCGCATCCGCCTCCGGCGGGCCCCAGGAGCCGCGCTCGTAGCGGGCCACGGGTCCGGGCCGCTCGAGCAGTGGCTGCACGACCCGCCAGCTCTCCTCCACCGCGTCCTCACGGGCGAACCGCGCGGAGTCGCCACGCAGCGCGTCGAGCAGCACCTGCTCGTACGGCGCCGGAGCGTCGCCGACCTGCTCGGCGAAGTCCAGGTCCAGGTGCACGGTCTGCAGGTCCGGGGAGTCCGCCTGCCGGCCCTGCATGAGCAGGGTGAGCCCGGGCACCGGACCGATGCGCAGCACGAGCTCGTTGGCCGGGGGCCGCCTGCCGCCGAAGATGCCGAAGCCCAGCGACGGTGGCTCCTTGAAGATCAGGCGCACCTCGGTCACGGTGCACGACATCGCCTTGCCGGCACGGATGTAGAACGGCACGCCCGACCAACGCCAGTTGTCCACGCGCAGGCGCAGTGCGGCGAACGTCTCAGTGGTCGAGTCCGGCTTCACCCCGTCGCTGTCGCGGTACCCCTCGTACTGCCCCCGGACGTAGGCCTGCGGATCAGCCGGTTCGATGGCGCGCAGCAGATCGGCCTGCCGGTCGTGCACCACGGACTGCGAGCCGCGCGAGGGCGGCTCCATCGCCACGAGGCTGAGCACCTGCAGCAGGTGGTTGGGCACCACGTCGCGCATCGCCCCCACTGCGTCGTAGAACGAGCCGCGCGTGCCGATGTCGAAGGACTCGGCCATCGTCAGCTGCACGCTCTCGACGTACCGGCGGTTCCACAGCGGCTCGAGGAACGAATTGGCGAACCGCAGGTAGAGGATCCCCTCGACCGCCTGCTTGCGCAGGAAGTGGTCGATGCGGAAGATCCGCGACTCGTCGAGCACGGCGTGCAGCCGG
>DASVBK010000143.1:0-9367 GCA_036375875.1 Candidatus Nanopelagicales bacterium
GGCTCCTCCGCGGCCGGCTCGACCGGGACCGGCTCGACCTCGACCGCCTCCTGGTGGCCGCTGTCGCGCTCGGCCACGTCGAGGTCGGCGTGGTCCTCACCGTCCCGTTCCCGGCCCGGGAGCACGCCGACCACGCCGGACACGGCGCGGCGCAACCCTCCGGTCACCCAGTCCCCGGCACCCATCGCGGCCTCCCTGCCTGCCCGTGGCACAGACGCGGCCGGGGCAGGGTGAGGATAGCCCCCGTGCTCACCTTCCGCGGCGCGGTCCACGTGCATCCGGGGGCTCGTGGCGACCTGGTGGGCGGCACCGCCCAGACCGGCAGGCCCGAGCAGCCACCCGTCCTGGCGGTGCGGGTGCGGGCCCGGGCCGTGGACGGGGCGGCGACGGCCGCGGTCGAACGCGTGCTCGCCGACGCGCTCGGGGTGCGCCCGCGGCAGGTGCACGTCGTCCGGGGTGGCAGCTCCCGCGACAAGCTGGTCGAGGTGAGCGATCCGCCGCCCGACATCGAGGCGCGCTGGGCCAGCCTGCTCGCGCGGCCCGGAGCCTGACGGCAGGGCGGGACGGGTGCTCGTGCTCCCCACCGGCCCGGGTCGCCGCGACTAGACTCCTCCCCCGAGCCCTGCGCGTCCCGCCCAGGCGGGTGACGCCGGCCACCCCAGCCACGCCCCCGACAGGACTGATCATGAGCGCCGACCCGACCCCGCTCCCGGAGGCGGCCGCCGAGCAGCGTGCCGTGCCCCGGTACGCGCCGGTGCCCGCCAAGGTCGACCTCGCGCAGGTGGACCGGGAGGTGCTGGCGTTCTGGTCCGAGCACGACGTCTTCCACCGCTCGCTGGCCCAGCGCGAGGGGGCCCCGGAGTGGACGTTCTACGAGGGTCCGCCGACGGCCAACGGCAAGCCGGGCACCCACCACGTGGAGGCGCGCGTCTTCAAGGACGTGTTCCCGCGGTTCCGCACCATGCGCGGCTACCGGGTGGACCGCAAGGCCGGCTGGGACTGCCACGGCCTGCCCGTGGAGCTCGCCGTCGAGAAGGAGCTCGGCTTCTCCGGCAAGGGCGACATCGAGGCCTACGGTGTGGCCGAGTTCAACGCCAAGTGCCGGGAGTCCGTGCTGCGGCACGTCGACGAGTTCGCGACGCTCACCGAGCGGATGGGGTACTGGGTCGACCTGGACCAGGCCTACTGGACGATGGACCCGGCCTACGTGCAGAGCGTCTGGTGGTCGCTGCAGCAGATCTTCGACAAGGGCCTGCTCGTCCAGGACCATCGCGTGACCCCCTACTGCCCGCGTTGCGGCACGGGCCTGTCCGACCACGAGCTCGCCCAGGGGTATGAGGACGTCACCGATCCCTCGGTGTTCGTCCGCATGCCGGTGACCAGTGGGCCGTTGGCGGAGCGGTTCCCCGGCGTGAGCCTGCTGGTGTGGACCACGACGCCGTGGACCCTCGTGTCGAACACCGCGGTGGCGGTGAAGCCCGAGGCCGTCTACCAGGTCGTGCGGGTGCCCGGGGAGCTCGGCGACGCCGAGCTGCTCGTGATCGCCGAGGCGCTGCGTGAGGCGAAGCTGCCCGAGGGCCACGAGGTGCTGGCCTCGCTCACCGGTCGCGAGCTGGAGCGCACGGGCTATCGCAGGCCGTTCGACCTGGTCGACATCCCGGACGCGCACTACGTGATCCTCGCCGACTACGTCACGACCGAGGACGGCTCGGGCCTGGTGCACCAGGCCCCCGCGTTCGGTGCCGATGACCTCGTGTCCTGCCGCGAGTACGGCCTGCCCGTGGTGAACCCGCTGCGCCCCGACGGCACCTTCGACGACGCGGTGCCGATGGTGGGCGGGATGTTCTTCAAGTCCGCCGATCCGACGCTCGTGGCCGACCTCGAGGACCGCGGCCTGCTGTTCCGGCACGAGCAGTTCGAGCACGCGTACCCGCACTGCTGGCGCTGCCACACCCCGCTGGTCTACTACGCCCAGCCGAGCTGGTACATCCGCACCACCGCGATCAAGGACGCGCTCATCCGCGAGAACGCCGGCACGACCTGGCACCCGGGCACCATCCAGTGGGGCCGCTACGGCGACTGGCTGGAGAACAACGTCGACTGGGCGCTGTCGCGCAACCGCTACTGGGGCACCCCGCTGCCCATCTGGCGCTGTGCCGAGGAGCACCTGACCTGCGTCGGTTCCCTGGCTGAGCTCGGTGCGTTGGCGGGGAAGGACCTCTCGGAACTCGACCCGCACCGGCCCTACGTCGACGACGTCACGTTGCCGTGCCCGCAGTGCGGGGCGACCGCGAGCCGGGTGCCCGAGGTGATCGACGGCTGGTACGACAGCGGCGCGATGCCCTTCGCCCAGTGGGGGTACCCGCACGCCGGCGTCGAGACGTTCCGGCGCAAGTACCCGGCCGACTTCATCTGCGAGGCGATCGACCAGACCCGTGGCTGGTTCTACACGCTCATGGCGGTCGGCACCCTGGTGTTCGACCAGTCGTCGTACCGAACGGTGCTGTGCCTGGGCCACATCCTCGACGACGACGGCCGCAAGATGAGCAAGCACCTGGGCAACGTGCTGGAGCCCATCCCGCTCATGGACGAGCACGGGGCGGACGCCGTGCGGTGGTTCATGCTCGCCGCCGGCTCGCCCTGGCAGGCCCGGCGGGTGGGCCATGCTGCCATCGCAGACGTGGTGCGTCGCACGCTGCTCACGTACTGGAACACGGTGTCGTTCCAGTCGCTCTACGCCCGGACCGCGGACTTCGTGCCCGACCCGGCGGCGGCCCCCGCCCTCGAGGACCGCTCGGTGCTCGACCGCTGGGCGCTGGCCGAGGCGTCGCGGCTGGCCGCGGACGTGACCGAGGCGCTCGACGGCTTCGACACGCAGCGCGCCGGGCGGCTGCTCGCGGCCTTCATCGACGACCTGTCCAACTGGTACGTGCGGCGTTCCCGGCGCCGGTTCTGGGAGGGCGACCCGGCTGCGCTGCACACCCTGCACGAGTGCCTGCGCATCGTGACGCTGCTCATGGCGCCCTTCACGCCGTTCATCACCGAGCGGGTCTGGCAGGACCTGTTCGCCACCGGGGCCGGGGACTCCGTGCACCTGCAACCCTGGCCCGACGACTCCGCCGCGCTGGCCGACGCCGCGCTGGCCGGGCAGGTCGCCCTGGTGCGCCGGCTGGTCGAGCTGGGGCGCGGCGCCCGGGCCGAGGGCAGGGTGCGCACCCGCCAGCCGCTGGCGCGCGCGCTGGTCTCTGCCCCGGGGTGGGAGCAGATGCCCGAGGAGCTGCGCCAGCAGCTGGCCGAGGAGCTCAACGTGGTGTCGCTGGTGAACCTCGGCGGCGCTGCTGGGGGGGAGGCGACGGCTGACGAGCTGGTCCACGTCTCGGTCAAGGCCAACTTCCGCTCCCTCGGTCGGCGGTTCGGCAAGGGCACCCCGGCGGTGGCGGCCGCGGTCGCCGCCGCGGACCCCGTGGCACTGACGGCGTCGCTGCGCTCGACGGGGGCCGCGTCCGTGGCGGTCGACGGCGAGGCTGTCCAGGTCGGGCCGGACGACGTGGTCATCACCGAGACACCCCGCGAGGGCTGGTCGGTGGCGACCGACGCTGGCGAGACCCTCGCCCTGGACCTCACGCTGACCCCCGAGCTGGTGCGCCGCGGCCTGGCCCGCGAGGTGGTGCGGCTCGTGCAGGAGGCGCGCAAGGCGGCCGGCCTGGAGGTCAGCGACCGGATCGCGCTGTGGCTGCGCGCACCAGCGGCCTCCGAGCTGGCGCAGGCCCTCGACGAGCACGCCGACGAGGTAGGGGCTGAGGTGCTGGCACTGGCCGTGCACCGCGACCCCCCGCCCGTGGACGTGACGCCCGCGACCGACCCGGACCTCGGGCTGACCTACGCGCTGCGCCGGGCCTGACGGGACCCGGGCACGCCTGTGGATGGTCGGGCCGGGATGTCGGACCGCGGTGGCAGGGTGTGCGCCATGCAGCAGGATCCGCGGATCGACCGGCACCGGGGGGCGGTGTACCAGGCCGAGGACGTCATCGCCTCGGTGATGGGCTCGGGCAGCCGGCGCGTGCGCGTGGGCCGCGAGGTGCTCACGCTGCCGCCCGAGGTGCACTTCGGGGAGCTCGGCGCCATCCAGGCGTTCGTCGACGCCGTGCTGGCTGAGCCGGCCACGGCCGGCGCCTACCCGGGGGTCGGACCAGTGCGCGTGGTGCCACGACGGGGGTACCGGCGGGCGACCTACGCCGCGGGCACCATCCACATCCCGGTCGCCGATCGGCGTGGGCGATGGGCGATGGACCGCGGCGTGGTGCTGCACGAGCTGGCCCACCACCTTGCTGGCGAGCCCGGGCACGGGGCTGCCTTCCAGGCTGCGCTGCTGCACCTCACCGAGCTGCAGGTGGGAGCGTCCGCCGCGCGGCTGCTCGGCAGCCTCTTCGCGCCGTTGGCGTCGCTGCCGGACCCCGAGCGCGTGCCCAGCGAGGGCATCGACGATGACCAGGTCCGCCGGGTGGCGGCCCTGCTGGCCAAGGCCGAGGCGACCGCCTCGGTCGAGGAGGCGGAGGCGTACCTGGCGAAGGCAGCACTGGTGGCGCAGCGGCACAGCATCGACCTGGCCGTGGCCTCGCTCGTGGGCGGCGCCCGGCAGGCCGAGCTGCCGACCCACCGGATGCTCACCATCGGTGAGCCACGGCGTGCCCTGAACAAGCTGCTCGTGTCGCTCTACCTCGCCATCGCCCGGGCCTGGTCGGTGAAGGTCGACATCGGCTCGGGCTCCACGTACGTCATCGGCTACGGGATGCCCGGTGATCTCGACCAGGTGGAGTCGGTCTTCGCGACAGCCAGCGCGATGATGCTCGGGCGCGCGCACGCCCACGTCCAGGGTCGCACCTGGCAGGGGAGCACGTACCGGCCGGCCGGCCGCGGCCCGACCCGCCCGGTCACCGCAGCGGTGGCGCGCAACGCCTTCTGCGTCGGGTTCATCGAACGCACCGGCGAGCGCATGGCCGAGGCTGCCGGGCGGGCCCGCAGCGAGGCCAGCGCGGGCGGGCAGCAGGGCGGTCGACCCGGCGGCGCGCCGGGCCGGCGTCAGGTGGCGCTGGCGCTGCGGGCCCGGGACCTCGCGGTCAACGACTACCACCGCACGACCACCCGTGCCCGTGGAGCCTGGCGGGGCTCGGCCAGTGCAGCCGGTGCCGCCAGTGGCAGCCGGCACGCGGGGCGCCGGGCGGCCGACGAGCTCGGCCGCGGGGCCGTGGCGGACGGGCGCCTCGGGCGGCGCGGGATCGGGGCCTGACCGGAACGGCGCTGGTGGGGGCGCTGCCGGCGCGGGGCGCGGGGCGTTGGCCGCCCCGCGCCGAAGTCGCCCGACTGCTACCCGGTGGGGCGCTCGGCGATCGACCGCAGGTCGCGCAGCTGGTTCTCGAAGTACGAGGTCAGCCGACCACGCACCTCCACCTCGAACGCGCGCAGCGCGGCGACCCTGGCCTCCAGCTCGGCACGTTGCGACTCGAGGCCCGCGATGACGGTCCGCGCCTGGTCCTGGGCCTCGTGCACCAGCCCGTCGGCCGTGCGCCTGGCCTCGGCGACGTACTCATCGGCCGTGCGCTGGGCCAGCTCGAGGATCCGGGCCGCCGAGCCAGCGCTGTCGCCGAGGGCGGGAACCGCACCCGAACCCGCACCGGCAGGCGCCTGCTCATCGGTTGGATTGTCGGGGTGCCCAGCAGGTGCAGCCGCGGCGCGCGCCTCGGTCAGGGCCGCGGTGAGCCGGCTGAGCTCAGCCTCGACCTCGTCGAGGAAGGCATCGACCTCGTCGATGTCGTACCCGGTCGACTGCCGCACCAGCTTGAACTGCTTGTCGTGCACGTCCTGGGCGCTCAGCCCCATGCCGCACCTCCGCGTCCGTCGCGCCGTGCTCGATCGCCCCACGCTCCGTCACCGGTCCGCGCCCCACTCCCCCCAGCCCGGCTCATGCCAGACCGCGCAGCACACCCAGCAGCAGCTGCAGGGCGATGAACAGCACCAGGAACGCCAGGTCCAGCGAGACCTGGCCGATCCGCAGCGGTGGGATCACCCGACGCAGGGCCTTCAGGGGCGGATCGGTCACCATCATGACCGACTCGAAGATGATCACGACGACGCCAGTGGGCTGGTAGTCCCGCGCGAAGACCATGATCAGCCCGATGATCATGCGGGCGATGAGGACCAGCAGGTACAGCCAGATGGCGGTCGACAGCAGGCTGACGACAAGGCTCATGGGTCAACTCTGGTTGAAGAACCCGTCCTGCGCGATCTGCGCGCGCGCCTCGGCGCCCACGTCGACGTTCGCAGGCGACAACAGGAAGACCTTGTTCGTGATCCGCTCGATCGAACCGCGCAGGCCGAACACGAGGCCGGCAGCGAAGTCCACGATCCGCTTGGCGTCGTTGTCGTCCATCCCGGTGAGGTTGATGATCACTGGGACGCCCTCCCGGAACTCCTCGCCGATCCGCCGCGCGTCGTTGTAGGAACGCGGGTGCAGGGTCTCGATGCGGTACACGTCCGCACCGCCCACCGAACCGATCGGCTTGAGGGTCGCGGTCGCCGTGGCCCGCTCCGAGACCGACACCGCAGCGGCCGTGGGCGCTGGGGCCGGGCGCGCCGCGACCTCGGTCACCGGCCGGCGCAGATCGGCCTGGGGCACCGCGTAGGGCTCACGGCTGCGCTGCCGGGAGTCGGACTGGTCCAGCTCGTAGTCGCCGTCGAAGTCGTCCTCGACGAGGCCCAGGTAGACCGCCATCTTGCGCATCGCGCCGGCCATGTGCACTCCTTGCTCTCTCCGGTCGGCCGTGGCCCACCGGGGTGTTCGGTTAGGTTACTTGAGCGCTGCGCGGCGCCCGAGGAGCGCGCTGCCCAGCCGTACGTGTGTCGCCCCTGCTGCGACGGCCTCCTCGAGGTCGCCCTACATCCCCGCCGAGCGCATGGTCGCGCCTGGGTGCTCGGCCAGCAGTCGGTCGTGCAGGAGGGCCAGGCGCCCGAAGGGGCCCTGCGGTGCCACCCCCAGGGGGGCCACCGCCATGACGCCCAGCAGGTCGAGGTGCTCGGCGTCAGCGACCGCCCGGGCCACGACGCCCAGGTCATCGGGTGCGCAGCCACCGCGTGCGCCCGGCTCGCCCGGCGCGGCAGCGTGCGGCCGCTCGTCGAGGTCCACCTGCACGCAGATGCCCAGCCGCCGCCCGGCAGCCCCGGCGGCGCGGTCCAGCGCCTCGACCAGCGGCAGCCGGTCGACGGACTCCACGACGTCGGCGTAGTGGGCCACCGAGCCGGCCTTGTTGCGCTGCAGCTGCCCGACGAAGTGCCAGGTGAGCCCGAGGTCGGCGCACTCCTGCGCCTTGGGCCGGGCCTCCTGGTCGCGGTTCTCCCCCACGTGAGTCACCCCCAGCTCGGCGAGCAGCCGCACGTCGGCTGCCGGGAAGGTCTTCGTGATCGCCACGATGGTGACCTCGTCGGCCCTCCGGCCCGCCCGCCCACACGCGGCGGCGATCCGCTGCTCGGTGGCCGCGAGGTTCGCGGCGAGCTCCGCACGACGCTGCGCCTGGCTCATGCCGCCGCCACGATCGCGACCGCACCACCCTGCCGACCGGTGCGGCCGTCGCGGCGATGCGAGAACCAGTGCTCCGGGTCCTCCGCGGTGCAACCCCCCACTGCCGTGGCCGCGACGCCGAGCTCGTCGAGCCGGGCCAGCAGCCCGGCCCGCACGTCGAGCGCCGGCTGGCCGTCAGGAGCGGTGCGCACCGCCTCGGGCCGGAGCGCGCCGACCTCGGCCGCACGCTCCGGGGGCACCGGGTAGCACGTACCGCAGATCGCCGGACCCAGCACGGCCTGCAGCGACGCCGGCTGCGCGCCGAGGCGACCCATCGCCGCGACCGCTGCGCCGACGACGTCGACCGCCAGTCCCCGCCAGCCGCTGTGCACGGCGGCGACCACCCGTGCCGCTGAGTCGGCGAGCAGGACCGGCACGCAGTCGGCGGCCAGGGCCACCAGGCCGACCCCAGGGGTGGCGGTGACGAGCGCGTCGACCTCGCGCAGCTCCGCACCCGGAGCCACTCCGGTGCCGTGCGTCACGACCGCCACGCCGCGACCGTGGTCGGGGTGCATGAAGGTCATGGCCGCGGCCGGCACGCCGAGGGCCTCGGCGAGGGCTGACCGGTTGGCCAGCACCGCCTCGGCCTCGTCACCCACGTGGGAGGCGAGGTTGGCCGAGGCGTACGGCCAGCGGCTCGACCCACCGCTGGCCGTACTGCCCCGGCCGGTGAGGACCACCCGCGCCACCAGCCCGCCGGACATCGGCAGCTGGAGGCGGTGGGCGATCATCACGGGGGCGCTGGCGCTCGACGACTACTTCAGGAAGTCCGGGACGTCGAGGTCGTCCGGCTCGTCGAAGGAGATCGTGCGAGGTGAGCGGATGTCGACGTTCGGTCGCTCCGAGCCGGCCAGGCCGGGCGGGAGCACAACGCCGGACTGGGCGCCCGCGGGCACCAGCACCGGGGCCTCCGTCCGCGGCGCCGCGGGGGCGGCCTCCGCGGACTCGTCGACGACCCGACGCCCGGCGGCGGCGTCACGGCGCACCGGCGGGTGGCCGCCGTCGAAGCCGGCCGCGATGACCGTCACCCGCACCTCGTCGCCGAGGGTGTCGTCGATGACGGCGCCGAAGATGATGTTCGCGTCGGGGTGCGCAGCCTCGGCGACCAGGCGGGCCGCCTCGTTGATCTCGAACAGGCCCAGGTCCGACCCACCGGCGATCGACATGAGCACGCCGTGCGCGCCGTCGATGCTGGCCTCGAGCAGCGGGCTGGCGATCGCCGCCTGTGCGGCCCCGACGGCACGCTCGTCGCCGCGCGCCGAGCCGATGCCCATGAGGGCCGAGCCTGCCCCGCGCATGACCGACTTGACGTCCGCGAAGTCGAGGTTGATCAGGCCGGGGGTGGTGATGAGGTCGGTGATGCCCGACACGCCCTGGAGGAGGACCTGGTCGGCCTGGCGGAAGGCGTCGAGCATCGAGATCGAGCGGTCGGCCAGGGAGAGCAGGCGGTCGTTCGGGATGACGATGAGGGTGTCGACCTCGGCACGCAGCTCGTCGATGCCGTGCTCGGCCTGGCCGCTGCGGCGACGGCCCTCGAACCCGAACGGGCGGGTCACGACGCCGATGGTCAGGGCCCCCAGCGACCTGGCGATCTTCGCCACGACCGGGGCGCCGCCGGTGCCCGTGCCGCCACCCTCGCCTGCGGTCACGAAGACCATGTCGGCGCCCTTGAGCACCTCCTCGATCTCCTCCGCGTGGTCCTCGGCGGCCCGCTTGCCGACCTCGGGATCCGCGCCGGCACCGAGGCCCCGGGTG
>DASVBK010000124.1:0-4275 GCA_036375875.1 Candidatus Nanopelagicales bacterium
GGCGGTGTAGGGCTTGTGCGCCACGTCGTCGAGGATGACGGGTGCGGCGCCACGCATCGCCGCGAAACGGCGCTCGCCCTCCTCCGCGCCACCCGTCCACACGTAGCGCACCGACAGCGTGAGCCGGCCGGCCAGCTGCGGCGGGACCTCCGGCAGGTCGGGCATCTGGAAGAGCGCGAAGGAGGTGGTGCCCTCCTCCGGCAGCGCGGCGGACCAGTCCCGCCACTGCTCGATCACCGTCGCGGCGTCGCCGCCGTCGAACCACAGCGAGCCCCCGTAGAACATCGGCTGGTGCACGAGGTCGAACTCGATGGCGGTGACGATGCCCAGCATCCCCTTGCCGCCGCGCAGGGCGAAGAAGAGCTCGGGGTGCTCCGTCGGCGTCGCGCGCCGCAGGACCCCGTCGCCGGTGACCACCTCGATGGCGCGCACCCGGTCGATGGCCAGCCCGTAGGTGCGCGCCATCGGCCCGAGGCCGCCGCCGGTGGTGTAGCCGACGACGCCGACGTCGGTGATCGACCCGGACAGGGGCGCCAGGCCGAGGGGTGCCGCGGCCTCCACGACGCGCAGCCACTTCACGCCGGCACCGACGCGGGCCCAGCCGTCGGGGTGCACGGTGACCTCGTCGAGGCCTCGGGTCGTGACCACCAGCTCGGTGAGCAGCTCGGCCATCGGACCGTGGCCGGTGGCCTGCGGGGTCACCCGCAGACCATGGGCGGCCGCGAAGCGCACGGACTCGACGACGTCCTGGGCGTTCTGCGCCGCGACGACGGCTGCGGGACGCACCTGGATCGCGAGGTTCCAGGGCGAGACGAGGGCGTCGTACTGCTCGTCGCCGGGAACGGCGACCGTGCCGTGCGTGCGGGCCGCCAGGTCGGCGAACGACAGGTCTCGGTCCTGGGGGGCGTGGGTCTGGGCGATGCTCATCGGTTTCCTCCGGTGTCGTGCTGGTGGTGGAGCACCACCGTGGACCCGGCGTCTTGAGGCCGACTTGCCGCGCTCTTGAGACCCGGCTCAGGGCTCGCGGACAGCAGGGCGAGGTGGGACGAACAGCCCGCCCGGGTCGGCAGCACCCCGGATGTCGACCAGCCGCTGCCAGGAGGCTGCAGCGGGCCACCCCTCCTGCTCCTCCACCTCGGCGTCGGCCATGAGCAGGTACGACGACCCCGTCGCCCACGGCCGCAGGGCATCGGTCACGCGGTTGGCGTCCTCTCGCACCGCCGCCCATCCGGCGCCCTCGTCAAGGCCCACGCACAGGGCCAGCACCGAGCCGTCCAGTCGCTCCAGGGCCCCGGCACGCCGTGCCGGGCGCGCCACTGCACCTCCCAGCTGGCGCAGCTCGACGAACAGCAGCTCCGACCCGGACCCCTGCCCCGCCGTCTCGACCAGGGCCTCCACTCCGGGCCCGGACAGCTCGTCGAGCAGGATGCTGTTCGCGTACACCGCGGTCGGCTCGACGGGGTCGAGCTGGAGGTGCGCGATCGACGGCGCCGGGCGCTCCTCGAGCGTGTCGACCTCCGGGCGCAGCGCTCGCAGGGGCGCGAGCAGCTCCGCCGCCACGTCGCTGCCGCCCAGCACGACGGCGTCGATGATGACCAGGTTGCGTCCGCGGATCCGGTGCGGGAGCCAGGGGAGGTCCGGGGCCTGGAACAGCCGGGCCACGCTGGTGACGTCCTCGGGCGCCGCCGCGGCCCACTCGCCCCACGCCGTGAGCACCCGGCGGGCATGGGCCCAGTCCCACGCGAGCCTTCCCGCGTACACGGTGCGAACCGGCAGCAGGTCGAACTCCAGCGCCGTGACGACCCCGAACCCTCCTCCGCCTCCTCGTGCCGCCCACAGCAGGTCGGGGTCGTCGTCGTCGGTCGCGCGCACGAGGGTGCCGTCGGCCAGCACCAGCTCGACCGCCGTGATGGCAGCGCACTGGAGTCCGTGGCGCCGGGCGTACCAGCTCAGGCCGCCGCCGAGCGAGGACCCGATGACGCCGACGCCCGGGCTGGACGTGTGCATCGCCGCGAGCTCGACCCGGCCGGCGCGCTCCACGACGTCACCCCACAGCACTCCGGCGCCCACCCGCACGGTGCGGCGCTCGGCGTCGACGCGCAGCTCGGTCATCGCGGAGGTCCGCAGCAGCACGGCGTCGGCGAGGTGCCCGGCCAACGGCGGGGCGCCGTGCCCGGTGCCCTGCGGCGCCACCCGCAGGCCGGCGGTGGCGGCCGCGCGCAGCACGGTGGCGACCTCGTGGGGGAAGGCGGGGTAGGCGACGGCCGCGGGGAAGGACGCGGCCTGGAGGTTCCACGGCATCCGGGCCTCGTCGTACGCCCGGTCCCCGGGGAGGTGGACGGCGCCGCCGCACAGCCCGCGCAGCAGCTCGGCGCCGGCGTGGGCGGGGGACGCGGACTCACGGGCCATGGGGTTCCTCACGGTCGGGTCGTTCGAGGGTGGCACGGGGGACTTGAGGGGAACTTGAGCCCGTCGTGGCGCGGCATCGCTCGGTCACGGCATCGGCTCCTGCGCCGACTGCAGCAGGCTGCGCACCGTGCCGGGTGTGAGGAACAACCGCTGGGCGATCGCGTTGACGTCCAAGCCGTGCGCCGCCAGCTCGGCCACCCGCCGCACCCGGCTGGTCGCGCCGGTGGTCGTGTCGTCGGCTGCCGCTGCGCTCACGCCACGCCGGGCCAGTGCGGACACCGCATCCCGAGCGGCTCCGGAGGCCCCGCACGCGCGGGCGGTGGAGAGCGCCGCCTGCAGGAGCGGGACGGCCTCGTCGTCGCCGACCGGTGCTCTCCGGCCGAGGGCGAGCTGGGCCCGCGCCCGCTCCAGCACGGCGCAGGTCCCGTCGAGGACGTCGACGGCCTCGCGCAGCTCGGGCAGCCCCGCATCGCCCCGCAGCTCCCCGAGGAGTCGAAGGGAGGGCCCCAGGCCGGTCGGCGCACCCCAGCGGCGCAGCGAGACGACCTCGTCGCGGGCCAGCGCGAGCGCCTCGTCGACCCGACCCAGCCCGGCCAGCGCCCGGGCGGTGAGGCCGCGCCACGGCGCCCACACCGGGTTGTCCACCTGCGGATGGTCGACCGGTGCCGCCAGCAGGTCGAGGGCCTGCGCCGGCCGGCCCTGCTCGAGGAGGAGCCGGGCCGCGGCCTCGCGGACCAGCCTGCCGCCCTCACCGACCCAGGGCAGGGCGCGCGCCTCGTCCAGGCTGGCTGCCGCGGCGTCCAGGTCTCCCCGGTCGGTGAGCACCCCGAGGGTGAAGGCGGCTGCGTAGGTCGAGGTGACCGGCGACAGGCCCCACACGCGCTGCTGCTCGACGGCGTCGGCCAGCGACTGCAGCGCGTCGTCGAGCTGGCCTCCACGCCACTGCGCGAAGCCGCGCCACAGGTTCACCGACAGGGCCGAGAACAACCCTCCGGTCGCGTGGGCCCGGGCCAGCGCCCGGTCCCAGAAGTCGCCGAGGTCGTCGTCGGCCAGCAGCAGCACGTTGGCCGCCACGATCCAGAGCAGCCCGTTGTCCACCTCGAGGAGGCGGTCCCCCTCCAGCGAGAAGCGGGCCAGCCGCACCGCACCCTCTCGGTCGCGACCTTCCAGGAGCAGCTCGTACGACAGCGTCGCGGCGAGCATGCGCGCGCCGTCGCCGTCGCCGGACACCTCGGGCGGCGGCCCGGCCCGGTACGAGTCGGGGGGCAGTGCGTGCATGTACCCCGTGACGCGCTGGAGGGCGACCAGGCCCTGGCGCTCGTCGTCGAGGTCGTCGGGCAGGGCGTCCACCGCCGCGCGGGCGAACGACGTCGCCACCCCGGGCGGGGAGACGAACACGTGGGTGCGGGCGATGTCCATGGCAAGGAGCGCACGCTCGCGGGGGTCCTGGAGCGCGGCGTAGGCGGCGGTGAGGTGGGCCACCCCGGAGGGGCCGTCGACGTGGGTCTCGACGCGGCCCAGCTCGACGAGCACCCCCGGGCGTTCGGGCGCGGCCACCGGCTCCTCCAGCGCCCGCCGCAACAGGGCGCTCGCCGCGTCGGACGCCCCCCGCGACACCGCCGTGGCGGCGGCTGACCGCAGCAGCGCCACGGTGTCCGCACTGCCGCGGCACGGGGCCCGCAGCAGGTGCACGGCGACCTGTTCGGGGGTGGCGCCCCGCTCGCGCAGCACCCGGGCCGCCCGCTCGTGCTGCAACGCCCGCTCCGCCGCAGGGAGCTCGTCGTACACGGCGTCGCGGACCAACGGGTGCACGAAGGCCGGCTGCTGGTCGCGGGTCAGGATCTCGCTGCGGCTGAGCAGGTCCAG
>DASVBK010000150.1:0-12023 GCA_036375875.1 Candidatus Nanopelagicales bacterium
GGGTGGCTGCTGCTCGTCGACGGCACGCAGCAGTCCCACGTCGACCTCGCCGACCCCAGCCGACTGGTGTTCGAGTACATGCGGCGCCTCGGCCACGCCCTGGACCTGCTGCCCGCCGGGCCGCTGCGGGTCGTGCACCTCGGCGGGGGCGCGATGACCCTGGCCCGGTACGTGAGCCACACCCGGCCGCGCTCGCGCAACCTCGTCGTCGAGTCGGACGCGGCACTGGTCGGCCTGGTCCGCGAGACCCTGCCGTGGCCCCGGGAGCACAGCATCCGGGTGCGCATCGCTGACGCGCGCACCGCGCTGGACGGGCTGCCGGCGGCAGCCTCGGACGTGGTGATCCTCGATGTCTTCGCCGACGCGCGCACGCCCGGCTCGCTGACGACCCTCGAGGCCTTCGGCCAGGTGCGCCGGGTGCTCGACCCGGGCGGCACCGCCCTGGCCAACATCGCCGACAGCGCGCCACTGGCCTACGCCCGGCGCTACCTCGCCGGGATGCTGGCGATGTTCCCCATCGTCGCGGTGGCCGCCGAGCCCGCGGTGCTGCGTGGCAGGCGCTTCGGCAACCTCACCATCGTGGCGCAGGGCCGGGCGGCCCAGCCCGTGGACCTCGTGGCCCTCACCCGGCGCTGCGCCGGTGACCCATGGCCCGCCCGCGTGCTCCACGGCGCGGAGCTGCGAGCGTTCGTCGGTGCGCACCCGCCGTTCGATGACGAGGACGCACCGGGCTCGCCACCACCGCCGCCCGGGTTCCTTGCCGGCGGGTGAAGCAGACGAGCGGGGCTGCCGATAGAACGGCAGGCAGGGGGTGTGCGTGAGGCGCGCACAGCCGTAGCATGCGAAGCAGCAGCCACGCGCACGAGTGCGCAGCGGTGCGGGATGACGGGTGGGAGGTGCCGGAGTGGGGCTGCGTGGCAGGGCAGGCGCGGTGGGCATGGCGGCGGCCCTGCTGGTCAGTGCCTCGCCGACGCTCGCCACGGCCGCCCCGGCCGGACACGCGGTCCTCGCCGGGCCAGCCGTGGCGGCCCCCGCCCCGGCCAAGTCCGGGGCCGGCGTCGCCAGCCTGGCGGTCGCCGCCTCGAGCGTCGGCGACGGCGGCCTGTCGATCGTGGCCACGACGAACGCCAAGGTCGTGCAGGTGCGCTACCGCACGGCTGGGGGCGCCAAGGGCAGCGAGCGGGCGAAGGTCCGCGCCGGCGAGGCCCGCCTCACGCTGCCGGCCGGTGTGACCAAGGTGCGCGTACGAGCGCAAGGGTCCAAGCGGCTCGCGTCCAGCCCGTGGGCGGTCGTCGTCCCGCAGGCCCCGGACCCGGTGGCGGTCCCGTCGCCCGGGCGCACCTACCGCATCAGCACGGGATCCCGGCCCCTGGGCAAGTTCGCCACGCGCAAGACCCTCAACCGCTTCACGCACGACTCCTACCTGCTGCGCTCCTACATGCAACGCTTCGAGGCCGCTGGCGGCGGGACGCTCGTGCTCGCTCCGGGCCGCTACGAGCTGTCCTCCACCATCTACGTGCCCAGCAACACCACGATCCGGCTGTCCGCCGGCACCACGCTCGTGAAGCTGTCGAAGACCGGAACCAGGAAATTCGACGCGTCGAACTCCATGTTCATGCTCATCCGGCCCTCGAAGGGCAGGCATCGGGGTGCGGTCGGCAAGCACGACGGGGAGCGGCGCATCACGATCGCCGGCGCGGGGGACGGCCGTTCGGTCATCGACCTGGCCGACATCCGCAACTCGCTGGGCATCATCGCCGGCCACAACCGCGACGTGACGATCTCCGGCATCACGTTCCGCAACATGAACAACAACCACTTCATCGAGATGGACGGCTGCGCCGACTGCACCATCAGCGGCAACGAGTTCCTCGATGCCACGCGCAGCACCCGGGAGACGGCCGAGGCCATCAACCTGGACACGCCCGACCCGAAGACCCGGGGATTCGGCTCGGTGTGGAGCAAGCAGGACCGCACCCCCAATGAGCGCGTCACGATCACGGGCAACCGGTTCGACGGCCTGCAGCGGGCGGTGGGCACGCACAACTTCTCGGCCGGGCGCTACCACCGCGACATCGTCGTGACCGAGAACCTGGTGACCGACAACGCGGACGATGCCTTCCAGATCATGAACTGGGCCAACCCCGTGTTCACCGGCAACGCGATCGAGACCTCGAGCGACTCGGTGGGCATCCGCGCGTGCGGGACCCTCGACCCGATGATCCAGGGCAACGCCTTCAGCGGGTCGCGGGCCGCGGTCGTCTTCCGCGGCTGCCGGGGTGAGAACGGCAGGACGCGCTCCAACGCGGTCTCCTCCGAGTCCGCTGCCACGCTGCCCGAGAACGTCGCGGGCGAGGGCCTGGACCGCTCCTCGGTGCAGGTGCCCGCGCACGGTGCGGTCGCCCTCGACGGCGGCGAGCAGCCGGCCGGGGCGCCCGTGGCACCGGCGGTGGGCGTCGTGACGCCCGGCGACCGGCAGGTCACGGTCACCTGGACCCCGGGCGTCTCCGACCCCGACAACCCGGTCACCGGCTTCCGGGTGACCGTGCAGGGCGAGGGCGAACCACACGTGCTGGAGGCGCCCGCCGAGGCGACCCAGGCCACGATCACGGGCCTCACGAACGGCGTGGTCCACGTCGTGATGGTGGCGGCGGTGAACCGCAGCGGGGCGAGCCCGATCGGGCCGTGGAACGCGACCCCCGCGACGCCCAAGGGCCCGCCCGGCGTGGTGCGCGAGGTCGTGGCCACCAGCGACCTGCCCGGTCGCGTGCAGCTCACGTGGGCCGAGCCCGGCAATGACGGCGGTGAGCCGATCACGGGCTACCGCGTGATGGCGTTCACGGACGCGGAGGCGACCATCCCGCTGCCTGGCAGCCCATGGGCGCTGGATGCCGCGGCTCGCGTCCACGTGATCGCCGACCTGCCCGAGGGCTCGTGGGCGTACCTGCGGGTGGCTGCCGACAACGCCTTGGGCGAGGGCGAGGCCTCGCCGCTGATGGCGGTGCAGGTGCAGCGGCTGCCCGCGCGCGTGCTCGACCCATGGTTCGCCGGCGACTCGGCCAGCGGCGTGGCAGGCGCACCGGCCGGCGTGGCAGGCGCACCGACCAGCGGCGTGGCCGGCCCACCGGCCGGCGGCTGATCGGGACTGGGTCGGCGCTCAGCGCCCGAACGGCACCTCGAGGCGCTGGCGCCACACGCCGTCGTCGCCCTGCACGAACAGCCCGAGGCTGGCCACCTCGAACGCCGCCCGGTAGGGCGCCATCAGCAGCTGTGCCTCGTCGAGCCACTCCTCGGGCACGTCGTGAGCGACCGTGACGTGCGGGTGGTACGGGAACTGCAGCGGCCGTTCCAGCGGCCCGCACCGCACCTGCGCCTCGATGTCACGCACCTGCTGCTCGCCCTCGACGAGCGGCACGAACACGACCGGCGACACGGGGCGGAACGTGCCGGCCCCGGCCAGCGTGAGGGGGAACGGCACCAGCCGCTCGGCCACGGTGGCGAGGTGCTCGACCACCCGGGCCAGGTGCCCCTCGTCGGTCACGGCCGTCGGGGGCACGAGCGTGATGTGGGCGACGATCGCGTGCGCGAGCGGGTCCCCGAACCGCTCCCGGTAGGCGCCGAGCTCGCCCAGGAAGGGCTCCGGGATGGGCACCGCGACCCCGATGGTGAGCGGCCACTGCGGCGGCTCCTCGCCGAGCGCCCGGTCGAGCATCGAGCCGGGGCCCGTCATCGCGCGACCACGAACCCCAGGTTGGCGTAGACGTCGGCCAGGGTCCCCGCGGCGACCCCACGGGCCCGGTCCGCGCCGAGCGCCATCTGCCGGTCGAGCTCCGCCGGGTCGGCGAGCAGTGCCGCGACGCGGGCCTGGAACGGCTCGGCGAAGGACACCACGGCCGAGGCCGCCTCCTTCTTCAGGTCGCCGTACATGCGCCCGGCGAACTCGGGCTCGACCTCCGCGACGGTGCGCCCGGAGAACGTGGCCAGGATCGTCAGCAGGTTCGAGACCCCCGGCTTGCGCTCGGGGTCGAAGCGCACCTCGGTCTCGGAGTCGGTCACCGCCGACTTCAGCTTCTTCTCGATCGACCTGAGCGGGTCGAGCAGGAACACGCACCCGGCCGGCGAGGACTTGCTCATCTTGGCGGTCGGGTCGGTCAGGTCGACGATCTTGGCCGTGTCCTTGACGATGAGCGGCTCGGGGACCACCAGCGTCTGGCCGAAGCGACCGTTGAAGCGCGCGGCCAGGTCACGGGTCAGCTCGAGGTGCTGGCGCTGGTCCTCGCCCACCGGCACCGCGTCGGCCCGGTACACGAGGATGTCGGCCGCCTGCAGGATCGGGTAGGTGAACAGGCCCACGCTGGTCCGGTCCGAGCCTGACTTCGCGGACTTGTCCTTGAACTGGGTCATCCGGCCTGCCTCGCCCATGCCGGTCAGGCACGCCAGCACCCACTGCAGCTGGGCGTGCTCGGGGACCTGGCTCTGGACGAAGAGCGTGGCACGCTGCGGGTCGATGCCCAGTGCCACCAGCTGGGCGAAGCTGGCGCGGGTGCGCTGATGCAGCAGCGCTGGGTCGTGCTCGACGGTGATCGCGTGGAGGTCGACCACGCAGTAGAAGCAGTCGTGCGTCTCCTGCAGGGGCACCCAGTGGCGCAGGGCCCCGAGGTAGTTGCCGATGTGGAAGGAATCGGCGGTCGGCTGGATGCCGGACAGCACTCGGGGACGCGACATGGGCGCCATTCTGGCAAACCGGCGGCCGCGTCGAGCCACCTCGCGCCACGCCGCAGCGCTCAGGCCCGTTCGGCAGCAGGTTCGGCAGCAGGTTCGGCTGCCTGGTCGGGGGCCGGCTCCGGGGTGCCCGGCGTGACGCGCAGGCGCGCGATCCGACGGCCGTCGAGCTCGAGCACCTCGAACGTGGCGCCGGATTCCGGGTGCGTCACCTCGTCGCCGAGCGCGGGCAGCGCGCCCTGCTGGGCGACGAACCAGCCGGCCACGGTCTCGTACGGCCCGTCGGGCAGCTCGAACCCGGCCTCCTCGGCGAAGTCCTCGAGGTTGAGCAGGCCGTCGACCTCGAACGGCTCACCGCTGCGCTGCCGGGCCGCGTGGTCGTCGCCGCGCTGGTCGTACTCGTCGTGGATGTCGCCGACCAGCTCCTCGACGAGGTCCTCGAGGGTCACGATGCCGGCAGTGCCGCCGTACTCGTCGGCCACGACAGCCAGGTGGTGGCCCTCGCGGCGCATCTCGGTCAGCGCCGGGATCACCTGCTTGCTCCCGGGGAAGAACGCCACGTCGCGGGCCAGGTCCTCCAGCCGCACCGAGCGGTCGGCCATCGCCGGCGAGAGGATGTCCCGCACGTGCACGAACCCAAGGATGTCGTCGGCGGAGTCGCCGATCACCGGGTAGCGCGAGTGGGGCAGGGTGGCCACCAGCGCCGCGGCCCGGAAGACCGGCATCGAGGCGTCCAGGAACGCGACCTCGGTGCGGGGGATCATCACCTCGCGCAGCTCCGTGTCACCGGCGTCGAACACGTCGTCGATGAGCTCGCGCTCGGCAGCGGAGAGCTCGGTGTGCGCCGCGACCATGCCGCGCAGCTCCTCGCCGGTGATCGCCTCGCGCGCGCTGTCCGGGTCCAGGCCCAGGACCCGGACCAGCCCGTTGGTCGAGACCGACAGCAGCCAGATGAACGGCCGGGCGAGCTTGGCCAGCACGTCGATCGGCACCGCCACGGCCAGCGCGACGGCCTCGGCCCGCGCCAGTGCCAGGCGCTTGGGCACCAGCTCGCCGAGCACCAGGGAGATGTAGACGATGAGCACGGTGGCGCCGACGAAGGACACCGAGGCGGCCACGCCCTGCGGCACCCCCCAACCGACCATCCAGCCGGCGATCACCGGCGCGATCCGGTTGGCGCCGAACGCCGCCGAGATGAAGCCGGCGAGGGTCACGCCCACCTGCACCGCGGCCAGGAATCGGTTGGGGTTGTCCATGAGGGCGCGCAGCCGGGGCCCCCGGCGGCGGTCGGTGTCCGCCAGTCGCTGCACCTGGCTGTCGCGCAGCGAGACCAGCGCGGTCTCCGAGGCAGCGAAGAAGCCCCCGATCAGCGTGAAGACCAGGATGATCAGGAAGGTCGTGCCCAGCTCGCCCACAGTGGTCGCGAATTTACCGGACCGCATCGTCAGTGGCGGGGATACCGTGGAGGCATGGCAGTCGACGAGGCGACCCAGCTGCCCCCCGTGCAGGACATCGCGATCGGCGCCGCCGCCGTGCTCACCGAGCGGATGTGGGCCGCCGGAGCGCGCACCCTTGCCTGGACCAACCGGCTGGTGGGCGCCTCGGTGGGACTCATCCGCGCGGTCTCCCCCGAGGTGGCCACCCGGGGCACCGACGCTCGGCTGCAGGCCCTGGCCGAGCGGGGGCGCGCGGTGCGGGTGGAGCGGGGCGAGGCGCTGGCCGCGAGCCTCACCAGCGCGATCACCGCCGCGGTCACCAGCGACGCCGTGCGGGAGATGACGGTGGCCGCCATCGAGGAGGCCACCGACGACGTGCTCGCCGTCGTGCTGCCCGCCGTGCTGGAGCGCGTGGCGGAGGCCGAGACGCAGGAGCAGCTCGACGAGCTGATGTCCGGCCTGCTCATCCGGCAGCTGCCGACGGCGATGGCCGCCGTCGCGGATGCCGAGACCCAGGGAACCCTCGACGAGCTCATGGCCCGGCTGCTGCTGCGGCAGCTGCCAGCGGCGCTGGAGAAGACCATCCCGCAGGTGATGCTGCGCACCGCCACGCGGCCGGCCTCGTTGCTGGGTGCCGTGCTGCCCCGCTGACCGGCGGCGGCGCCGCCGGGGCCCGCTGACGGCCCCCGGGCGGTTCGGGGGCGGGCCCTGCGCGGGAGAATCGCCGGCCATGGGGCTGCACGTGGTGACCGCGAACGTGAACGGCGTCCGGGCAGCGCTGCGCCGCGGCGGCCTGGACTGGTTGGCCACGTCCGGCGCCGACGTGCTGTGCCTGCAGGAGGTCCGTGCCACGCCTGGCCAGCTCGCCGAGGCGCTGGGCGCGGGGGGCTTGGGTGCCTGGTGCCTGGCGTTCGCCGAGGGGCAGCGCTCGGGCCATGGCGGCGTCGCGCTGCTCAGCCGCACCGAGCTGGCCGACGTCCTGGTCGGGCCCGGCCCGGACGAGTTCGCTGACCAGGGCCGCTGGGTCGAGGCGGCTGTGCCGGATCCGGACGGGGGCGAGCCGGTCCGGATCGCCTCGGTCTACGTGCACACCGGTGAGGCCGAGGGGCCCGCGTGGGCGCAGAAGGACCGGTTCCTGGCCGCGATGGGGTCGTGGCTCGCGAAGCGTGCTGGGGAGCCGGCGCTCGTGTGCGGCGACCTCAACGTGGCGCACAGCGAGCGCGACATCAAGAACTGGCGCGGCAACCGCGGCAGGGCCGGGTTCCTCGCCTCCGAGCGCGACCACCTGGACCGGTGGTACGGCCAACCGCCGGCGGGGCTCGGCTGGGTGGACCTCGGACGCCGGTTCGGCGGCGACGGGTCGGGGCCCTACACGTGGTGGTCCTGGCGCGGCCGAGGGTTCGACACCGACGGCGGCTGGCGCATCGACGTCGTGCTGGCCTCCCCGCCGATGGCCGGTCGCGCCAAGGACGTCGTGGTCCACAGGGCCGCGACCTACGCGCAGCGCTGGAGCGACCACGCGGCGGTGTCGGCGACGTTCGCCTAGGAGCGGCCGGGTGGCAGCACGCCGCCCCCGGGCTGCCCCGACCCGCGCGCCCCGGCCACGGCACGGGAATCCGGATCCCGGCGCACGGCCGCTCGGAAATCCGGAGCAACCCCTGATCGGTCCGCCGGGGAGTGGACGAACCGCGGAGGGGGGAACGGGGCGTCAGGCCAGTGCGCGCTGCAGGTTCTCGTCGATGGCGGCCAGGAACTCCTGCGTGGTGAGCCACGGCGCGTCCGGACCGATGAGCAGCGCGAGGTCCTTGGTCATGCGCCCGCTCTCGACGGTCTCGACGCAGACCCGCTCGAGCGTGTGCGCGAAGGCGGTCACCTCGGGCGTGCCGTCCATCTTGCCGCGGTGGGACAGGCCCTGGGTCCACGCGAAGATCGACGCGATCGGGTTGGTCGAGGTCGGCTTGCCCTGCTGGTGCATCCGGAAGTGCCGGGTGACCGTGCCGTGCGCGGCCTCGGCCTCGACCGTGCGGCCATCCGGCGTCATGAGCACCGAGGTCATGAGGCCCAACGAGCCGAACCCCTGGGCCACGGTGTCGGACTGCACGTCGCCGTCGTAGTTCTTGCAGGCCCAGACGTAGCCGCCCTCCCACTTGAGCGCCGCTGCGACCATGTCGTCGATGAGCCGGTGCTCGTAGGTGATGCCGGCGGCCGCGAACTCGTCCTTGAACTCGAGCTCGAAGACTTCGGCGAACAGGTCCTTGAACCGGCCGTCGTAGGCCTTGAGGATCGTGTTCTTCGTCGACAGGTACACCGGGTACCCGCGGTCCAGCCCGTAGCGCATCGAGGCCCGCGCGAAGTCCCGGATCGAGTCGTCCAGGTTGTACATCGCCATCGCGACCCCGCCGCCGGGGAAGTCGAAGACGTTGAGCTCGATGGGCGCCGAGCCATCGGCCGGGGTGAACGTCAGCGTGAGGTCGCCGGCGCCCGGGACCACCAGGTCGGTGGCGCGGTACTGGTCACCGAAGGCGTGGCGGCCGATGATGATCGGCTTGGTCCAGCCCGGCACCAGCCGAGGGATGTTCGAGATGACGATCGGCTCGCGGAAGATGACCCCGCCGAGGATGTTGCGAATGGTGCCGTTCGGCGATTTCCACATCCTCTTCAGGCCGAATTCCTCGACGCGCGCCTCATCAGGGGTGATCGTGGCGCATTTCACGGCGACGCCGTACTGCTTGGTGGCCAGTGCCGAGTCGATGGTCACCTGGTCGTCGGTGGCGTCCCGATGCTCGATCGACAGGTCGAAGTACTTCAGGTCGACGTCCAGGTACGGCAGGATCAGCTGCTCCTTGATGAACGCCCAGATGATGCGCGTCATCTCGTCGCCGTCCATCTCGACGATCGGGTTGACGACCTTGATCTTCGCCACGGGTGGGCTCCTCTCGATCTGCGTGGAGAGGATATCGGGGGCCCGGACACCGATGGGTCCGCGGTGCCTGCGGCAGGACCAGTGGCGGCCGATACGGCCGACCAACATCATTAGCCCGGCCATAACGAAGTGTTATGGATGGGTGCTCGGCAAATGGGTGGATCGACGTTCTGTGCGCTTTTCCACGCGCGTACGCTTGAAGGCATGAACACCACCAAGCACGGTCTGCGCACCGTCCTCGCCGCGGTTGCCGCGGGGACCCTGGTCCTCGGTTCGGCCGCTGGGGCGACCGCCAAGGGCAAGCCGGAAACGGTTCCCGCGCCGCAGAAGAACGATCGCGTCGTGAGCGTGAGCATCAAGGGCCACGCGCCCATCAATCTTGCGACCGCCCCCGACGCTGCCGCCATCAAGCTTCGGGCCAAGCTGTGGGACCCGAACAAGGACAGCAAGGCCACGACGATCTCCGTGAAGCTGGGCGTCTACACCAAGAAGGTCGGCGGAAACCTGCTGAACCTGGGCACTGTGGAGGCTCCCCTCGCCGCGCCGCTCTCGCAGGCGGTCCCCCTGACCCTGCAGCCCGGTGACGAGACCCGCAAGGTCAAGGACTACGCCGCCAACCCGGGAGTCAAGGGTGAGCCGCCGGCCCTGTGGACCGCGGCCCAACTCGGGCTGGTCGCCGCGGCCCTCGACCCGGGCGAGAAGGCCTACGTCTGCATCGCCGAGGTGAGCGTCTCACCCGCGACCAAGTACTCGATGCAGGTGAAGAAGCGTCTGGGCATGAAGGGCAAGGCGGTCCGCGACTGCGTGAAGGTCATTGACTCCACGCCGCTGGCAGCGCCGGCTCCGGCTCCCCAGCCCTGACCCCGCGCCGGTCCTGACCGGCACTCACGTCCCAGGTGGGCCTGGGCGCGACAGCACCACCGCGCCCAGGCCCATCGCCATGAGCAGGGGCACCAGCAGGAAGGCGCTGCTCACGCCGACGGCGGCGGCGAGGGTGCCCAGCACGAAGGGTGCGGTGCCGATCGCGATGCCCACGAACGGGTACGAGACGGACAGCGCCCAGTCGCTGTGGCCCGGTGCGAGCAGCACGGCGCGGTCCAGCAGCAACGGGTAGATGACCGACAGGCCCAGGCCGATCACGAACAGCCCGATCGTGGCCAGGACGAAGCTGCTCGGCAGCCAGAACCCGACGAAGCCCACCAGGGCCAGCAACCACCCCGCCACGAGCATGCGGTGCGCGGGCACGTGCAGGGCCACCCGGGCGCCGAGCGTGCGCCCGACCGCCACCCCGGCGATGGGTGCGCTCATCGCTGCGGTGACCGCCCCGGTGGCTGCGCCGGAGTTCTCGGCCAGCAGGGTCGCGCCCCAGTAGTTGACGCCGAACTCGGCCCCCGCGGCGGCGAAGACCGCTGCCATGACCACCCAGAACACGGCGGCGACGCGTGGCCGGTGGCGCCCGGGGCCAGCCGACTCCTGGGCCGCCGGGGCTGGGCCGGCCGCAGCCGTGACCACCGGCTCGGCCTCGGCCACGCGAACCTCGACCGTCGCGGCGACGGCCGGGGGTCGGTCATGCACCTCCCCAGCCGGCACCGCCGCCCGAGCGGCCGCCCTCGGCACGATCACGGCCAGGGCCAGGAACAGCGGGATGGACACGGCCAGGCCGACGCGCCACCCCAGCCCGGCGGCGAGGAACAGCCCCATGAACAGCGGGGCGAGCAGCCCGACCCAGCCGGCTGCGGCGTTGGACTCAGTGAGCACCGTCGGCGCCGCGTCCCGGTAGGCATCGGCCAGTGTCGCGTTCGCCGTCGTCGAGGCCAGCGCGGTGCCCAGGCCCGCCAGGAACACCCCGAGCAGCGACACGGCCAGCATCGGCGCGAGGATCAGCAGCAGCGCGCCGACGGTCATCGTCAGCAGCGCCGCCCGGATCGAGCGGGGCCGCCCGAGCCTGCGGATCACCGGCGCCCCGACGACTCCGAACAGCAGCAGCGACGCCGCCGAGGCGGTGCCGTGCAGCGCGGCGAGCTGCAGGCTGATGCCCAGGTCCTTCGCGATGAGCGGCGTCGCCGGGCCGACCGCGTAGATGAAGAACGCGGCGGCACCGTTGGTCGCGTAGAGCAGCCAGCTCAGCCTGGTGCGGGTGAAGGTGACGGGCACCCGGACAGGCTATGCCTGCGACCCCGACCGGCGGGCGGGCCGCGGAAGGGCCGAGCACGTCGCCGGCGGGCGGCCGACCCGTCTGCTCACCCCTGGTGCGCTGCGCGCGTGAGGCGGTCGCGGACCGCCTCTGCGAGGGGCCCCCCGTCGGCTGGGGGCAGCACCGCGACGAGCGCGGCCAGCCCCTGCTCGTCGGCGCTGCGCAGCGCGGCGTAGAGCTCCTGGGCGTACTGCTCGCTGCCAGCGGGGGCCGCCAGCCTCGTCCAGCCGGCCGGAGTGGGGACCGACGCGGGGGCCAGCAGGCCGGGCATCCGCGCGATCGAGGCAAGGCCGGGGAGGGCGGCCACCGCATCGGCCGCTTCCACGAGCACCACCCGAGCCCGGGGCGCGTAGTGCGAGTCCAACGTGCCCGGCGCCCGGACGGGCCCGGCGCGGACGGCCCCCGGGGGCACCACTCCCCCGGCCGAGGCCCCGCCGGACGAGGGCCCGGCCGCCGAGGCCCCGCGTGCCACGACCGCGCCAGCCCCGACCCCGCGATCGGTGCGAGCCGACGCGGCGACCCCCAGGACCGCATCCACCTCGGCCTGGCTGATCGACCCGAGGCGCAGCACCCGAGCCTGCGGGCCGGTGCAGTCCACGATCGTCGACTCCACGCCCACCGCGGAGCGACCACCGTCGATCACGAGGTCACGCCCGGGATCCAACCGGTCGGCGAGCTCAGCCACCACGTCCAGCGCCGAGGTGGGGCTCACCCGGCCGAACCGGTTGGCGCTGGGGGCGGCGACCCC
>DASVBK010000171.1:0-7364 GCA_036375875.1 Candidatus Nanopelagicales bacterium
GTGCATGAGCATGGTGGCCTCGGCGTTCCAGTACGGCTGGCCGCCGACGTTGATGCCGGTCACGATCACGTTGATCTCGCCGCCGCCCTGCGTGAACTCGATGATCCGGCGCAGCGTCAGCGCGATCCAGTCCATGTTCTCCGTGCCGGACTCCATCGAGATCAGCGCCCCGGAGGACACCGCGAACCACTCGACCGGGATGCCTCGCTCGGCGGCCAGGGCCAGGCACGCGTTCACGCGCCGGCACTCCGGCTCGGCCAGGTTGCCCAGGCCGCGGGTGGGGTCCGAGAGCATCGCCACGCGGGTCATGCCCTCCGGGTAGGCGTCGGTGTAGCTCGTGAGCAGGCCCACCACGAGGTTGGACGCGTTGAGGCCGGGCTCGCGCAGCACCGGCACCAGCCCCTCACCGGACTCGTCGAGGTCGAGCTCTTCGAAGTGCGCCGGCTTGAACTTGCCGACGGTGCCCGGCGGCGGGGCGAACATGCGCAGGATCTCGAACGGGTAGGGCACCCCGAAGCGCTGCGAGGTGAGCACCTTCTGCCGGTACCGGGTGAGCGGACGCACGATGTCGTCGCGCGGCGGCTCCTCGGTGATCGTGATCGAGCGCTGGATGATCCCGTCGACGTTGAGCACGACAGGGCGCAACGAGCCGTCCGGCTCACGTAGCGACGTGCGGATGACCACCATCTCGAGGCCGGCCCCGCCGGCCAGCGGCACGAGCATCTCGGCGAGGTCGCCCCAGTGGTCGCGAGGCACGTCCCACGGCCGGCGCACGAACAGCGTGATGCGGTTCGCCTGCGGGCGGTCACGCTCGGCGAACGTCGCCCGTGCGCGGCGCATCGCGATGATGGACTGCAGGCCCATCCGCTCGAGCATCGGGTAGCTCGTGCGGCCGGCACGTCCGCCCGGAAGCGCGGTCATGTCCCGCACCTCGGCCAGGGCGAACAGCCGGTGGTCCTTCGGGTTCTGCTTGGCGACCCCGTGGAACAGGTACACGTCCTCGGTGGAGGGCAGCCGGGTGAGGTCGAAGTTGGCCAGGCGCCAGAGCTCCAGCCGCTTGGCGAGCATCGGGTGCAGGTTGCGGTAGAAGCGGTCCTCGACGGGCTCGCCGTCCGGTCCGGTGCGGAACGTCACGTACTGGGTGCGGTACTCCGGGTCGACGTCGGACGCGAGGCTCGAGATCGTCAGGTCGAGCCGCCAGAGGGGGCGGCCGAGCTGCCATCCGGCGACGTCCGCGCGCAGCGCCTCCGCCAGGTCGTCGCCATTGGGCTGGCTGTCGGGCCGCCAGCACATGACGTCGACGACGGGGGAGCGTTCGGCTGGCACGTCGGCCAGGTGCGTGGCGATCGCGCGGCCGAGGTCGGCCAGGCCGGACAGCGGCGCGAACGTGAGCATCAGGTGGATCCTGCGGTGCTCCCAGTCGTAGTCGGCCACGCAGAACTGCACGCCCTCGACCTGCACGATGCGGATGTCGCGCAGCGGCCGGGTGCGGTACCAGCGCCGCGCCCGCACCTCGAGCAGGGCCGACTGCAGGTCGGGGTCCACGCCGCTGGCGATGCGGTGGCGCAGGATCGTCTCGCGCATCGGCTGCGGGCACTCCACGAGCGCGGTGATCCGCTCGGCGCGGTCGGCGCGGCGGGGGTCGTCGGTCAGGGCCGCGAGGTGGGCCTCCATCTCCGCGGCGACCGCCCCGCGGCCGGCCTCCACGACCGGCTCGTCGACGAACCGGAAGCGAGCGTCGCGAGCGAGGTCGGCGATCGCCTCGAGCTGCCCCTGCGTGGCGGCGCTGAGCCGGTCGTAGCGGACGCCCGTGGCGACCGTGTCGGTCAGGGGCAGGATCCGGTCGCGGTAGCGCAGCCGCCGCTCCAGGATGCTGGTGACCACTGCCGCGAGCTTGGGCAGCCGGGCCTGGGCGCCGAACAGCAGCACGACCGCGTCCTCGAGGGCGGGGTTGCGTCGCAGGTCCGTGACACCGTACCGGGCGAGCACCCGGGTCAGGCGGCGGCGGATCGGGTCGGGCATGCCGATGCGGTCCGGGTCGAGCCACTGCAGGTAGCCGATGAGGTACTCGCGGGCGCTCGTCGTCCCCCCGACCAGCGCGCCGGTGCGCTCCTCCGAGGAGACCCGGTCGGCCTGCCACAACAGGCCCAGTTCGCTGAACAGGTCGAGGAAGGCGTCCTCGGCGGCCAGCAGGCTCGGATCGCCGGCACTGGCCCGGTTGGCGAAGGCGCGCTGCTCGGCCAGCAGGCCGCGCAGGGCGACTGGGTCCAGGTCGTAGCCCAGCAGGTAGTTGCTCAGGGCGTCGAAGACCCGCTCGAAGGGCGGGCGACCGGAGGTGTCAGCCAGGGCCATGCCCGCGAACGAGACCCGGGTGCCCGGGGCGTCGCTGATGGGTGCCCCGTCGTCGGCAGGGGGCCGGATGCGCAGCAGCGGCATGCCGGCGTCGACCTGCTCGTTGGGCAGTACGTCGACGGCGGTCACCGTGCCGGCGAACGTGGCGCGGATGGTGGACTCCATCTTCATCGCCTCGACGACCACGAGGGGATCGCCGGGCGCGACCTCCTGGCCGGGGGCGACCGCCAGCGAGACGATGAGCGCCGGCCACTCGGCCCGCACGGGCACGCCCTCCTCGCGGTCCACGCGATGGGCCACCCCGTCGATCTCGAGCAGGCAGCCCGAACCATGCCCGTTGCCCACGACGTGGTGGCGGGTGCCGGCGCAGGTGACGGTCCACTCGTAGTCGTCGTCGCGCTGCACCCCGAGCTCGGCGACCTGGTCCCCGGCCTCGATGCGGTAGCGGTCCGGCCCGGTGCGGTGCACGACCAGCTCGTAGCGCTGGCCACCGTGGATCAGCGTGACCGGGACGCCAGCGTCGTTCGCCGGCTCTGGCCGGCCGCGCGCCGCGCGCGCGTGGAACGCCGCCTGCTGGATGGCCCGTTGCGCATCGGCGGCCCGCACCGCAGCGACCAGCACGGCCAGCGGGTCGGGTGCGGTGCTGGTTGCCGGCCGCGTGGTGCGCCCGGCGTGCGTCGCGAGCACGGCCAGCAGGGCACAGCGGTTGCTCCCGGCCCCATCGACCACGACGGCGGAATCGCGCAGGGCGTGGTGCAGCCGGCGCATCGCGACGTCGCGGTCGCGGCCGTGGGCCACGACCCGCAGCACCACGTCGGAGCCCACCGCGTCGCCCACCTCCGCATGGGAGAGCACCCGGATCCCGGGTCCCACGGGCAGTCGCAGGTGGCGCAGCGGGGCGCCGTCGGCCGCCTGGGGGGCACGCAGGTGGGCGGCGACGGCATGCCCGCTGGGCTCCGGCGGCGCGGGCCAGGCCAGCAGCGCGCGACCGCCGGTGGGGGTCCACGCGCCCTCGGGCAGGTCCAGGCCGAGCAGCTCCTCGGCCAGCGGCCAGCAGTCCAGCGGTGGCTCGGCCGGCCGTGGGGCGGCGCCTGCGCCCATCGCGTACGTCGAGCAGTGCGGCCCGGGCCCTGCGTCGCGGGCCTCGGCCAGGGCGGCGGCGAGCACCACGTCGTGCAGCGCGGGGGGCAGCTCCGTCGTCTCGATGATGTCCCGCCCAGTGGCGCCGGGCACGACCCGGCACGCCGGCAGCGTCCAGGTCTGACCCTCGACGTCCACCAGCACCGGCACGGCGACCAGCCCGGTGGGCGGGGCGTCGGCGGGGACCGATCGTGGGTCCGCCGCCGGCTCCGGTGCGGTGGGCGGCAGGCTGGGCGGCAGTCCACCCGTGCCCGTGACCGGGCCCTGCGGGGCCCCCTGACTCGTGCTGGTGTCGGTGCTGTCCATGCCTGGCCTGCCCTCCTGGCTCAGTCGGCCATGACGGCGCGCAGCGGGGCCTGCTGGTCTTCAGGCAGGTCCTGCGGCAGCGCGATGGTGCGGTAGCCCTCGAGCCGGACCGCGACGGTACCCGCGGCGTCGGTCACGACGCAGGCGAAGCCGTCCTCGGTCGGCCGGGCGGTGGCGACGTAGCGGCCCTCGGGGGGCTGCTCGCCACTGGCACCGGCCAGCACCACCGCGCGGGTCACGTGGGTCGGCAGCGCGAGGCGGCCCTCACGGCCGGCCTCCCAGAGGCCCGCGGCCTGGAAGCACAGCTCGATGAGGCGCGGTGCCGCCTGCAGCGGGGCGTCCGACGGGCTGTGGTTGGCCGGCAGGTCGACGGCGAACTCTGCCGCCGGGCCGTCCCCGGCCCGCCACGCCGATGTCACGACCTGGTAGGCGGGCCCGTGGAAGTACATCCGGTAGACGTCGTCCGCGCTGGCCTCCGCGCCCTCGCGGGCGGGCGGCTCGGCGTGCTGCGCCTCGGGCGCCGCCTGCGACAGCCGCACCCGGCCGGTGAAGTGCACCGTGCGGGTGGGGGCATCGCTGCCCGGGAGGGCTCGCTCCGCCTCGATGCGGCACTCCGCGACCAGGTCCTCGCCGTCGGGGTGCACCAGGGCCAGCAGCTCGATGCTGCGCGGCTCGTCGCGGTAGAACTTCAGCGGTGCCCGGAAGTCGACGTCCTCGACCGCCGCCAGCGCCCAACCGGGCGCGAGCAGCCGCGCGACCTCGACCATGCCCTCGATGCCCATGACGCCGGGCAGCAGGGCCGTGACCCGATCGCCGCGGTGGTCGTCGAGGAACGGCTGCTCCTTGGGGTCGAGCTCGGTCCGCACGACCAGGCCGTCGTGGACGCTGTCGCGCACGACCTCGCCCACCATCGGCCCGGCGTGCGCGCACGCCTCGGTGAACGCGGCCGGATCGATCCCCCCGGTCTCGTGGAACTCCGTCGCCATCATGCCCAGGCGCCCGGCCACGACGACCTCACCGGCCTGCGGCCCGCTGGTCAGCTCGCGACGGATCCAGGCGATACCTGCCTCGGGCGGCAGCATCTGCACGCCGGCCGCGGCCATGATCTTGGGGATCGAGCCGCGCGTGGCCATGCCGATCCCGCCCCACGCCGTCCAGTCCAGGGCGATCCCGCGGGTGCCCGGGCGGGTGCGGCGCATGCTGCTGGCGATGGAGCACAGCAGCTGGTTGGCCGCGGCGTAGTCGGTCTGCCCGGCGTTGCCGAAGCGGCCGGCGACCGAGCTGAACCCGACGGTGGCCCCGATGGGGGTGTCACCGAAGGCGTGCATCAGGTTGAACCAGCCGTCGGCCTTCACGCCGAACACCAGCTCGAACTCCGCGCGCTCCTTCTTGGCCAGGCCCTTGCTGATCTCCAGCCCGGCGGCGTGCAGCAGCACGTCGACCCGCTCGTGCGCCGCCGTGATCTCCGCGACGATCCCCGCGACGGCCGCGCCGTCGCGCAGGTCGACGCAGTGGTAGTGAGCGGTGCCGCCCGCGGCCTCGACCGCGTGGATCGCGGACAACGCCGAGGCCAGCCGCTCGAAGCGGGCGAGCTCCCGCTCGATGAGCACGGGGGTCGGCTTCTCGCCGCGTGCGGCGAGCTGCTCGGCGATGCGCGGCTTCAGCGCGCCCGGATCGGCGAGGTAGGCCTGCAGGTCGGCGTCGGCCGGATCGGGCTTCGGCGCCAGGTCCAGCAGGTGGAACGTGCCGCCCGAGTGGCTGGCCAGGTCGGCGGTGATCGCCGAGACGATGCTGCCCGCCGCGCCCGTGACCACGAACACCGAGTCGGGACCCAGCTGCATCGCACCATCGGCCGGCGCGTCCTGTGGGGTGAACGGCACCTCCACGAGGCCGACGCCCCAGCGTCCGCCGCCGGTGTGCCCGATCTCGACGCAGCCCGGGTCGGCCAGCGTCTCGTCGAGCAGCGCGTCGGCCAGGGCACTGGTCTTGCGGCTGGCCGGGAAGTCGACGGCCTTGACCAGCACCTCCGGGCGCTCCTTCTTGTACGACTTGGCGAAGCCGACCACGGCCCCGCCGAGCGGGGAGGTGGCGCCTGCTGCGTCGTAGCCCAGGAACCCGCCGAGGCGGCTGCCGACGACCAGGAACGGCTCGTCCTCGACCACCTGGTGGAACAGGGCGTGCAGCGCGACCACCCGCCGGCGCAGCGCCTCGCGCCACGTCGCGAGGTCGAGCCCGGCCAACGGCCCCTCGTCATCGAGGGAGGCCAGCCAGTAGACGCCGGTCAGCGGGCCGTCGTCCTTGGTGAACTCTCCCACCGCGGCGAGCAGCTCGTCGGTGCCCGTGGCGGACTCCAGGGCGAGCACGGCGGTGCCGCGCTTGGCCAGCTTCTTGACCAGCGCCGCGCCCACGCCGCCCTCGTCCAGGACGACCAGCACACGAGCGTCGGCGTCGAGCTGCACGCCGCTCGGCACGCACGCGCCGAGCGCCGGGCGCAGGGCCGGCATCGGCACGCGCCGCGGCAGCGCGTCGACGGCGTCGAGATCGCCGACGAAGGCCGGGGCCGCCTCGGATGCCGGAGCCGGTGCTGCGGCGACCGGGGCTGCCGCCGCGGCAGTGGTGGCCGAGGCTGCCTGGATGCCGGTCTTGTCGCGGACCCAGCCGATGACGTGGGTGAGGGTGGGGAAGTCGCGCAGCTGCAGGTTGGGGTCGCGCTCGACGTTGAAGCGGTCGCGGACGGCGGCGAACACCTCGGCCTGCTTGACGGTGTCGACGCCGAGGTCGGCTTCGAGGTCGAGGTCCAGGTCGAGCAGCTCGGCCGGGTAGCCGGTCATCTCGGCCACGATCCCGACGACGGCATCGGTCACCTCGTCCGGCCCGGCAGCCGGGGGTGCCGCAGCCGCAGCGGCCGGCGTCAGCTCCTCGACGCGCGCCAGGATCGGGTCGCCGGCGGCGAGTTCGGCAGCGGGCGCGGTGGCCTGGATGCCGGTCTTGTCGCGGACCCAGCCGATGACGTGGGTGAGGGTGGGGAAGTCGCGCAGCTGCAGGTTGGGGTCGCGCTCGACGTTGAAGCGGTCGCGCACGGCGGCGAACACCTCGGCCTGCTTGACGGTGTCGACGCCGAGGTCGGCTTCGAGGTCGAGGTCCAGGTCGAGCAGCTCGGCCGGGTAGCCGGTCATCTCGGCCACGATCGCCACGACGGCGTCGGTGACCTCGTCGCCGGGGGCGGCAGCCGCGGGTGCCGGGGCGGCAGCAGGGGCCGGAGCCGGAGCAGCGGCCGCGGTCACCGTGACGGCAGCAGCCGCCGTGGGCGCGGCGATGCCGGTCTTGTCGCGCACCCAGGCGATCACGTGCGTGAGTGTCGGGAAGTCGCGCAGGGCGACGTTCTCGTCGCGCTCGACGTCGAACCGCTCCCGGACCGCGGCGAACACCTCGGCCTGCTTCACGGTGTCGACGCCCAGGTCGGCCTCGAGGTCGAGGTCGACGTCGAGCAGCTCCGGCGGGTAGCCGGTCATCTCCGAGACGATCGCCACGACGGCGTCGGCCACGGGGTCAGCCGCCGGGACGGG
>DASVBK010000128.1:0-5697 GCA_036375875.1 Candidatus Nanopelagicales bacterium
GTTCGCCGTGGGCGTGCAGTGGCTGGCGCTCGGCGCGATCGGGTTCGCCCTGGCCGCGGCCTTCCTCAACGCCGCGTTCGACTTCTGCATCGGCTGCGAGCTGTACCTGCGCGCGCAGCGGTTGCGCCGGGCCTGACCCCCGGCGCCGGCCGCGCCAGCTAGGTCGCGGTGCCCGCGCCGTAGACCAGCGCCTGGGCGCCCTCGGCGAGCACCTCGTCGACGAACGACGCGGCACCTGCGATGCGGACTCCCGGCAGCAGGTCCTCCTGCGCCAGGCCCCGGCGCGCCACGCACTGGGTGCAGGCCGTGAGGGTGCCCTCGGCCAGCACGGCATCGCGCAGGTCGGCCAGTGGGGCGGCATGCGGCAGGCTGGACTCCTCCGCTCGGCCGGGGGTGGCCAGCAGCGTCGCGTCCCCGGTGAGCCACACCGAGACCCGCGCCCCGGCGGCCAGCGCGGTGGCCGCCACCGTGAACGCCTGCGAGCAGGGTTCCGGGTCGAGCGTGGTGCACTTCACGACGAGGCTGCGGGTCGGCATGCCCCCACGGTAGGCGCCGCGTGCGGCAGCCGCCGCCGGGCTAGACTCCGGGCCGTGGACGCCGTCGAGATCTTCTACACGTCGCTGCTCGTGCTGATCAGCCTGGTCATCGTCTGGTTCGCCGGCTACGTGGTCTACAAGCTGTACAAGGGCCAGGCCTGAGTTGTCCGGGCTGCCCGGCGAGCTGGCGCACCTGAGCTGGCTGCTCGGCCGCTGGGGCGGCATCGGCGAGGGCAGCTACCCGACCATCGAACCCTTCCGCTACGAGCAGGTCGTCGAGTTCGCGTGCGACGGCAGGCCCTTCCTCGAGTACCGAGCCGTGTCCTGGATCGTCGACCCGGAGAACCAGCGGGTGCGCCCGGCCGCCACGGAGTCCGGCTACTGGCGGCCCCGCCCCGACAACGGCGTCGAGGTGCTGCTCACCCATCCCACCGGCTTCCTGGAGCTGTGGCTCGGGCGGGTGGAGGTCACCGCGCTGCGTGACGCACGGGTCACCGGCGCCCGCCTCGAACTCACCACGGATGCCATCGTGCGCACGGAGTCGGCCAAGGAGGTCAGCTCGGGCCACCGGCTCTACGGCCTGGTCGAGGGCCGGCTGCTGAGCACCTACGACATGGCGGCCGTCGGCCATCCGCTGACGAACCACCTGGCGATCGCCCTCGAGCCCGTCGCCGTCCCGCCTGCGGGCTGACCGTGACCGCCCCGGCCAGCCCCCCTGATGCGGCCGCCCGGCTGCGCGCGGCTGGCCTGCGCGCCACGGAGCAGCGCTGCGCGGTGCTCGGGGCCCTTGACGAGCTCGGGCACGCCAGCGTCGACCAGCTCGCGGTCTCGGTGCAGCGCACGCTCCCCGAGGTCAGCCTCTCGACGGTCTACCGCACCCTGGAGGCCCTCGAGGCGGTCGGCCTGGTGACGCACACCCACCTGCACCACGGCGCCCCCACCTACCACTCCGTCGACGAGGAGCCGCACCTGCACCTGGTCTGCGAGGCCTGCGGCGCGGTCGACCAGCAGGCCGTCACGGTGGCGCTGGAGATGGCTGAGGCGGTGCACCGCACCACCGGGTTCCGCGTCGACCTCACGCACCTGGCCCTGCACGGGCGGTGCGCAGGCTGCGCCCCGGGAAGTCACGAGGCGGACGAGGCGTTGTCCCCGGCGTGACCCCGCAGCCGATCCCTGCCCCGCCCGGTTCCGTCGACGCTGGCGTGCCCTGGCACTACGGGGACCCGCACGCCGAGCAGCGGGCCCTGGCCGCCGGACGCGGCGCCGTCGACCTGGGTCATCGCGACGTCCTGGCGGTGACCGGCGCCGACCGGCTGCCCTGGCTGCACAGCCTCACCACCGCCCACCTGCTCGACCTGGAGCCGGGTGACTCCCGGCTGGTGCTCATCCTCAGCCCGCACGGGCACGTCGAGCACGAGCTGCACCTGGTCGAGACCACCGACGGCGCCCTGCTCACCGTCGAACCGGGCACCGGGCAGGCGCTGCGCGCGTACCTGGACTCGATGCGCTTCCTCATGCGGGTCGAGGTGGTGCCGCGCCCGGACCTGGCGGTGGTCTGGGAGCCGGTCGCGGAACCCGACCCCGACGACGCGCCGACCTGGCTGGTCCCCGGGGACTACCGCGGGGCGACGCCGACCCCCTCGGGGGCGGACCGGGGCGGCGACGCGACGCGCTACGTCGCGCAGCGGCCAGCCCCGCTCGTGGGCCGGGAGGTGCTCGTCCCGCGGGAGGCGGTGGCGGCGCGGATCAGCGCCAGCGGTGCCCCGGCTGGCACCTGGGCCCTCGAGGCGATGCGGGTGGCGGCGGCGGTGCCCCGACTGGGCTTCGAGTCCGATCACCGCACCTTGCCGCACGAGGTCGGCTGGATCGGCGCGGGCGTGCATCTGGCCAAGGGCTGCTACCGCGGCCAGGAGGCGGTGGCCCGGGTGCACAACCTCGGCCGCCCGCCGCGCCGGCTGGCCCTGGCGCACCTCGACGGCTCCGCTGGCGTGCTGCCGGGCCACGGCGACGACGTCCTCATCGGGGAGCGGGTCGTCGGCTGGGTGGGCACCGCGGCCCGGCACCACGAGCTCGGCCCGATCGCCACCGTGGTGGTCAAGCGGGGCGCCGACCCGGGTGCCGACCTCCTCATCAGCACGGGTGCGGGCGACGTGGTGGCCTCGCAGCAGGTCGTCGTCCTGCCCTGACCCCGGCGCAAGCCGTTGCCCGCTGCCCGCAACCCGCCGGCCGGTGCCGGGCTCCCGGCCGCCCTCCCGGCGCCCGCAGTGCCACGCTGGTCGGGTGCAGCCGCAGGTCTGGCCCGGCAGCCACGTCCCGCTGGGCGCCACCCCGGAGCCCGGGGGGACGAACTTCGCCGTGGCCAGCCAGGTTGCCGAGGCCGTGGACCTCTGCCTGGTCGACGAGCAGGGCCGTGAGACCAGGCTGGCCCTGACCGACTTCGACAACGGGGTCTGGCACGGGTTCGTGCCCGGGGTGGGGGTGGGCCAGCGCTACGGCTACCGGGTGCACGGGCCGTGGGACCGCACCCGTGGCCTGCGCTGCAACCCCCAGAAGCTGCTGCTCGACCCGTACGCCCGGGCGGTCACCGGCCAGGTGCGGTGGGGCCCCGAGGTCTTCGACTACGACTGGGCGGATCCCCGCCGCCCGTCCGCGCTGGACTCGGCCGGTCACGTGCCCCTGGCACTGGTGGTCGACCCGACCTTCGACTGGGAGCTCGACCGCCGCCCCGCCATCCCGTACGCCGACTCGATCATCTACGAGGTGCACGTCAAGGGGTTCACGATGACCCACCCGGAGGTGCCGCCCGAGCTGCGCGGCACCTACGCGGGGCTGGCCCATCCGGCGGCGCTGGGGCACCTCACGGGGCTGGGGGTGACGGCGGTGGAGCTGCTGCCGGTGCACCAGCACATCACCGCCAGCGCCCAGGCCCGCGCGGGCGTCGGCAACTACTGGGGCTACAACACGCTCGGGTTCTTCGCGCCCCACGACGGCTACTCGGCCGCGGCGCGCGCCGGCTGGGTGGGCGGCCAGGTGCGCGAGTTCCAGCAGATGGTCCACACCCTGCACCGCCATGGCCTCGAGGTGCTGCTCGACGTGGTCTACAACCACACCGCCGAGGGGGACTCCTTCGGCCCGAGCGTGTGCTTCCGTGGCATCGACAACCACGGCTACTACCGGGTGGACCCCCACGACCCGGCGCGCTACCTGGACACCACGGGCACGGGCAACTCCTACAACGTCGACGACCACGTGACGCTGCGGCTGATCATGGACTCGCTGCGCTGGTGGGTGCAGCACATGGGCGTCGACGGCTTCCGGTTCGACCTGGCGACCGCGCTGGCCCGCGAGGACGGCACGTTCCAGCGGCTGTCGTCGTTCTTCGCGCTGGTCGACCAGGACCCCGTGCTCAGCCGCGTGAAGCTCATCGCCGAGCCGTGGGACGTCGGGCAGGTCGACAGCTACGCGATCGGGGCCTTCCCCGACACGTGGAGCGAGTGGAACGGCCGCTACCGCGACACGGTGCGCGCCTTCTGGCAGGGCCGCCGGCCGGGCGTGCTGCCGGAGCTCGCGACGCGGGTCGCTGGCTCGGCCGACATCTACGGGCCCAGCCGCCGCCGGCCGCATGCGTCGATCAACTTCGTGACCTGCCACGACGGCTTCACCCTCGCCGACCTGGTCAGCTACGAGCGCAAGCACAACGAGGCCAACGGCGAGGACAACCGCGACGGCGCCGACGACAACGGCTCGTGGAACCACGGCGTCGAGGGGCCGACCGACGACCCGGCCATCGTGGCCGCACGGATGCGGGACGTGCGCGCGGTCCTCACCACCCTGCTGCTCTCACGCGGCGTGCCGATGCTGCTCGGCGGCGACGAGCTCGGCCGCACGCAGCAGGGCAACAACAACGCGTACTGCCAGGACAACGAGGTGTCGTGGTTCGACTGGGCGCACGCCGACCGCGAGCTGCTCGCGTTCACCCGACGCCTCATCGCGATGCGACGGGCCCATCCCGTGCTCCGCCGGCGCCGGTACCTGGCGGATCCCGGCTACTCGGTCTGGTTCGGGCCTGACGGCGCGGCGATGGACGTGCCCCGGTGGCAGGACGAGGCGCGCCGCGCGGTCGCCGTGTTCGTCGACGGCACCGTGGCCCCCGATCGCGACCCCTTCGGCCGGCCCATGGTCGACCAGCACCTGCTGGCACTGGTGAACGGGACGCCGCTGCCCGTCGGGTTCGTGCTGCCGGTGACGACTCCGGCGCCGATCCCGAGCCCTGGGTACGGCTGGGCGCCGCACATCGATTCCGCCGCCCTGGGTGCCGATGAGCCGCCGCCCGGCCTGGTGCGCGGCGCCGGGGACGTCGTGCTCGTCGCGCCGCGCTCGATCCAGGTGCACTGGTCGGTGCCGCTGCCCGGGTAGCCCGGCAGCGCGCCGATGGCAGCATGGGCCCATGCGGGCGGTGGTGCAGCGGGTGGACGGCGCGCGGGTCGTGGTGGACGGCGCGGTCGTCGGCAGCATCGAGGGACCCGGGCTCTGCGTGCTGGTCGGCGTCACGCATGCCGACACCGCATCGCTGGCAGGGCGGTTGGCCGACAAGGTGCATGAGCTGCGCATCTTCGACGGTGCCGCGGCGGCTGCGCACGGCGTGCCGCCGGGCGGGACCTCCGGTCGACCGCGGGAGTCCTCGGCGGCCGACCTCGGCCTGCCCGTGCTCGTGGTCAGCCAGTTCACCCTCTACGGCGCGACCACCAAGGGCCGTCGCCCGACCTGGGAGGCCGCCGCCCCCGCCGCCGTCGCCGAGCCACTGGTGCATGCTTTCGCCGAGCGGCTGCGCGAGCGCGGTGCCCCGGTGGCCGAGGGCAGGTTCGGTGCGAGCATGCGGGTGGAACTGGTGAACGACGGTCCGATGACCGTGCTGCTCGAGTTGGAGTGAGGCTGCGCGCGCACGGCCGGGCGGCGGCCCTCGACCCCGACCTCCCGGTCCGTGGCCGCCTCGAGGGGCTCAGCGACCCCAGAACCGCCGCTTGCGCGGCTGCGGGGTCAGCGGCACGACGAGCCGGGTGACGACGGGGGCGTCCTCGGTGGGTGCGGCGTCGCTGAGGCTGGAGAGCTCCCGCATGAAGACGCTGGTGTCGTTGTAGCTGGCGTCCAGTGGTGGGGCCAC
>DASVBK010000177.1:0-6155 GCA_036375875.1 Candidatus Nanopelagicales bacterium
GGCGCTGCCCTCGCGTAGGCTGTGCCCGCTTCCCCAGCACAGGAGGTCCCTCCCATGGCATCGCGCAGGAGCGACGGCCTCGGCCCGACCGGCCGGCCGCTGCCGCACTTCGGTCGCCCCGGTGCCCGGACGACGAGCGGCCCCGCCGAGGTGATCGCCCTGTGCAACCAGAAGGGCGGGGTGGGCAAGACCACGACCACGATCAACCTGGGCGCCGCCCTGGCGGAGTACGGCCGCCGCGTGCTGCTCGTGGACTTCGACCCACAGGGCGCCCTCGGCGCCGGCGTGGGCATCCACCCCCACACCCTCGAGCACACGATCTACGACGTGATGATCGGCGCGGACCGGACCGCTCGCGAGGTGATCCGCCCGACGTCGGTGCCCGGGATGGACCTGCTGCCGGCGAACATCGACCTCTCCGGGGCCGAGCTGCTGCTGGTCTCCGAGGTGGGTCGCGAGCAGGCGCTGCACCGCGCGCTCGTGCCGATCGCCGACGACTACGACGTGATCCTCATCGACTGCCAGCCGTCGCTGGGCCTGCTCACCGTGAACGCGCTGACCGCGGCGCGCTGGGTGATGATCCCGGTGGAGTGCGAGTACTTCTCGCTGCGCGGCGTGGCGCTGCTGCAGGACACGATCCGCAAGATCCAGCAGCGGACCAACCCGGACCTCCAGCTGCTCGGCGTGCTGGCCACGATGGTCGATCGGACGGTGCACTCCCGGGAGGTGCTGGCCCGCGTGGTCGAGGCGTTCGGCGACCAGGCGTTCCACACGGTGGTGACCCGCACCGTGAAGTTCCCGGAGACCTCGGTGGCGGGGGTCCCGATCACGACCTACGCGCCGGAGTCGGCCGCCGCGGCCGCCTACCGGCAGCTGGCGCGCGAGGTGCTCGCGCGCACGGACCCCGCCAGTGTCGAGGTCCGCGAGGCCGGCGACCACCCAGGCGTCGAGGAGCCGCCGGACCCGACAGACCCGGCTGCTGAGCAGCTGGCGCTCGGATGATGCGGTGATCACCGCGGAGGCCGCCGAGGCGGTGCCCCGCAGACTGGAGCAGGCCCGCGGCGCCGAGGGCTCGGAGCTGGTCCCGCCAACCGCGTTCGCCGTGCGCGTGGGCGGCTTCGAGGGCCCCTTCGACCTGCTGCTGAGCCTGATCGCCAAGCACCGCATCGAGGTCACCGAGCTCGCGCTGCACACCGTCACCGACGACTTCATCGCCCACGTGCGGGCGCAGGGACCGGGGTGGGACCTGGACGAGGCGACCTCGTTCCTGGTGATCGCCGCGACGCTGCTGGACCTCAAGGCCGCCCGGCTGCTGCCCGACGGCTCGGTCGAGGACGAGGAGGACCTCGCGCTGCTCGAGGCGCGCGACGTGCTGTTCGCGCGACTGCTGCAGTACCGCGCCTTCAAGGAGGTCTCGGCACTGCTCGACGGCATGCTCGCCGACGCCGCACGGCGGCGCGCGCGCGATGTGGGCCTCGAGCCGTGGCTCGCCGAGCTGCTGCCCGAGGTGCTGCTGGGCCTCGGGCCGCAGGAGTTCGCCGCGATCGCCGAGTCGGCACTGGCCCCGCGGCCGCCCGAGCCGGGCGTGTCCGTGGCGCATGTGCACGCCCCTGCGGTGAGTGTCCGCGAGCAGGCGGCGATCCTGGTGGAGCGGTTGCGGCGCCGGGGCACGCTGACCTTCCGGGCCCTCACCGAGGACGCCGGATCCACGCTGGTCGTGGTGGGCAGGTTCCTCGCGCTGCTCGAGCTCTACCGCGACGGTGTGGTGAGCTTCGAGCAGGCCGCGGCCCTGGGCGACCTCACCGTGCGATGGTCGCCGCCGGACGATGCCGGCGCTGGTGCCGCTGACGCCCGGGCGATCGCCGCGCGGGCGGTCACCGACGAGTTCGCCGGGGTGCCCGCACCCCCTGAGGAGGCGTGATGGAGCAGGGCGCTGGGGTGACTGACGTGCTGCCGGGAGCCGAGCCAGCAGACCCCGTGCTCGTGGGGCGGCAATCCGAGCGTGAACTGGTCGCTTCGGTGACCGATGACGACGATGCCCTGCTGCCCGACGCACTCGGCGCTCCCACGCTCGAGGCGGCCTGCGAGGCGGTGCTGCTGCTGGCCGACCAGCCGCTGGACCTGGTCTCGCTGGCCGCTGTCGTGCGACGTCCCGTCGAGCAGGTCGAGGCGGTCGTGCGCGGGCTCAGTGCCCAGTACACCGAGGACGGCCGCGGGTTCGACCTGCGCGAGGTCGCTGGCGGCTGGCGCTTCTACACCCGTGCCGACTGCGCGCAGGTGGTGAGCCGGTACGTCGTGGACGGCCAGCAGGCCCGGCTCACCCAGGCGGCCCTGGAGACCTTGGCGATCATCGCCTACCGCCAGCCCATCTCCCGGGGCCGGATCAGCGCAGTGCGCGGCGTGAACGTCGACGGGGTGGTCCGCACCCTGCTCACGCGCGGCCTCATCGAGGAGGCCGGCGTGGAGCCCGGCAGCCAGGCCACGCTGCTGCGCACGAGCGCGTACTTCCTGGAACGGCTGGGCATCAGTGACCTCGCGCAGCTGCCGCCCCTGGCCGAGCACGTGCCCAATTACGACGAGCTCGGCGACCTGGTGGACCGGGCATGAGCGGCCGGCAGGGATCTGGCCGCGGCCAGCGCGGCGACGGCGGGGCCACGGAGGGCGTGCGGCTGCAGAAGGTGCTCGCTGCGGCGGGGCTGGGCAGCCGGCGCGCCTGCGAGGAGCTCATCGCCCGCGGTCGCGTCGAGGTGGACGGCCGGGTGGTCCGCGAGCAGGGTGTCCGGGTCGACCCGCAGACGGCGGTGATCCGCGTCGACGGCGAGCGCGTGCCGACCGCTGCGGGGCTCATCGTGGTCGCGGTGAACAAGCCGCGCGGCGTGCTGTCCACGATGTCCGACGAGCGAGGCCGGCCGTGCCTCGGGGACCTGGTCGCCAACCGTCCCGAGCGGTTGTTCCACGTGGGCCGGCTCGATGCGGACACCGAGGGCCTGATCCTGCTCACGAACGACGGCGAGCTGGCCAACCGGCTGTCGCACCCCTCCCACGGCGTGCCGAAGACGTACCTCGCCCTCCTGGACGGGCCGCTGCCGCGCTCGGTCGGACGCCAGCTCCTCGAGGGCATCGAGCTCGACGACGGCCCAGCCCGGGTCGACGAGTTCCGGGTGGTGCAGAGCACCCCGGGGCAGGTCCTCGTGGAGCTGGTGCTGCACGAGGGCCGCAACCACATCGTGCGGCGGATGCTCGACGCCGTCGGGCATCCCGTGCGTGAGCTGGCGCGCACGAAGGTGGGCCCCATCGCCCTGGGGCAGCAGCGCCCCGGGACGGTCCGCGTGCTCTCCGCCGCCGAGGCCCGTTCCATCTACACCGCTGTCGGGCTCTAGCCCGGCGTCGGCCGGCCGTTAGGCTGTGCGCGACCGAGTGGGGAACGCGGGCGCTGCCCGAGGGACCGGGGAGGCAGCCATGGCGGTGCGGGCGATCCGCGGCGCGACCCACCTTCAGGCCGACGACGCCGACGAGATGCGCGAGGCGGTCGTCGAGCTGCTGTCGGCCATGCTCGAGCGCAACGGCCTGACCACCGCGGAGCTGATCTCGGTGCTGTTCACCGCCACCCCGGACCTCGTGTGCGCCTTCCCCGCGGGCGCGGCGCGGGCCCTGGACATCGGCGACGTGCCCCTGATCTGCGCGCAGGAGCTGGATGTGGCCGGGGCCATGGCGCGCGTGGTGCGGGTGATGGCACACGTGGAGTGCGACCTGCCGCGCCGCGAGGTGACGCACGTGTACACGCGCGGCGCCGAGGCGCTGCGCACGGACCTCGCGCAGTGAGCGAGCTGCCTGCCGGACCGCGTCGAGCGAGCCAGGTCAGCGGCCTGCCGCAGCCCGTGCTCATCGTGGGCACCGGCCTGATCGGCGCCTCGCTCGGCCAGGCCCTGCGGCGTCGCGACGTGACCGTGTGGCTCGCCGACGCCGACCCGGCGGCCCTGGCCGTGGCCGTCGGACGGGGGGCGGGGGTGCCGGCGCCGGGCACGCACGTGCCTCCCTCGCTCGTGGTCGTGGCGGTGCCACCGGCTGCCACCGCCGGCGTCGTCGGCGAGGCCCTGGCCCGGTTCCCCGGCGCAGTGGTCACGGACGTCGCCTCGGTCAAGGTGCCCGTGCAACGTGCGCTGGACGCCACCGGCGCCGACGTGCGGCGCTACGTGGGGGGCCATCCGATGGCCGGCCGCGAGCTCTCGGGCCCCGCGGCAGCCCGCGCCGACCTCATCGACGACCGCCCCTGGGTCATCACCCCGCATCCCGCGGCCGAGCCAGGCGCGGTGGCGGCGGTCCAGGAGCTCGCGCTGGCGGCGCGGGCGCTGCCGGTGCTCATGCCCGCCGAGGAGCACGACCGGGCCGTGGCCGTCGTGTCCCACGCGCCGCAGGTGCTGTCCTCGCTGCTGGCCGCGCGGCTGCTCGACTCCTCGGAGCTGGCGGTGTCGATCGCTGGGCAGGGCCTGCGCGACATGACGCGCATCGCCGCCTCCGACCCGCACCTGTGGGTCGAGATCCTCTCGGCCAACGCCGCCCAGGTCGCCGAGGTCCTCGCTGACGTACGCGCAGACCTCGACGTGCTGCTCGACGCCCTGCGCTCGGCCGACCACGGTCGGGCCGAGGTGCTCGACGACACGCTCCGCCGGGGCAACGCCGGGCGGGCGCGGGTGCCGGGCAAGCACGGTGCCCGGCCGGCGCCCGTCGTCGAGCTGCCGGTCGCCGTGGCCGACGCCCCAGGGGAGCTGGGCCGGCTGTTCGCGGCGGTCGCGGCAGCTGGCGTGTCCGTGGAGGACGTGCGCATCGAGCACGTCCTGGGCCGGCCGACGGGCGTGGTCGAGCTGTCGGTGGGTGCTGGGATCGCCGAGGCCCTGGCCGAGGCGCTGCGTCAGGGCGGCTGGGACGTCCGCGGTTGATGCGTCGTCCTGGGCCCTTCGCCCCGAGGGGCGGGATGCCCGGCGGCTAGGGTTGCGGTCCGTGCAGACGTCTCAGGCGGTCGTGGCGATCGATGGGCCCTCGGGCAGCGGCAAGTCCAGCACCAGCCGGGGCGTGGCCCGCGCGCTGGGCCTGGCCTACCTGGACACCGGCGCGATGTACCGCGCGATGGCCTGGTTCATGCTCCAGCAGGGCGTGGACGTCCACGACCCCGCCGCGGTCGCCGCACACGCCCACCGGCCCACGCTGACCTCGACGACCGATCCGGACGCCCCCACCATCGCCGTCGACGGCGTGGACGTGGGGGTGGCGATCCGCGGCGAGGCGGTCACCGCCGCCGTGAGCCCGGTGGCGGCGGTCCCGCAGGTGCGTGAGCGCCTCGTGGCGCTGCAGCGCGAGGTGGTGCGTGAGGCCCTTGGGCAGGGGCAAGGCATCGTCGTGGAGGGCAGGGACATCGGCAGCGTGGTGCTGCCCGACGCCACGGCCAAGGTCTACCTGACTGCCGACGCAGCGGCCCGGGCTGCCCGGCGCGCGCTCGAGGACGCCGGGCGAGCGGGGAGCGCGCCGGGCGCGGGCGACGTCGCGGCCACGGCCGCCTCGCTCGCCGCTCGCGATGCGATCGACTCGACCCGTGCCGTCTCGCCGCTGATGATGGCCCCGGGTGCTGTGCATGTGGACGGCACCCACCGCACGCTCGACGAGGTGATCGCCGCGGTGGTGGCGATCGTGCAGCAGGCCGCGGCTTCCTGAGCGCCGGGGAGGCTCCCCGGTTCCCGGTACCCTTGGCCGGTGTGACCCCTGAGCAGCCCGACGCCGACGCCGTGTCCCGGGCCGTGGACCCAGCCGACGCCCTCCGCCTTGCCGACGCCGAGGGCTGGGTCACCGTGGAGGACGTGGATCCCATGGGCTGGGGTGCGGACGAGCCCGAGCTGGGCGAGTCCGGGTCGGGCGAGTCCGACGATGACTGGGACGCCGACGCCGAGCGCGCCGCCCTGGCTGCGGCCGCCGCTGAGTTCGGCGTGGACCTCGACGAGGACGACCTCGAGGAGGCCGCCGGCCACGCCCTGCCCGTGGTCGCGGTCATCGGCCGGCCCAACGTGGGCAAGTCGACCCTGGTGAACCGCATCCTCGGCCGCCGCGAGGCCGTCGTGCAGGACGTGCCGGGGGTCACCCGGGATCGGGTCGCGTACGAGGCCGAG
>DASVBK010000180.1:0-9200 GCA_036375875.1 Candidatus Nanopelagicales bacterium
GGAGCAGGTCCGGGCGCATCGCGCGGGTCCGGGCGAGGGCCTGGTCGTGGCGCCATCGGGCCACCGCCGCATGGTCGCCCGAGGCGAGCACTGCGGGCACGGACCGGCCCTCCCAGACCGGCGGACGGGTGTAGACCGGACCCTCGAGCAGCCCCGCCATCGCGCCGGCGGCGAACGAGTCGTCGGCGTGGCTGGCCTCGTTGCCGAGCACGCCGGGGACGAGCCGGGCCACCGCCTCGACCATCACCAGGACTGCCGCCTCGGCGCCGGCGAGCACGTAGTCGCCGATGGAGACCTCCTCGACCACCACCGGGGCACCACCGACCTCGAGGCTCGCCGCCCAGTCGACGACCCGGGCATCGATGCCCTCGTAGCGCCCGCAGGCGAACACCAGCCGCTGGTCGTGCGCCCAGGCATCGGCCATCGGCTGGGTGAACCGGCGCCCGCTGGGGGTGGGCACGACGAGCCGGACCGGGTGCGCGGGATCGCCCAGTGCCAGCACGTGGCGCAAAGCCTCGCCCCACGGCTCGGGCTTCATCACCATCCCGGGCCCGCCGCCGTAGGGCGCGTCGTCGACCGTGCGGTGCCGGTCATGGGTGAAGTCGCGCAGGTCGTGCACGTGCAGCGTGATCAGGCCGTCGGCGATCGCCCGCCCGACCAGCGACAGGTGCAGCGGGGCGAGGTACTCGCCGAAGATCGAGACGACGTCGATGCGCACCTAGGGCTCCTGCACCCCAGGCGCCACCTCGCCCGCGCCCTCCGCCAGCCCTTCGGGCAGGTCCACGACGACGAACCCGCCCGGGACGTCGACGGTGGGGACCAGGGCCCGGACGAAGGGCACGAGCAGCTCGGGCTGCCCCTCCCGGGTGACCACCAGGAGGTCCTGGCTGGGCAGGTGCAGCACCTCGCCGACCACGCCGAGCACCTCGTCGTCGACCGTCCGCACTGCGAGCCCGACGAGCGCGAGGTCGTGGTACTCGTCGTCCTCCCCGGCGACGAGATCGACCTCCGCCTCGAGGATCACCCCGCGCAGGCCCTCTGCCGCCGTGCGGTCGGCCACGCCCTCGATGGCCAGGATGAGTCGACCGGACTGCCAGCGGTGCGCCGCCACGACGAGCTGCGGGGGCACGCCGGTGCGCCCGGCCGAGAACAGGATCGCCCCCGAGGCGAACCGCTCCTCGGGGGCGTCCGTGCGCACCTCGACCGTGACCTCACCACGGATGCCCTGGGCCCGGCCGATCCGGCCGACCACCACGCGCATCAGTGCTCGTCGGAGTCCAGGAAGTCCACGCGGACGGGGCGGCCGCCGGAGATCGCGCTGACCACGGTGCGGATCGCCGTGGCGGTGCGCCCACCCCGGCCGATCACCCGACCGATGTCGTCGGGATGCACCCGAACCTGATAGGTCGTCGAGGACCCCCGCTCGCGCGGACCGCGCCGCGAGCGGGCCCGCACGGTGACGTCGTCGGGGTGCTCGACGATGCCCTTCACGAGGTGCTCGAGCGAGTCCTCGATCACGGCGCTCATGCCGAGGGGGTCGCCTCGGCGGACTCGCCGGCGGCCGCGTCCGGGGCGTCCTTGGCCTCGGCGGCCTCGGCGGTCTCGTCAGCACCTGGGGTCTCGGTGGCCTCGCTGGCAGCCGACGCGCCGTCGGTCACCTGCTCGGCCGCCTCGGCCAGGTCGTCGGCGCTGACCTCGGCAGCTGCGGGCTCGACGACCGCGGCGGCAGCAGGCACCTCGACGGGCTCCTGCGGGGCCACGCGCTCAGCCTGCGGCTTGGGCGCCTTGGCCCTCGAGGCCTTGCCGGCGTCCTCGGCGGACCGCACGGCAGCCTCGAACACCGCCTGCTTGTCGGCCTTCGGCTCGGCCACCTGCAGGGTGCCCTCGGCGCCGGGCAGGCCCTTGAACCGCTGCCAGTCGCCGGTGACCTTGAGGATGGCGAGCACGGGCTCGGTCGGCTGCGCGCCGACCCCCAGCCAGTACTGCGCGCGCTCGGAGTCCACCTGGATCAGGCTGGGCTCGCGGCGCGGCTGGTAGATGCCGATCTCCTCGATGGCCCTGCCGCTGCGCGCGGTGCGCGAGTCGGCGATGACGATCCGGTACTGCGGGTTGCGCGTCTTGCCGATGCGCTTGAGCTTGATCTTGACAGCCACTGTGGGTCGTATCACTTTCCGTGCTGGAGGTGGATCCGGCGGCGCAGGCATGGGGGCACCGGCGCGTGCAGGACCGCGTGGATCGCATCGACCGATGGTTGAGAGGGACCACGGACGGCGCGGGACCCGGTCATTGTGCCATCCCGGCCGCTGATTGCTCAAAGACGAGCACGGCGGGTGGCTGCCACGGGCGGATCGGTGGCGCCGTGCCGCGTGCGGAGGGCTGCCGCCAGCCGGACCCCCCGGGCGCCCCGCCGATCACGGCCCCGCGGCCACGACCCCCGCCAGCTGCGGGGCGAGCGCCCCGACGGGCTCGACCACGACCTCGCCCAATCCCAACCAGTCCGCGAGCGCCCGCAGCTCGCCGGCCAGGGCGGCGACCGCCGCGGCGCTGGGTTCGCCCTCCGGGTGCGCGGCACGCACCAGCAGCCGGGCCGTGGCCCGATCCGCCTTGAGGTCCACGCGGGCGACGAGCCGCTCGTCATGCAGGAACGGCAGCACGTAGTACCCGTGCACCCGCTGCTCGGCAGGGGTGTAGATCTCGATCCGGTAGCGCATCCCGAACAGCCGCTCGGTGCGCGGCCGGAACCAGACGAGCGGGTCGAACGGCACGAGCAGGGCGCAGGCCTCGACCCGGCGCGGGACCCGCAGCTCGGGCAGGGCGTAGGCCGTCGGCCACCCGGCCACGGCCACCTCGACCAGCGAGGCCTCGGCCACCAGGCCGTCGAGTGCGAGCCTGGCCTCACCCACCGGCAGCCGGAAGTGGTCGGCGAGGTCTGCCGCGGTGGCCACGCCCTGCGCTCGGGCCGCGACGAGCAGCAGCTGCCGGTGCGCCTCCCCGACGCCCGGGGTGGGGGCTTCGAGGACCGTGCGCGGCAGCACCCGTGCCGGGTCGGCGTACCGGCGGCGGAAGGCGGTGTCCCGCCCTGCGGACGTGAGGTCGCCGGCCCAGAACAGATACTCCAGCGCGCGCTTCACGCCCGACCAGTTCCACCCCCAGTGCTCCCTGGCGCGCGGCTCCTCGTGCTCGATGACCCGCTCCACGTCCGCCGCGCTCATCGGTCCGTGCGTGCGCACGACCGTGGCCACCTCGGCGACCAGCTCCGGCTGCTCCTTCGCGATGCGCACCATGCCGCCCCAGGCGTCGGCGTGGGCCCGTTCCATCCGCCAGCGCAGGAACGGCTGCAGCTCCACGGGCAGCAGCGCGGCCTCGTGCCCCCAGTACTCGAAGAGCCTGCGCGGCGCCCTGCCTGCCGCGCCGTCGAGCAACCCGCGGTCGTAGCCGCCGAGCCTGGAGAACGCCGGCAGGTAGTGCGCCCGGGTGAGCACGTTCACCGAGTCGATCTGGACGACCCCGAGCCGACGCACGACGTCGACGACCTGCCGGCTGGTCGGGGGCCCGGACGGCCGGCCGCGGCCGAAGCCCTGGGCGGCCAAGGCCACGCGCCTGGCCTCAGGCAGGCTCAGGCTGGTGCGCGGACGGCGGCTCACGCGCACCGGGGGATGCGACACTGGAGCCGGCTAGTTCAGCAGGTCCTTGAACGCCGGCGGCAGGTCACCGAGCTTGCCCAGGGCGTCCGGGTCCAGCGCCGAGGGGTCGAAGGCCGCGGGGTCGAAGCCCTCGAGCCCGGCGGGCAGGCCGGCAGGCGCTGCCGCAGCCGCCGCCTCCTCCTGCGCGCGCTTGGCAGGGTTGCCCGAGCGGCCCTTCTTGGCGGCCTTCCCCCGTGGCTGCTGCGCCACCGCCGAACGGCCCTTGGCCTTCTTCGACCCGCCCACGCCCGGCATCCCGGGCATCCCCATGCCCGAGCGCATCTGGCGCATCATCTTCTGGGCGTCGAGGAACCGCTCGACCAGGTTGTTCACCTCGCTGACCTGGACCCCCGAGCCCCGGGCGATGCGGGCCCGCCGCGAGCCGTTGAGCAGCTTGACGTCGGCCCGCTCGCCGGGCGTCATCGACTGGATGATCGCCTGCACGCGGTCGATCTCGCGCTCGTCGAGGTTCTCGATCTGGTCGCGGATCTCGCCCATGCCGGGCAGCATCCCGAGCAGCTTGCCCAGCGAGCCCATCTTGCGCAGGGCCTGCATCTGGCTCAGGAAGTCGTCGAGGGTGAAGTCCTCGCCGGCCAGCACCTTGCCGGCCATCTTCTCGGCTTCCTTGGCGTCGAACGCCTTCTCGGCCTGCTCGATCAGGGTCAGCACGTCGCCCATGTCGAGGATGCGCGAGGCCATCCGATCGGGGTGGAACAGCTCGAAGTCGGTGAGCTTCTCACCCGTCGAGGCGAACATGATCGGCACGCCGGTGACCGTGACGATGGACAGCGCGGCGCCGCCCCGGGCGTCGCCGTCGAGCTTGGTGAGCACCACGCCGTCGAACCCGACGCCCTCATGGAAGGCCAGCGCGGTGTTCACCGCGTCCTGGCCGATCATCGCGTCGACCACGAGCAGGGTCTCGTCGGGCTGCACCGCGTCGCGGACCTGCCGCAGCTGGGCCATGAGCGCCTGGTCGATGGCCAGGCGCCCTGCCGTGTCGACGATGACCACGTCATGCTGGGCCACGCGGGCGAGGTCCACGCCCTCGCGGGCCACCGCCACCGGATCGCCCCACGTGGCCTGCGGGTTGGCGCCGGTGTTGCCGGGCTCGGGGGCGAACACGGGCACGTCCGCGCGCTCGCCGATGACCATGAGCTGGTCGACGGCGTTGGGTCGCTGCAGATCGGCCGCCACGAGCATCGGGGTGTGGCCCTGCGCCTTGAGGTGGACCGCGAGCTTGCCGGCCAGGGTGGTCTTGCCCGCGCCCTGCAGGCCGGCCAGCAGGATCACCGTGGGCGGCGTCTTGGCCAGCCGCATCCGGCGGGTCTCGCCGCCGAGCAGGTCGATGAGCTCCTCGTGCACGATCTTCACGACCTGCTGGGCCGGGTTCAGCGCACCGGAGACCTCAGCCCCGATGGCCCGTTCCCGCACGCGCTCGGTGAAGTGCTTGACGGCGGGCAGGGCGACGTCGGCCTCGAGCAGCGCGATCCGGATCTCGCGGATCGTCGCGGCGATGTCGGCCTCGGACAGCCGGCCCTTGCCCCGCAGGCCCTTGAAGGTCGCGGTCAGCCGGTCGGACAGGGATGCGAACACGGGGCAGGATTCTACCGGGGAGTCGCGGTCCACCCTCCCGGCGCGATCGCGGGTCCACCCCCGAGGCGACCGACGCCAGGGCCGACGGGGGTCGCGCTCAGCCCTGCGCCGCCCGCGCCGCTCGCCCGACCCGGGCCTGGGCGCCCCGCCAGTAGACGAAGGTGACGATGCCCAGGCAGACCTGCGGGACCCACGAGCAGGCCCGCCAGACCAGGGTGGCGGCGACGGCCTGCTCGTTGGTGAGCCCGAAGGTCGTGAGCAGCGCGATCAGGGCCGCGTCGACGGTGCCCAGCCCGCCCGGGGTGACCGGGATCATGCTGGCCATCCGGGAGATCGCGAAGGCGGCGAAGGCACCGGCCAGGGTCAACGAGGTCGGGGCGTCGCCGAGCACGCCCTGGATCGCGAACCACAGGACCGCGAACTGGGCCAGGATCACCAGGTAGTTCGAGACGGTGACCCAGCGCCAGCGTCCGAAGACCACGTCCTTGGTGCTGGTGCGCAGGTCGACGGCCATGCCGACGGCATCGATCGGGTTGGGGCGTCGGCGGTTGACGGGGGCGAGCATCCGGTTGCCGAGCTCGCCCACCTTGTGTGCCGACTGCTCGCTGCGCAGGATCAGCCACAGGACGACGATCGTGGCCACGGTGGCCGCGATGCCGGCCAGCGCGACCCAGACCCACTGGGACTGCACCTGGCCGGTGGTCAGCGCGGCGACCAGGCCGAACACCGGCAGCGTGAGCGTCATCAGCAGGCTCCAGAGGCTGGTGACCGCGATACCCGCGGTGGCTGCCGCCACGGGGACCGAGTAGCTGGAGAGCATGGCGAACTGGATCGCCAGGCCGAAGGCGCCGCCGGCCGGGATGGTGTTGCTGATCATGAAGGAGGTCTGCCGGATGACGAAGGCAGGCTTGTACGGCAACCCCGGGATCGCCGCCTGGTAGGGCCAGACGTACACCCCGAGCATGACGAGCACGCTGATGCCGATCGCGACGAGTGCCGCCGGGGTCATCCCCTGGATCTCCGCCCAGGCGTCGGCGTAGCTGCCGAACTTCGGGATCAGACCCACGAAGATGATCACCAGGACGACGATGGTGACGATCGCGCCGATGATGGTCTTGCGCTTGTCCAGCGCGGAGGACGCATCGGTGGTGTCGACCGCCTTGAGGCGTCCGATCACCAGCGGCGCCGCTGGCTCATCAGGCGGGACCTCGGTGGTTCCGGGGTCAGGGGGCTTGGTCATGGCAGCGCCCCAGGACGAACCCGGATCACCGCAGCCCGCCGACGTACTTGGCGGCGGCGATGGCCTCGATGGTCTGGGCGACGTCGTAGTGCGCGGAGCCGGGGATCGTGGCCACGTAGCCGACCAGCATCCCGTTGGCCATCACCTGCGCCTCGAGGCCCATCGCGCCGTCGGTGTCCCAGAGTGCCTCGGACCCGTCCGGGCGCACGACCCGCACGCACACCCGGTTCAGCCCGGGACGGTGGACCTGTGCCACGATCCCGCGGGCACGCAGCCCCTCCACGACCTGCTCGACCTCGCCTGCGTCCATGGCGGCACATCCTGACATGGCCGGTGCACCCTCGCCGGCAGGCAGCGGCGCCGGTCACCCCGGCCGGCGGCACGTTCGTCCCGTGCCCCGGGGCACGACGCCCCTTCCGCCGCCGTCGCTGGGGCGACAGCATGGGGCTAGCGGACGTCACCCACGAGTCCTGGGGCGGGCTCGGCGCTCCGCATCGAGGTGAGCCACCATGCGGTCCCTGCTGCGCGCCGGAACCACCGCACTCGTAGCTGCGCTCCTGCTGCTCCTGTCGGCGGCGGGGGCCGGCGTCGCATCCGGGGCGGCCCCGCCGGCGGCCAGCGACCCGCTGGCCACGGTGGTGGCCCTGCGCGCGGCGCACCACCCCGGCTTCGACCGCGTGGTGCTCGAGGTCGCCGGCGACCGTGCCCCCGCGGCGTCCGTCCGCTACGTCCGCACCCTGGTGCAGGACGGGTCGGGGCGGACCCTGGCGATGCCCGGCAAGGCGATCCTGCGGATCGAGCTGCGGGATGCCCAGGCCCACAACGACGCCGGTCGCGCGACGGTGCGGCTGACCCGGAAGTTCGGCCTGCCAGTCGTCCTGGCCACGCGCAGTGCCGGCGACTTCGAGGGCATCGTGAGCATGGGCGTCGGGCTGACCAGGACCGCGGCCTTCGAGGTCCAACGCCTGAGCAACCCCGGACGCGTGGTGGTCGACATCTCCACCCGGACCGCGCCCCCGCGGGGAAGCTGCGTGTACCTGGTGAAGGGGTTGCGCTACAACGGCATCTACACCGGCGGCTTCGTCGTCGCCAGGGTGCGCGACGGCCGGCTCACGGGGACCACGGGCGACTTCTACTCGGAGTGGGCGGCGATCCGGGGCACCGTGTCGGCCACCCGCACCAGGCTGCAGGTGCGCACCGAGGACGGCGCCTGGCAGGCGTGGCCCCAGCGCTGGCTGCCCACGCAGCGACGCCTGGCCGGCTGGACCATGGCGACCAAGGCGCAGCTTCGCACATGGTCCGGCGGCGGGGTGCCGGTGTCCGGGCAGCCGTGCGACTGATCGCCCGGGGCTTGGCGGCACCGGCGACCCAGGCTCCGGGCCGTCGTCGGACGGCACGCTGTCGAGCGCCCTCCCTATGTCTGAGGCCCTGCGGGCCCCGGGTGCTCCGTGGCCGGGCGGCTCGGGGACCCGGAGGGCTCAGACCGGGAACACCGTGCCCCAGTGGGCCTGCCCGCCGTCCACGCAGATGGTCTCTCCCGTGACGTAGTCCCCCGCGGGGCCGGCGAGGTAGGCCACCGCCCAGGCCACGTCGAGGGTCCGGCCGAGGCGTCGCAGCGGGATGTGCTTGGGCACCTCGGTCTCGACCATCGCGCGGACCTCGTCGGGGTAGGTCTCCAGGCCCGTGCTGCGGATCACGCCGGGCGCCACGGCATTCACCAGCACGCCCTTGCTCGCCCATTCCAGCGCCAGCGTGCGGGTGAGGTTGACCACGCCCGCGCGAGCGGCGCCGGTGTGGGCCATGCCCGGGAACCCCCGCCACATGTTCGCGACGATGTTGATGATCCGGCCCTCGCGACCGTCGGCGAACAGGGAGCGCGCGAAGGCCCGGCTCATGAACCACGTGCCGTTGAGGTTGGTGTCCACGACCGCGCGCCACCCCTTGGCGTCGATGTCGACCGCGGCCGACGGGTACTGCCCGCCGGCGTTGTTCACCAGCACGTCCAGCTGGCCGAAGTGCTGCTGCACGTCGGCGACCCAGGCCACGCAGGCGTCCGGGTCGCGGATGTCCAGCGCGGTGGCGAAGACCTCGGCGCCCCCGTCGCGCAGCTCCTGCGCCGTGGCCTCGAGCCGTTCGAGCTTGCGCGCGCCGATCGCCACCCGGGCGCCGAGCGCGGCGCACTCCTCGGCGATGGTCCGACCGATGCCCGAGCCGCCACCGGTGACCAGCACCACCCGACCGTCGAGCAGCCCGGGCCGGAAGACCTCACTTGGACGCATGCCACCCTCCTGGTCGTGGTGCCGGCAGTCGGGCACACGCTAACCCGCAGGCACCGGCGCGGACGCCCACGGGCGAGGTACGTCGGGACGCGGCGTGCAGCGGGGCTCGTCACCCGCGGAGCAGCACCTCGCGCAGCTGCCGCTGCAGGTCGTCCCCGAGGCCCAGCGCGCTGGCGAAGTACCCTTCGATCGAGCCGTGCTCGGCGTGCACGAGGTCCAGGGCGGTGCGCAGGTACGAGGGCTGGACGCCGAGGACCGGCCGCAGCACCTCCGGGTCGCCACCGGCCGCGGCGAAGCGCGCGAACAGCGGGGCCAGGTAGGGCAGCAGCTGCTCGTTGGTGAGCAGGTACTCGGCCAGGACGTCGGACTCGGGCACCCCGAGCAGCAGCAGCAGCGCGGCCGCCG
>DASVBK010000182.1:0-4730 GCA_036375875.1 Candidatus Nanopelagicales bacterium
GCTCCAAGGCCTCCGGGAACATCGTGTCGGCGAGCATGGCCAGGATGCCGCCGGCCGCCAGCGCGAGGATGGCGCTGGTCAACGCCGGCGAGACCCCCGCCAGCAGTGCGTACCCGGCGACCGTGGCGAGCGTGCACACGACCGCCACCACCAGCCAGGTGCCCAGGATGTATCGGTTGGAACGGCCCTCCTCGCGCATGGCCGCGGCGCTGCCCAGGCTCTCGGGGACGTTGCCGAGGAACACGGCCCCGAGCAGGACCAGGCCCAGGCTCGCCCCCTGGGCGTCGAGGCTCACGCCGATCGCGATGTTCTCCGGGATGCCGTCCAGGATCGCACCGACGAGCAGCGCGGTACCGGCAATCGCTGCCACCTCCGGGCTCTCCTGCTTGTGCTCGGCGCCCTCGACGACGTCGGTGGCGTCCCTGCCCGTCCGCTTCGGCGACCGCGCGGCCATGCGCTCCAGCCCGAGGTCGGCAACGACATAGATCGCCGCGCCGATCAGGAAGCCGCCGATGGCGTACTTGGCCCCGCCGGTGTCGAACGCCTCCCGCATCAGCTCGAACGTCAGGGCCGACACGAGCACACCTGCGCCGAACGCCACCACACCGGCAACGAGCCGACGCGGCGGCGACGTGAAGATCCCCAACGCCGCACCGAGCAGGAAGCTCGTGCTGGCCAGCGCTCCGTACAGCAGGGCGGTTCCCACAGCGCACCTCCGACGGGGGGCGTATCTCGACTTCCCCTGATGCCTCGCTGGTTGGGGAGGCACGCAGCCGCCGGCGGCTCGGCCCAGGGGCCAGCACCCCGCGCGTACCCGAGCCGGCGCGCCTCATCCCCCACGCCGCATCCCCGCGCCTCCTGCCCGCGTCTCAAGCCTCCTGCCCGCGTCACTTCCCCCGGGCCGGCCCGAAGGCGTCCCAGTGGCACGGGCCCGTGAGCTCTGGGCTTCCACAGCCGCAACGCGGGGAGTCGGGGAACCGCCAGGCGGTGAGAGGATCCGAACATCCGTTCGAACGGGGGAGGTTCGTCGTGACCGGCACCATGCACGACCATGGCGCCACAGACGCAGCAACGCACGAGCTGGCGGCTGTGAACCCGTTCACCCGCTGCCGACTCCTACCCGGTGGGCCGGTCCACGGGCCGCCTGCCCTCCGGGGTGGCGGCCTGAGCGAGCGCGCCCGCCCCTTCCACCGGCCGTGCCGCCGACCGTCGCCGGCGCCGGAGCAGGTGGCGGACGCCCAGCGCCGAGCCGACGAGCACGGCCACGACCAGGCCGAGGCCCAGCAGCACCCAGCCCCACCCGATCACAGCGGCGATGACCAGCGGGTCGTTGGGGTTCGTGCCCTCGTACTGCAAGGGGGTCAGCCGGTCCAAGCCGGGGTCGGATCCGTCGAAGGCCATGGTTCCCCAGGCCGCGCGGCTGGCGGGGTAGGGATCGTCCTGGACCGCGAGCGGCCGATCGACGACCAGCGTGCTGCGCGTGTCCGCGCTGAATCGCGGCCAGGCGGGCGCGCCAGCCGCCTGCGGGGTCGCACCGCTGGCGAAGCCGACCCACAGCCGCTGCAGGGCCTCGGACAGCGCCGCGTTGCCGGGGTCCGTGCCCACCAGCTCGGGGGCGCGAGGGGCGTCCCGGTTGCCCAGGACGAGCGGCAGCTCGATGGCATGCGCCGCGCCCATGCGGCCGCCGAGGTCCGGCGACTGCAGCGTCGTCAGGTACATCCACACGGGCACGCCGCGGGCGGACAGCGCCTCGGCCATCCGCAGCGCGGGCATCCGGAAGCCGACGTCCCCTGCCATCGCGAGTCCGGTCTGCGCCTCATCGAGCTCGGGGCGCTCACCGCGGTAGGCGGCGACCACCGCGTCTGCCCGGTCCCCGACCAGGGACTCCAGCCAGGGCCGGTAGTACCGCAGCGGCAGCCGGTCGAGCTCGGGGATGTAGTACAGCCAGTACCGCGCCTCGTCGAGGTTCGTGCCGATGATGACGGGGACGTCCGGGCCGTCCGCGGCGACCATCCGACGCATCGGCAGGTCGGGCAGCACGGAACCGTCCACCACCGGGTGGAAGGCCGTGTCGGAGAACTCCGTGGCGTAGAGGGCCCGAGCAGCAGTCAGGAGCTGTTCGGTGGTCAGGCCTCGCAGGTCCTGCGCTGCTGCGACGCCGGCCAGCTCCAGGAACCGTCGGAACACCCGCTGCGACCAGTCCCTGGTCGCCACCGTGCCAGCCGTGCCCGACTCGACGATCACCCGGTCGTACAGCCCGTCGGCGGCGGGCGAGCCCAGCAGCGCCGAGATGCTGATGGCCCCGGCGGACTCGCCGAAGAGGGTGATGTTCCCGGGATCCCCGCCGAAGGCGGCGGCGTTGCGGCGCACCCAACGCAGGGCGGCCATCTGGTCCAGGAGCCCGTTGTTGCCGCTGCTGGTGTACTGCGGGCCGAGGCCGCTGACGTCGAGCCAGCCGAAGGGTCCCACGCGGTACTGCAGGGTCACCAGCACGACGCCCCGGCGAGCCAGCGCCGCGCCGTCGTACCAGGGGTCCCACGTCGATCCGGCCGTGAAGCCCCCACCGTGGACGAACACCATGACCGGGGCCTGGTGCGCCGCGGCCGGCGCCCAGACGTTCACGGTCAGGCAGTCCTCGGAGGTAGGCGTCCCCTCGGCCATCTCATGGGGATCAGGGTCCTGCGGGCAGGCGGGGCCGAACGTGGTGGCATCGCGGACCTCGGTCCACGGCTGCGGCGCCGCTGGGGGCAGCCAGCGGCGCTCCCCGGTCGGCGGTGCCGAGTAGGGGATGCCGCGGAAGACCTCCAGTGCGCCCTCAGTCGACCCGCGGACCGGGCCGTCACTGGTCTGCACCACCGGTCCGTCCGCGACCTGCGCCGCGATGGGGATCGGCAGGGCCATCGTGATTCCGAGCGCTGCAGCGGCCAGCAGGCCGAGCCAGGACATTCGGCGCATCGGGCCCTCCTTCCGGACAGCCCCCCACTCGGCAGTCTTGTCCGCCCGGCGTGCCCGTGGCAACGCTGCGGGAGGGTGGCGCGACGGGGTTGTGGGAACCTCGACGACGACGCGGTGTGCCCCTCATGCACATGGCAGGCCGCACGACCGTGGCTCGGCTGCCGGGCGGCTCCTGGCCGGCATCGTGAGCCACCTGCCTGCCGTCGACGCCTCCTGGCAGGGGCAACCGGGGCCGAGCCCCGGGGCTATCGTCGAGCTGTGAGCACGGACACTCCGAGCGGCATGCCGTCGCCAGTCTCACGCTGGGCTGATCTCGACGGACCCGTCCACTACGTCGACCACGGCGGCCCGCAGGACGGGCCCATCCTGCTGTGCGTGCACGGCTTGGGGGGGTCGCTGCTGAACTGGGCCGCGCTGGCCCCCCTGCTGACCGAGACCTGTCGGGTGGTCGCGCTCGACCTGGCCGGGTTCGGCCACACCCGCAGCGGCGGCCGCGCCGTCACCGTGCAGGCCAACCAGCGGCTGCTGCAACGCTTCATCACGGAGGTCGTGGGCGCGCCGGTCATCCTCGTGGGCAACTCGATGGGCGGACTCATCTCGATCCTCCAGGCCTCCTCGCACCCGGAGACCGCGGCCGGCCTCGTGCTCATCGACCCAGCGCTGCCGATCAGCCGCGGGACCCGGCCCGATCCGCAGGTGGTCGCCTCGTTCGGGGCGTTCATGGTGCCGGCGGTCGGCCGCTCGGTCCTGGCACGTCGGCGGGGCAGGCAGTCCGCCGAAGCGAGTGCCAACGCGCTGCTCCGGCTCTGCTGTGTCGACCCGTCGCGGATCCCGCCGCACGTGGTGGCCCAGCACGTGGAGCTCGCCGGGCAGCTCCGCGAGTACCCGGACGTCGACGCCGAGCTCATGGCCGCCGCGCAGTCGCTGCTGTGGGTGCTCGCCGACCGCCGCCGCTACGCGGCGATGCAACGGGCGATCGACGTGCCCGTGCTGCTCCTGCACGGCGACTCCGACCGACTGGTCCACGTCGCCTCGGCCCGAGCAGCGGCGAGGGCGAATCCGGGCTGGCAGTTCGAGGTCGCCCGAGGGGTGGGGCACGTGCCGCAGCTCGAGGCGCCGCAATGGACCGCCGATCACATCCTGCGCTGGCTGGCGGCAAACCCCGGCAACGCCCGGCTCGCCGCGCACGGGTTCCTCCAGGCCGCGCCGAGCTGACAGCCTGCGCCGCCAGCAACCTGCGACCCCTGCGCAGCGGGCGCCTACCCTGCAGGCATGGCACCCCATGACCTGCCGCGCACCGAGTCCCGGCCATGCAGCGGCTGAGCTCGCTGGACGCCGGGTTCCTCAACCTCGAGCACGACCGGCAGCAGCTGCACGTCGGCTCGCTGCTGGTCTTCGCGGGCCCGGTCCCCACCTACGAGGAGTTCAGCGACTACATCGCCTCGTGCCTGGACCGGGTGCCGCGCTACCGGCAGCGCGTCCAGCGCATGCCGTTGGACCTGGCCCGGCCGATCTGGGTCGACGATCCGCACTTCTCGCTGGCCTACCACCTGCGCCACACCGCGCTCCCGGCACCGGGCGGCGACACCCAGGTGCGCGCCCTCGTCGGACGCATCATGGCCCAGCGCCTCGACGTCGACCGCCCGCTGTGGGAGATGTGGCTGGTCGAGGGCATGCCGGACGACCAGTGGGCGATCATCACCAAGACCCACCACGCGATGATCGACGGCCTCGCCGGCAACGAGCTGATGGAGACGGTGCTGGACCGGGACCCA
>DASVBK010000195.1:0-2660 GCA_036375875.1 Candidatus Nanopelagicales bacterium
ACGGTGCTCATCAAGCTCAACGGCGGCCTGGGCACGTCGATGGGGATGGACCGGGCCAAGTCGCTGCTGCCGGTGCGCGAGGGTCGATCGTTCCTGGACCTCATCGCGGCCCAGGTGCGCCACGCCCGCCAGGCATACGGAGCCCGCCTGCCGCTGATCCTCATGAACAGCTTCCGCACCCGGGAGGACTCGCTCGCCGCGCTCGCCGTGCATCCGGACCTCGCCGTGCCGGACCTGCCGCTGGACTTCCTCCAGCACCGCGAGCCCAAGCTGCTGGCCGCGGACCTCACCCCGGTGACATGGCCGGCCGACCCGAGCCTCGAGTGGTGCCCGCCCGGGCACGGCGACCTGTACACCGCGATCCTCGCCTCCGGCGTGCTCGAGGCGCTGCTCGAGGCGGGCTACCGCTACGCCAACACGTCGAACGCCGACAACCTCGGTGCGGCGCCGAGTGCGGAGCTCGCTGGGTGGTTCGCCGCCTCCGGGGCGCCGTACGCGGCTGAGGTGTGCCGGCGGACCGCCGCCGACCGCAAGGGTGGACACCTGGCCATCAGGAAGGCTGACGGACGCCTCATCCTGCGCGACACCGCGCAGACCGCGCCGGAGGAGATGGACTACTTCACCGACGAGCACCGCCACCCGTACTTCCACACCAACAACCTGTGGTTCGACCTGCGCGCGCTGCACGCGGCCCTCACCTCGCGCGGGGCCGTGCTGGGCCTGCCGCTGATCCGCAACGTCAAGCACGTGGACCCCACCGACCCGAGCTCGCCGGAGGTGATCCAGGTGGAGACCGCGATGGGCGCGGCGGTGGAGGTCTTCGAGGGGGCGCAGGCGGTGGTGGTGGGCCGGGAGCGGTTCCTGCCGGTGAAGACCACCAATGACCTGCTGCTGCTGCGTTCGGATGCCTACGCGGTGGGTCCTGACGGGGTGCCGCGCCTGGTGGCCGACCCGGCGCCGCTGGTCGACCTGGACCGCCGCTGCTACACGACCGTGGCCGACCTCGGGGCGCGGTTCCCGGCCGGCCCCCCGTCGCTGCGGCAGGCGCGCAGCCTCACGGTCCGCGGGGACTGGACCTTCGGGGCAGGCGTGGTGGCGAGGGGGGACGTGGTGCTCGGCGACGTGGGCGAGCCCCGGGCCGTGCCTGACGGAGCCGTGCTGACGGATCGGACGAGGGCCGACGGGGCGGTGGGGGCCGACGACGCTGCCCATGGCCCCGAGCTGGGCGAGGAGGGCTGATGGACGTCGTGCTGCCGTCATGGTCGGACGAGGCAGGGGCACAGCGGGCCCGCGCCCTGTTCCTGGCCACCTTCGGGCAGGAACCCGACGGGGTGTGGGCGTCCCCGGGCCGGGTGAACCTGATCGGCGAGCACGTGGACTACAACGGCGGGCTGTGCCTGCCGATGGCGCTGCCGCACCGCACGTTCGCGGCGGTGCGCCGGCGCGACGACGACCGAGTGCGTCTCGTGTCTGCCCTCGACTCCGAGCAGGTGTGGGCCGGGCCGCTGGCCGAGCTCGCGCCCGGGTCGGTCGCCGGCTGGGTCGGGTATGCCGGCGGTCCGGCGTGGGCGCTGGCGAAGGCGGGGCACGCCCTCGGCGGGTTCGACGCGGCGATCGACTCGTGCGTGCCGTTGGGGGCGGGGCTGTCCTCGTCGGCGGCGATCGAGTGCGCCGTGGCGCTGGCCCTCGACGAGCTGTTCGGATGGGGCCTGGCTGCGGGCGACGCCGGTCGCGCCCAGCTTGCCGCCGCCTGCGTGCGCGCGGAGAACGAAGTGGCCGGTGCGCCCACCGGCGGGATGGACCAGGCCGCGTCGCTGCGCGCGACGGCCGGGCACGCGCTGCTGCTCGACACGCTGGACCACAGCGTTGCCCAGGTGCCGTTCGACCTGGCCGGGGCCGGGCTGCAGCTGCTCGTGATCGACACCCGCGCCGAGCACGCGCTGGTCGACGGCCAGTACGCCGCGCGCCGGGCCGCCTGCCACGCCGCAGCCGAGCGGCTGGGCGTGGCCACGCTGCGCGAGGTGGCCGACCTGCCCAGCGCGCTGACCGCGCTGCCCGACCCCGAGCAGCAGGCCCGGGTGCGCCACGTGGTCAGCGAGATCGGCCGCGTCGAGCAGTTCGCGGCCCTGGTGCGCGATGGACGGATCCGCGAGGTGGGCCCGCTCATGGACGCCTCCCACGACTCGCTGCGCGACGACTACGAGGTCAGCTGCACGGAGCTCGACGTGGCGGTCGAGGCCGCCCGCTCGGCGGGCGCGCTGGGTGCGCGGATGACCGGCGGCGGGTTCGGTGGCTCGGCGATCGCGCTGCTCGACGCGACCGGGCAGGAGGCCGTCATCAGGGCGGTGGCCGGCGCCTACCGCGAGCGCAGCTGGCCTGACCCAGGCTTCCTCATCGCCACCCCCAGCCCCGGGGGCAGCCGGGTGGCATGACCCCCATCGGCGCCCACCGACAGGCGGCGGGGCGCTGAGCGGGCCAACGACCGGCGCCGATGCCATGCTCGGCGCGGCTCGCACCACACCAGACAGGAGACCCAGTGGACCCGAAGCGCTTCTCCCTCTACGGCAACCGGATCACCCCCGACCAGGACCGCAAGGCGCTGGCGTGGCAGCAGATGTTCGTGGAGAAGTTCCACTACGACCCCAACGAGCAGTACCAGC
>DASVBK010000208.1:0-3924 GCA_036375875.1 Candidatus Nanopelagicales bacterium
GTCCGGTCTACACCCGTCCGCCGGTCTGGGAGGGCCGGTCCGTGCCCGCAGTGCTCGCCTCGGGCGACCATGCGGCGGTGGCCCGATGGCGCCACGACCAGGCCCTCGCCCGGACCCGCGCGATGCGCCCGGACCTGCTCCTCGACGCAGACCCGCTCGACTGAGCGCGGACAGGCTCGAGTGAGCGCGGACAGGCTCGACTCAGCGCGGCGGCCCCGGTCGCCCCTCCGAGGCGCGCCACCCATTTGCCCCCGCCTCGCCCCCGCCTCGCCCGCTCCTCCATCGCGCGGATCAGCGTGGGATCGGTCCGCTTTCCCGAGCACGGATGCTCCGGGAAGCGGAGTGATCCGTCCCCCCGCCTGACCGCACATTTCTGGGCGCGGGCCCGGTGTGGCAAACTTGGGGGGCTGTCGTCGCGCGACGCTGCCACAGGGGTCGTCGCGAATCGTGCGCCAGCGCTCCATCCGACCCCAGTCCGCGGGCGACCTGTGGCTCCCGCCAGGAAGCGATCATGAACAAGCTCGACGTCGTCGACGCCGCCTCGCTGCGCTCCGACATCCCCGACTTCCGTCCCGGCGACACCGTGAAGGTCCACGTGAAGGTCGTCGAGGGCAACCGCTCCCGCATCCAGGTCTTCCAGGGCGTGGTCATCCGTCGCCACGGCGGCGGCCTGCGCGAGACCTTCACGGTCCGCAAGATCAGCTTCGGCACCGGCGTGGAGCGCACCTTCCCGTTGCACACCCCGATCATCGAGAAGATCGAGGTCGTCACCCGCGGCGACGTGCGCCGCGCCAAGCTCTACTACCTGCGCGAGCTGCGCGGCAAGAAGGCCAAGATCCGCGAGAAGCGCGAGAACGGCTGAGCCGCTGTCCGCCGCACGCCTCACCGAGGGCCCCCGCCGCACGATGCTGGTGGGGGCCCTCGGCGTTGCCATGGCTGCCGTGACCGCACTCGCCGTCGTCGACACGGCGGTCGTCGAGGTTCGCGAGGTGGGCTCCGGGTCGATGCGCCCCACCCTTGCGCCCGGGGAGCGGATCCTCGTCGACAAGGCGGGCATCGATCGATGGCAGCTGCCCCTCGGCACGATCGTGGTGTTCGACGGCAGGGATCTCTGGGCGTCTCCGGACGACCCGGCCGGCACGGTCTTCGTCAAGCGGGTCGTGGGCGTGGGCGGCGACCGGATCACCTGCTGCGACGCGCAGGGCCGGTTGCTGCGCAACGGCACGGCACTGGCGGAGCCGTACCTGGCCGGAAGGCCCACCGACCAGGAGCGCTTCGACGTCGAGGTGCAGCAGGGCCACTACTGGCTGCTCGGCGACGACCGTGCCGAGTCCGCCGACTCGCGGTCGCACCTGGGCGACCCCGGCGGGGGAAACGTGCCGGCATCCCGCATCATTGGCACCGTCGCGGCGGTCGTCTGGCCTCCGGCAGCGACGCGCCGAGTGGAGGGTTCCGGATGAGTGAGCCGGTCGAGCCGACCGGGACGGCCGAGCCCGTCGACCCGCGCGGCACCCCGGCCCGCAAGGGTGGCGGCTTCTGGCACGGGGTGCGCGAGCTGGTCATCGTGGTCGTGGCCGCGCTGGTGATCTCCGCAGTCGTGCGGACCTTCCTGGTGCAGGCGTTCTGGGTCCCCAGCGGCTCGATGGAGGAGACGCTGGTGCGCGGCGACCGGATCCTGGTCTGGAAGCCCGGCGCTGGGCCCTCGCGCGGCGATGTGGTCGTCTTCCGCGATCCCGCGGACTGGCTCGCCGCGCCGCCACCGCAGCCCGGCCTGGCTGGCTGGGTGGGCCGGGCCGGTGCCTTCATCGGCCTCCTGCCGAGCACGACCGGCGACGACCTGGTGAAGCGGGTCATCGGCGTCGGCGGCGACACCATCAAGTGCTGCTCGCCCGAGGGCAAGATCATCCGCAACGGCGAACCCATCGACGAGCCTTACCTCTATCCCGGCGACACCACCGACCAGGTGCAGTTCACGGTGACCGTGCCCGAGGGCCGGATCTTCGTCATGGGCGACCACCGCTCGGACTCGGCCGACTCCCGGTACCACCTCGACGAGGACGACGGCACCGTGCCGGTCGAGAACGTCGTGGGTCGCGCCGAGGTGATCATGTGGCCGATCTCCCGCTGGGCCACGCTGCCCGACTACGCCGACCAGACGGGCGGGGGGAGTGGCCAATGAGCGTGGCGCCCACGCTGCGCATGGAACGAGCCCTGCTGCGCGACGGGATCGCGGCCCTGGCGTGCGTGGACGAGGTGGGCCGTGGCGCCCTCGCCGGTCCGGTCACGGTCGGCGTCACGGTGGTGACCCTCGAGGTGGGCACAGCCCCCAAGGGGCTGCGTGATTCGAAGTTGCTCACCCCGGCGGCCCGGGTGGCGCTGCTGCCGAGGCTGCGGCGGTGGCCGGTGGCGCATGCGGTGGGGCACGCGCAGTCCCATGAGATCGACGAGGTCGGCATCCTCGCCGCGCTGCGCGTCGCGGCCGCGCGCGCCTTCCAGCACCTGCCGGTCGCGCCGGAGCTGACCCTGCTCGACGGCTCCCACAACTGGTTGCGGGTGCCCGACGAGCCGGAGGGCCTGTTCCCCGACCCGCGCTCAGCGGCCGCTGCTGGGCTGGCAGACCTGTCCGTCCTTCCCCCGCGGGTGGTGACCCGGGTCAAGGCCGACCTCACCTGTGCCGGGGTGGCCGCTGCGAGCGTCCTGGCCAAGTGCGCCCGCGACGCGATCATGGTCGACCTGGCCGGGCAGCACCCGGTCTACGGGTGGGCAGTGAACAAGGGCTACAGCGCCCCGGAGCACCTCGACGCCCTGCGCGAGCACGGCCCGTGTGCCCTGCACCGACGCTCGTGGAACCTGCCAGGCGTCGCAGGCGAGCCGTGCATCCCCTCGGGTCAGGATGACGAGGGCGACGAGTGGTCCGCGGGTGAGGACCCGCCGGATCGCAGCGAGGTACTCCTGGCATCGGCGTCGGGGGCCCTCGTGGACGTGACCACGGGCACGGGAGCCGAGCGCGCGCGCGCCGGCAGGAGCCTGTCCACAGCCTCGCCCTGACCCCCTTGGCCGATCGGTCCGCCTGCGTCAGGGTGCGTGCGGGGGTGAGCCGGTGGACGTTCGGCAGCAGGTCGGTCGGCACGGCGAGGACGCAGCCGTGGCCTACTTGGAGCAGCAGGGGTTCGCCGTGCTCGCGCGCAACTGGCGCTGCCGTGCCGGAGAGCTGGACGTGGTCGCGCGGGAAGGCCGCACGCTGGTCTTCTGCGAGGTCAAGACCCGACGTGGCGTGGGGTTCGGGCCACCGCTGGACGCGATCACCTGGCGCAAGCAGGCCCGGCTGCGACAGCTGGCCAGCGCCTACCTCGCCGAGACCGGGGGGCATCGGGGGCTGATCCGGATCGATGCCATCGGGATCCTGCTGCGCCCGGGCACCACCCCTGAGATCCACCATGTGCGGGGCGTCGCCTGATGTCCCTGGCTCGCGCGTACGGCGTGGTCATCTCCGGCATCGAGGCCCATGTCGTCGAGGTGGAGGCCCACCTCTCGGCGGGGCTGCCGGGCATGAGCATCGTGGGGCTGCCGGACACCGCCGTGGGCGAGGCACGTGACCGGGTGCGGGCAGCGGTGCTCAACAGCGGCGCCCGCTGGCCGCAGCAGCGGATCACGGTCGGCTTGTCCCCGGCGTCCCTGCACAAACGTGGGTCAGGGCTGGACCTGGCCATCGCCACCGCTGTGCTGGCGGCCGACGGCCAGGTGCCCGCCGACCGGCTCGCGGACACCGTGCAGTTCGCCGAACTGGGCTTGGACGGGCAGGTGCGACCCGTGCGCGGCGCCGTCGTCGCCGGCGTGGGCACGGTGCGCTGCGGCTTCGATCGCCTGGTCGTCGCGGCCCGCAACGCCCCTGAGGCGGGCGTCGTGCCCGGGCTGCAGGTCACC
>DASVBK010000229.1:0-21355 GCA_036375875.1 Candidatus Nanopelagicales bacterium
GCCCCGTGCACGTGGAGGGTCCGATCCATCCCACGACAAGCGCACAGGGAAAGGCGGCCAGCCGATTCCGCGCGCTGTCTCAGCGAACCCACATGCGGAGTCTCAGCCAACCGCCCGCTGTTGTCAGTGAGTTGGGTGAGCGTGAGTGGACCCTGTTCGGCTTGAGAGCCGTGCGATAGATGACCGACGAACGCGTCCTGAAGCTGCTGGCGCCCACACGCACATCCCCGCTGGCCACGTGGCGCAAGCACCACCCCGACATCCTCGCCTACGCGCTGTGGCGCATCGCCCGCTACCTGTTCGACGAAGGCCGCGACGAGCGGGCGTACACCGCTGTGGACCAGGGGGTCGCGATGAACCTGCACACCCTCGACCTACGCCTGGCCGAGCTGGCGTGCGAACGGCTCGTCGAGAACGGCGACCCTGACACCGCGTTCACCGTCGCGGAGACGCTCCTCGGCCAACGCACCACCGACCCCGCACGACGGGTCAGCCAGTCCCGCCCAGCCCTGCCCAGCCTGGCCCGGTGGCGGATAACGCCCGAGAACCCACCGATCCGGATGCGGGGCGCGGAGGCGTTGTCCCGGGTCGACGGGCTGAGCCGGGAGGCGCGGGTGATCGCGGGCCTGCTCGCCCGCCACACCGACACGCCCGCACATGTAGGTCCCACACCCATCCCAAGAACCGTGCCACCCTCGCAGACGGTTCGAACCGGGACAAGAGCGCGGAAACGGAACTCGGGTCCGACCGAGAGCCGGACCCGAGTCTGGGGGCCTGGGGACCTCCCCCTTCTGTCACACCATGCGCACGGCTCTCAAGCCGAACAGGTGAGTGGAGGTGCCGGGAATCGAACCCGGGTCCATCGGTGTCTCTCAGGGTCTTCTCCGGGCGCAGCCACGCTGGTGTGCTCTCGGCCTCCGCGCTTCGTGTGGCACTACGCGGAACACGGCCCAGCGACTGTCAGATGTCCCGCGTCACCCCGTCACCGGGTGAGTTGGTGGAGTCTCCTGGATGACGCCAGAGTCCGGGGCGGAGACGCCCCCGGTCTGACGGCTCCGTGGCCTCGCTCAGGCGGCGAGGGTCAGAGCAGTGCGATTGGTGTTCGCATTTGTTGGTTGGCAGATCGTTTACGAGATGTCCGCCATCCTCGGCCCGCTTCTCCCGTCGATCACGACCGACGTCGAAACCTGTCACCCCCTCTTGAGTTGTCACCGGCGAACCGGCCCTTCAAGGGTACCGGCGGGGCCTGTCACTGTCACACGGCCTCGCGCGGGGCGGTGCGACCAGCGCCTGCCCCGGAGCTACTCCCCGCGCTTGTGCTGCGCTCCCATCGCCCGCGCGATGTCGCGCTTGGCGTCCCGCTCGGCGATCGTCTGGCGCTTGTCGTACGAGCGCTTGCCGCGCGCGAGCGCGAGCTCGACCTTCGCGTACCCGTCCTTGAAGTACAGCGCGAGGGGCACCAGGGCGTACCCGGACTCACCAGCCTTGCGCTCGAGCTTCTCGAGCTCGCTACGGTGCAGCAGCAGCTTGCGCACCCGCCGCGGGGCGTGGTTGGTCCAGGTGCCCTGGGCGTACTCCGGGATGTGCAGGCCGTGCAGGTAGAGCTCGCCGTCGCGGAACTGCGCGAACGCGTCCGCCAGCGAGGCGCGTCCGGCGCGCAGCGACTTCACCTCCGTGCCGACGAGGACGATCCCCGCCTCGTACGTGGCCTCGATGAAGTAGTCATGCCGGGCCTTCTTGTTCTGGGCGACCAGCCGCCGCCCCTGCTCCCGGGCCATCAGCAGCTGACCGGCACCTTCTCGCCGCCGAACCAGCCCATCGGGTCGTACGGCGTGCCGCCCACGTGGATCTCGAAGTGCAGGTGGGGCCCCGTCGAGTAGCCGGTGCTGCCGACGTAGCCGATCACGTCGCCCTGCTTCACCGACTGCCCCTCCTCGGCGCCGAAGCGCGACTGGTGGGCGTACATCGAGAACAGCCCGTCGCCGTGCGAGACCAGCGTGTGGTTGCCGTAGGGACCACCCGTGGCGTTGATGAGCACGACGCCGGCGGCGGTCGCCTTGATCGGCGTGCCGCTGGGCGCCCCGAGGTCCACGCCGGTGTGGCAGGAGCGGTACCCGTACACCGGATGGATGCGCGGGCCCACACCCTGGCCGACGGGCACCCCCGCGATCGGCCACAGGAAGCCGTCGGTCTCGGTGGGCACGAACGAGCGCGCCTTGCCCGCCGCCAGCCGAGCAGCCTCTGCGGCCGCCTCCTTGGCCAAGAGGGCAGCGATGCGCTGCTGCTCGGCCTGCACCGACTTGTACTGCTTGAGGACCTTGGCACGGTTGGCCGATGCCACGTTGAGCGCGGTGGCGCGTTGAGCGACCAGCAGGTCGACCTGGGCCTTGGCAGCGGCGGCCTTGTCACGGGCGATGTTCGCCTGCTTCAGCGCGACCGCGGCTTGCTGGCGCTTCTCGTCCACCTGCTGGCGCAGCACCTGCAGCCGTGCCTCCTTGAGCGTGAGCTCGGCACGGATCTCCCCCATGCGGGCCAGCGTCTGGTTGTTCACCCGGGACACGGCAGCCAGGGCGGCCGCCCGATCGGCGAGCTCAGTCGGCGAGTCGGCCGTGATGAGCAGGTCGAAGTCCGCGAAGGCCCCCTGCTGGTAGACCGAGCGCGCCAGGTTGCCCACCCGGCCCTGCAGGTCCTGGATCTGGAACTCGACCTCAGCACGCTCCTGCTCGGCGCGGATCGCCGCCGCCGTGGCCTGCTCGAGCTCGGCCTGTGCGGTCCGATCCGCCTCCTCGGCGACGACCGCCTCCGCGCGCGCCTCGGCCAGCTTCTTGCGGGCGTCGGGCAGCAGCCGGCGCGCCTCGTCGAGCTGCTTGATCGCCTTGGCGACCTCCGCGTTCGCCGCCTCGAGGTCGTCGCCGGCAGCCGCTGCGGCCGCGTCGATCTTCTCCTTGTCCTCATTCGTGTCGGCGCTGGCCACCCCGAGCGTCAGCGTGCTGAACGCGAGCGCGATGGACGCCAGCACGGCGATCCAGCGTCGCTTGCCGTCCACAGCCAGCTCCTCATCGATGGGTAGCCCGTCGGCAGGGCCGCACGTCAGGGCACAGACACCTCGCAGCGTACCCGGGCCGAGCCCTCACGAGGAGCATCGGCGAGCGGGATCCCCCACCTGAGCGACCCTCCTCGCGCCACCAGGGTGCGACCGGCAGCCGCTCAGACCCGCAGGTACCGCCGCAACGTGACCAGCGCCGCCACCGAGGCAAGCGCCACGCCGGTGACGAACACCACCGCCGAGACCTGCGCGACCACGTCCCAGCCGACGAAGCTCGTGAACTGGAAGCTCGGCGTGAGCACGCCGTCGACCAGGATCGCCTTGAGCAGCACGAGCAGGCCGATCGCCACGAGCGCGCCCATCGTGGCGGCCAGCGCCGCCTCGAGCAGGAACGGCAGTTGGATGTAGAAGTTCGAGGCGCCGACCAGCCGCATGATGCCGGTCTCCCGCCGGCGGCTGAACGCCGCGACCCGGATCGTGTTGGCCACGAGCAGCACCGTCGCCAGCAGCATGAGCGCGGCGATCACCAGCGCCCCGGTCTGGAACCCGTTGAGGATCGCGAACAGCGTGTCGAGCACGCGGCGCTGGTCGTTCACCGAGTCCACGCCCGGCCGGCCGATGAAGGCGCTGGCCACCACGTCGTACTTCGTCGGGTCGCTGAGCTTCACCCGGAAGCTCTCCGGCAGGTCCTCGGGCGTGATGCTCGACAGGATCGGAGCGCCCTTGAACTGCTCGGAGAACCGCTGGTAGGCCTCCGCGCTGGACTCGTAGTACACCTCGGCGACCAACGGCTTGAGCGAGTCGAGGTCCGCCCGGATCTCCTCGCGCTGGGCCTGGGTGACCGGCCCCTGCGCGCACGAGAGCACCTCGGAGGTGTTGCCGCACAGGTAGATCGAGACCTGGACCTTGTCGTACCAGTAGTCCTTCATGAGGTCGACCTGCGAGCGCACCATGAGCCCGGCGCCGAACAGCGCCAGCGAGACCGCCACCGTGATCACCACGGCCACCGTCATCGTCAGGTTGCGACGGATGCCGGTGAACACCTCCCCCAGCACGAACCGGACCCTCATCGCGCCACCCCGTACACGCCGCGCGTCTCGTCGCGCACCACGTGGCCGTGCTCGAGCTCGATGACGCGTTTACGCATCTGGTCCACGACGGCTGCGTCGTGCGTGGCCATGACCACCGTCGTGCCAGTGCGGTTGATCCGGTCGAGCAGGCGCATGATGCCCACGCTGGTGGCCGGGTCGAGGTTGCCGGTGGGCTCGTCGGCGATGAGGATCATCGGCCGGTTGACGAACGCGCGGGCCACCGCCACGCGCTGCTGCTCGCCGCCGGACAGCTCGTCAGGGAACCGGTGCTCCTTGCCGGCCAGGCCGACCAGGTCGATCACCTCCGGCACCACCGTGCGGATGTGCGAGCTCGGCCGGCCGATCACCTGCAGCGCGAACGCCACGTTCTCGAAGACCGTCTTGTTCGGCAGCAGGCGGAAGTCCTGGAACACCGCCCCGATCTGGCGCCGCAGGTGCGGCACCTTCCAGTTGGGCATGCGGCCCAGGTCCTTGCCGGCCACGTGCACCGAGCCCTTCGTGGGCCGGTCCTCGCGCAGCACCAGCCGCAGGAACGTGGACTTGCCCGAGCCGGAAGCGCCGACCAGGAAGGCGAACTCGCCCTTGAGGATCTCGAGGCTCACGTCGTCGAGCGCGGGCCGCATCTGCGTGGGGTAGTGCTTCGTGACGTTCGTGAAGCGAATCACGCGAGCACACTCCCCGGACGAGACGCACAGCGGCCTGACCCACCCCCAGGGCCGTGCCGCCAGTGTACGTGCGGGTCCGCGCCCGGGACGGGAACCTCGCCGGGCCGCCCGATCGTGCGCCGGGGGTCCGGCGGGCGTCAGGGGATCGTGCGCGCCGGGGTCCGGCGGGCGTCAGGGGATCGTGCGCCGGGGTCCGGCGGGCGTCAGGCAGCCTGCTGGCGGCGCCAGCGGATCCCGGTCTCGATGAAGTCGTCGATCTCCCCGTCGAGCACGGCCGCGGTGTTGCCGGTCTCATGCTCGGTGCGCAGGTCCTTGACCATCTGGTAGGGGTGCAGCACGTACGAGCGCATCTGGTTGCCCCACGACCCCGAGGTGTCGGTCTTCAGCGCGTCCATGGCCGCCCGCTCCTCGATGCGCCGCCGCTCCAGCAGCCGGGCCTCCAGCACGCGCATCGCCGCCGCGCGGTTCTGGATCTGGCTCTTCTCGTTCTGGCAGCTCACCACGATGCCCGTGGGGAGGTGCGTGATCCGCACCGCCGAGTCCGTGGTGTTCACGCTCTGGCCGCCGGGGCCCGAGGAGCGGAACACGTCGATGCGGATCTCGTTCTCGGGGATCTCCATGTGGTCGGTCTGCTCGGTGACCGGCAGCACCTCGACCGCCGCGAACGAGGTCTGGCGCCGGCCCTGGTTGTCGAAGGGGCTGATGCGCACGAGCCGGTGCGTGCCCTGCTCGACCGACAGCGTGCCGTAGGCGTAGGGCGCCTTGACCGCGAAGGTGGCCGACTTGATGCCCGCCTCCTCGGCGTAGGAGATGTCGTAGACCTCGTAGTTCCAGCCGTGGCGCTCGCAGTAGCGGGTGTACATGCGCAGCAGCATCTCGGCCCAGTCGGCGGCATCGACGCCGCCGGCCTCCGACCGGATCGTGACCAGGGCCTCGCGCTGGTCGTACTCGCCCGAGAGCAGCGTACGCACCTCGAGCTCGGCGACGGCGGCCTGCACCGCGGCGAGCTCGAGCTCGGCCTCCGCAAGCGCCTCAGCGTCGTCCTCGGCCTCGGCGAGCTCGACGAGCACGGGCAGGTCGTCCACGCGCTGGCGCAGGGCGCCGATCTTGCGCAGCTCGCCCTGCACGAACGACAGCCGGGAGGTGACCTGCTGCGCGGCGGCCGGGTCGTCCCAGAGGTTGGGCGCCGAGGCCCTCGTCTCGAGGTCGGCGACCTCTGCCCGCATCCCGGGCAGGTCGAGCACGCCCTCGATGCCGGCCAGCGTGTTCTCGAGCTCGGCCAGGGCCGCGGGGAAGTCGATCGCCATGACCGGCAAGCCTACCGGCGGCGCCGTGGCCCCCAGCCCGGCGCGAGCGGGGGCCCGGCGCCGGGCAGGGTGGGCCAGGACGAGCTACCCGCCCTGCTGGGCCAGCGTGCGGATCACCCGCATGGCCACCGAGAGCGTCGCGAGGTCGAACGTCTCCTGGGCACCGATCTCGGCCAGCGTGGCGCGGGCCCGGCCCAGGCCCTCCGCGTAGCGCTCCTCCCAGGTCGCGACCCGGTCGGCCGGCTCCCCGCCCTCGGGCGTGGCCCGGGCCACCCGCGCGGTCAAGGAGGCCAGCGCCCCGTAGAGGTCGCTGCGCAGGGCCGCTCGGGCCAGGGTCGACCACCGGTCGGCCCTGGGCAGCGCGGTGATCCGCCCCAGGAAGCGGTCCACCTCGTAGCGCTCGCTGATGGTGAAGTACAGCCGGCCCAGCACGCCCGGGTCCTCCCCCGTGCGGCGCGACACCTCGACGATGTCCAGCAGCGAGAACACGTCGAGCAGCGAGGCCACCTCGACGGCCAGGCCCTCGGCCACGCCCTGCGCCGCCAGGTCGGCCACGCGTCGCTGCAGCCGCCCCCGCTCCACCCCGACCAGCCAGCTCGGCACCTCGCCCGAGCGTCGCGCCACCGTGCCGCGGAACCGCTCGATCTCCCTCGGGACGTCCAGCGTGCCGCCCCGGGTCTGCAGCAGCCAGCGGGTGGCGCGGTCCAGCAGCCGCTGCACCTCGGAGCGCAGCGCGTTGAGCGCGGTGGTCGGCGCGCGGCCCTCCTCGGCGTCGATGCGCCGCCACAGCTCAGGAAGGTCGAACACACCACAGCTCACCGCGAAGGCGCGGCCCACCTCGGCGGGCGTCGCCCCGGTCTCCTCGGCCACCCGCAGGGCGTAGCTGATGCCGCCGCGGTTCACCATCTCGTTGACCAGGCCGGTGGTGATGATCTGGCGCCGCAGCGGGTGCTCGGCAAGGTGCTCGGCGAACCGCTCGCCCAGCACGGTGGGGAAGTAGTGGCGCAGCCACGGCTCGGCGAACGGCTCGTCGGGGAGCCGCGACTCCAGCAGCGCGGCCTTGAGGTCGAGCTTGGTGTAGGCCACCAGGACCGCGAGCTCCGGGCGGGTCAAGCCCTCACCCTCAGCTGCCAGCACGTCGATCGCAGCGTCGCCGGGCAGCGCCTCGAGCTCGCGGTCCAGCCCGGCGGTGCGCTCCAGGGCCCGGATCACCCGGGCCTGCGCGGGCAGCATGGCCGCGCCCTGGTGGCGCTCGAAGGTCAGCAGCGTGTTCTGGTCGATGTTGTCGCGCAGCACCATCCCGGCGACCTCGTCGGTCATCGACTGCAGCAGCGGGTCGCGTGCCGAGCGCTCGAGCTCGCCGGCCGCGATCATCCGCTCGAGCAGGATCTTGATGTTCACCTCGTGGTCGGAGGTGTCCACGCCGGCGGAGTTGTCGATCGCGTCGGTGTTCAGGGCCACCCCGCAGCGCGCCGCCTCGATGCGGCCCCGCTGGGTCAGGCCGAGGTTGCCTCCCTCACCGACCACCCGAGCGCGCAGCTGGTTGCCGTCGACCCGGATCGCGTCGTTGGCCCGGTCGCCCACCTGCGCGTTGGACTCGGTGGAGCCCTTCACGTAGGTGCCGATGCCGCCGTTCCAGAGCAGGTCAACCGGCGCGGTGAGGATGGCCCGCAGCAGGTCGTTCGGCGCCATGGTGCCGCCGGCGGCGATGCCGAGCACGGCCGCGACCTGCGGGCTCACCGGGATGGACTTCGCAGAGCGCGGGAACACCCCACCGCCGGCCGAGATGAGGTCCGCGGAGTAGTCCGCCCACGACGAGCGCGGCAGCCGGAACAGCCGCTGGCGCTCCACGAACGACAGCGTCGGGTCGGGATCGGGGTCCAGGAAGATGTGCCGATGGTCGAACGCGGCCACCAGCTTCAGGGTCGAGGAGAGCAGCATCCCGTTGCCGAAGACGTCGCCGCTCATGTCGCCGATGCCCACGCACGTGAACGTGGCGCTGCTGATGTCCGGGCCGACCACGCGGAAGTGCGCCTTCACCGACTCCCAGGCCCCGCGGGCGGTGATGCCCATCGCCTTGTGGTCGTAGCCGGCCGAGCCACCGGAGGCGAACGCGTCGCCGAGCCAGAACCCATACTCGGCGGCCACGCCGTTGGCGATGTCGCTGAACGTGGCCGTGCCCTTGTCGGCGGCGACCACCAGGTACGGGTCGTCCTCGTCGTGGCGCACCACCCGCTCGGGGGGCACCACCCCGGCGCCGACCAGGTTGTCGGTGAGGTCCAGCAGCGAGCCGATGAAGACCTTGTACGCCGCCACCCCCTCGGCCAGCCACGCGTCGCGGCCCGCTGCCGCATCAGGCAGCTGCTTGGCGTAGAAGCCGCCCTTGGCCCCGACCGGCACGATGACCGCGTTCTTCACCGCCTGGGCCTTCACCAGGCCCAGGATCTCGGTGCGGAAGTCCTCCCGTCGGTCCGACCAGCGCAGCCCGCCGCGGGCCACCTTCCCGAACCGGAGGTGGACTCCCTCGACCCGGGGGGACTGCACCCAGATCTCGAAGGACGGCCGCGGCTCGGGCAGGTCGCGGATGCGCCTGGGCTCGAGCTTGACCGCCAGCGCCGGGCGGTCGGGCTGGAAGTGGTTCGTGCGCAGGGTGGCCCGGATCAGCCCGAGGAACGACCTCAGGATCCGGTCCTGGTCCAGGCTCGCCACGTCGTCGAGCGCCCGCGTGATGGTGGTGACCAGCTCCCGCTCCAGGCCCGCCCGGTCCCCGACCAGGTCGGGGTCGAAGCGCACGTGGAACAGCTGCACGAGCAGGCTGGCGATGCGCGGGTTGGCCAGCGCGGCGCCCTCGATGTACTGCTGGCTGAACGTGGAGCCGGCCTGCCGCAGGTAGCGCGCGTAGGCGCGCAGCACCCAGATGCGCCGCCAGTCCAGGCCCGCCTCCGCGACCAGGGCGTTGAACCCGTCGGCCTCCGCGAGGCCCTCCCAGCAGGCCACGAACGCCTGCTCCCAGATGCCGCGCACCTGCCCCAGCCGTCCGCTGCCGGACGCGCGCAGGCCGAAGTCGAAGACGAACGCCCCGCCGGGCGTGCCGTCGTCGCGCGTGCGCACGAGCCGGAACGGCTGCTCGGTCACCACCTGCACGCCCAGGCTGGAGAGCACCGGCAGCACCTGGGCCAGCGAGACGTCGGCCAGGGAGTAGAGCTTGAGCCGGGCGTTGGCCTGCTGGCCGGAGCCGGGGGCAGCGGGTTGCAGTGCCACGCGCAGCGGCGCCTCGGGGGTGAGCCGCTCGAGCTCGTCGAGGTCCGCGAGGGCCTCGGCCGGGCTGGTCACCGCCCGGTAGGCCTCGGGGAAGCCCTGCGGGTAGCGCGCGAGCACGTCGTGGGCACGGGCCTCCGAGGAGCTGGCGACGAGCGCCTGGGCCAGGTGGTCGTCCCAGGAGCGCACGACGTCGGCGAGCCGCACCTCGAGGGCATCGACGTCGAGGTCGACCGGCACCGACTGCCCGCGGGCCATGCGCACCACGATGTGCAGCCGGGCCAGCACCGACTCCGTCACGCGCGCGGTGTAGTCGACGCTCGCCCCGCCCACGGCCTCGCGCAGCAGCTCCTGCACCCGCAGCCGCACGTCGGTCGTGTACCGGTCGCGGGGCAGGTAGACCAGGCACGACAGGAAGCGGCCGTACGTGTCGTGGCGCACGAACAGCTTCGTCGCGCGGCGCTCCTTGAGGTTCAGGGCGGCCTCGGCGATCGCGACCAGCTCGTCGGTGTCGATGGCGAACAGCTCGTCGCGCGGGAACGTCTCGAGGAACTGCATGAGGTCGCGGCCGCCGTGGGATCCGCGCGCGAACCCCAGCGCGGTGCGCACCCGGTGCACCTTGCGGTCCACGACCGGGATCTCCTCCACCGACGTCGTGTAGGCCGAGGCCGACAGCAGGCCGATGAAGCGGTGCTCGCCCACCACCCGGCCGTGGGCGTCGAAGCGCTTGATGCCGATGTAGTCCAGGTACACCGGGCGGTGCACGGTGGAGCGGCGGTTGGCCTTGGTGATGATGAGCAGCCGCGGCTCGAGCGCCCTGGCCCGCACGGCCGGCGGCAGGTCGGCGAACGACACGGACTCGCCGCGACCCGAGCGCAGCAGGCCCAGCCCGCTGTCCACGTCGGCCACCAGCGCCAGGCCCTCGGGCCGCTGGGGCGCGCCGGTCAGCGCGTACTCGCGGTAGCCGAGGAACGTGAAGTGGTCGTCGGCCAACCACGCGAGCAGGTCGACCGCCTCCTGCACCTCGTCGCCAGCCACCCCGGCCGGCGGTGAGGCGGCCAGCGCGGTGGCCAGCTGCCGCGCCTCGGCGACCATGCGCGGCCAGTCCTGCACCGCACGGCGCACGTCGTCGAGCACCCCCAGCACGCACGTCTCGAGCTCGGCGAGCCGCTCGGGCTGCGCCTGCCAGTCGACCTCGATGTGCATCCACGACTCCGGGCGAGGGCCAGCGTCGGGCCCGCCCTCGGTCCCGGTCGCCGCCGACGCGTCGTCGGGGGCGGCGGCGGGCGGGTCCGCGTGCAGCAGCAGGCCGTCGGCGTCGCGGACGACCGCGACGATCGGATGGATCACCAGGTGGATGCCCACGCCGAGCCTGCTCAGCTCGGCGGAGACCGAGTCGACCAGGAACGGCATGTCATCGGTGACCACGTTGACGACCGTGCGCCCCACCGTCCAGCCGTCGTCGCGGACCGTGGGGTTCGTGGCTCGGACGATCGCCTCGCCGGGCCGGCGCTGGGACGCCACGGCGATCAGGTGGGTGACCGCCCCCACGATGGCCTCGGAGTCCCGGCCCTCGAGATCCCCGGGGTCGACGTGCCGGTAGAACACCCCCGCGAGTCGCTCATCACGTGCTGAGGACCAGCTGTGCCACTCGGCGAACCCCACGCCCACGAGAACGTCCCTCCTCACACCGGCCCCGCCACGACGCCAGCTGGAGCAGCCGCCCGGCCAGGACCGGGGCGGCCCCCAGCAACGCCGATCCACCTTGGCACGACCGCGCCCCGCGGGTCGACCGGGGCGCGCCCACGTCGGCGACCTGCCCCGCCGCCGGCTCGGACCGACAGGCGGGCTCGCCGAGGCGCCGTAGGATCTGCGCACCACGAGGAGGTCCCATGGCCAAGCGCTTCCACGGCACGATGCACTTCGACGCGGCTCCCGACGTCGTGTTCGCCGCGCAGTCCGACGCCGACTACGTCGCGTGGAAGCACGGGCACATGGCCGCCTTCGACATCAGCGCGGAGTCCCACGAGGACGGCGCCGGCTGGACCATCAGCTCGTCGCGGAAGCTGCCCGCCCAGATCCCGTCGGCCGCCAAGCGGTTCGTCGGCGAGCACATCCAGATCGACGAGGTGCACCGCTGGGGTCACCCCGAGGTGGACGGCACCCGCCACGGCACCGTGACTGCCAGCTTCGGCGGGGCGCCGATGTCGGTCGACGGCACGCTCGTGCTGCGGCCGGAGGGCGCCGGCTCGGCGCTCGAGGTGGTCATCCACTCGAAGGCCAGCGTGCCGATCGTCGGCGGCAAGGTGGAGACCGTCGTCGGCGACCAGTTCATGCGCGCGCTGCGCAAGGAGCAGGAGATCGCGCCGCAGTGGTTCTCCGGGGAGGCCAGCGCGAGCGCCTGAGGCCCCAGGGGCCCGCCCAGCCGGGAACGACCAGCCGGGCCCGACCGGCGTGGCGGGACCGCCCGCCGTCAGGCGCCGAGCAGCGCGTCCAGCTCCTGCACGCCGAACCACGCAAGCTCGGCATCCAGCACGGCCGCCACGTCACGCCGAGCCACCGGCCCGGGGACCTCCACCCAGCCGTCATCCGGCGCGGCGGCTGGCCGCTCGACGTCGACGGCCAGCACGAAGCCGGTGGCATCGGGCAGGGCCTGGGCCGCCGATCCCTGGGCCTCGTACTCCCATTCCTCCTCGTCGACCTCCGGCGCGCCGGCGCGCCAGGCCGGGTCGACCACGCAGCCACGCAACGGGCCGGGGAGGCTGCCGTGCTCGTGCAGGGCGGCCAGCTGGGGGCGGGTCACCGGCAGGTAGGCGCGCACTCAGCCCACCGAGGACAGGTGGTCGGGGCCCATGTGGTCCGGGTCGCGCAGGGCCTGCAGCGAGGTGCGCACCGAGGTCTCGAGCACGTGCAGCCGCTTCTCGAAGTCCATGAGGTTGCCGCCGATCGCCGCGAGGTCCTCGGCCCCCGGCCCCAGCACGGTCACGTCGGTGCCGCCGGCGCGAACCTTCTCGACCTCGGCGAGGCAGCGCTTGGTCACCTGCACCCGCCAGGTGCGCTCCAGGCGGGCCAGCAGGTGGTCGGGGCGGTCCAGGTAGAAGCTGACCATCGGGGCGATCACGTAGACCTCGTCGAGACCCATGTTCGCCACCAGGTCCACGGACGTGGCCGACCACGCCCCGCCGTCGACGTAGCGGCGACCCTCGATCTCCACGGGTGAGTACCAGGCCGGGATCGAGCACGAGGCCTGCACGGCCAGCGACAGCGGCGCCGGGGGGGCGGTGGGCTGGCCGAACGCGACGCGCTGCCCGGAGTCGTAGTCCATCGCCACGATCCACACATTGGGGTGCGGCGACCACTCGCCGATGGGGGTGAACGCCTCGACCAGGTGGCCGATGCGATCCAGGGTCTTGCTGCCAGTGGGCAGGAACGCGGAGAGCACTGCCGTGGGGGGCATCCGCCGGAACCGGCCGAGGCCGGCGCGCATGAGCTGCCGGGAGCCGGGCTGCAGCCGGGGCCGGCCGGGCCGGGCCCCCCCGGTGACCGCCTCGATGTCCCAGGAGAACCCGGCGATCGGCCCGGTGAGCACCTTGTCGCCCCGCTCCTGCGCGGCGAGCTCCTCGACGGTGGCGCCGGCCCCGAGCAGGGCGGCGAGCACCGAGCCCGCTGAGGTGCCCACGATGACGTCGGCGTCGCGCGGCTCGAAGCCGTGCACCTGCTTGAGCGCCGAGAGTGCGCCCACCGCCCACGCGGCACCGAGCACGCCGCCCCCACCCAGCACCAGACCACGGCGACGCTGCCGGACGAGATCGTTCACAGGCGCGTCACCTCCAGCCCATGGTGGTCGGATACCCGGTGGTTCGATTCACACACGCGGCAATACCGGCGCGGGTATCCGCGCTGCTCGCGCCATCCAGACTACTCCCGCCCGCGAGGCTGGCGGCGGACGGGGCGATCCGGCGCGTCACCCCTGCGGATCGGCCACCCGCTGGGACTTCCGGCTGCGCCGGGGGCGACCGCTCGGCGCGACCGTGGCCAGCATCTCGGCCACCGCGTCGTCGATGCACTGCGCGAGCACCTCGACGTCGGGCATCGCCTCCCGGTCGGCGTTCAGGCCGAAGTAGACGCCGCCGTCGTAGGAGGTCAGCCCGATCGAGACCGCCTGGCCACGCGCGAGCGGCACCACGGGGTGGGCGGCGAGCATGCGCGCCCCGGCGGCGTAGAGCGGGAACTGCGGGCCGGGCACGTTCGTGATCACCACGTTGTACACCCGTCGGCTCATCGCCGAGACGACCCGGGCGCCCAACGAGTGGACGGTCGGCGGCGTGAACGAGGCCACCCCGACGAGGGCGGTGGCGCCGAGCATCTGGCCGCTCTCCTTGAGCATGTCCATCTCGAAGCGGACCCGTTCCAAGCGGATCACCGGATCGGGCTCCCCCACCGGCAGGTCGCACAGGAAGGCGGCGATCTGGTTGCCCGAGGTGTCGTCCTGGGTCCGCACGCTCACCGGCACCATCGCCCGCACCGACGTGCGCGTGGTCACCGACTCGCCGCGGGTCATCATCCAGGTGCGCAGCGCCCCGGCCAGCACCGTGAGCACGACGTCGTTGATCGTGCCGCCGTGGGCCTTCTTGATCCGCTTGAGGTCCTCGAGCCGGGTCTGGGTGCGGGCGTAGCGGCGACCGGCGCCGATGGAGGCGTTGAGGGGGCCGCTGCGGGCCGGTCGCGACATCGTGCGTGCGGCGGCCACCAGCCCGACGAGGTTGCGGCCGAGGTGCGTCGCGGTCTCCTGCACGTCGACGATGCCGGTGCGCACGGTGTCGACGACGGCCTTGGGCGAGCGCGCGATCTCGGAGACCGCTGCGGCCACGAGCTCGGTGGAGCTGGGCTCGCGCAGCGGCCGCCACGTGTCCACCGGCACCTCGCGGGGCTCGGGGGTGTCGTCGAGGATGACCTGGCCGATGTCGACCGCAGCGATGCCGTCGACCATCGCGTGGTGGGTCTTGCTGAGCACCGCGAAGCGGCCGTGCTCCAGGCCCTCCACGAGGTAGAGCTCCCACAGTGGGCGGTCGCGGTCCAGCGGACGGCTCATGATGCGCCCGACCAGCTCGTTGAGCTGCTCGTCGGTGCCCGGCCGGGGCAGCGCGGAGCGGCGCACGTGGTAGGTCACGTCGAAGCGCTCGTCGTCGACCCAGACCGGGTTGGCCAGGTGCCCGGGCACCCAGCGCACCCGCTGGCGGTACCGCGGCACCAGGCTGATCCGGTCACGGATCAGGCGCACGAGCCGCTCGTAGTCGAACCCGCCCTCGGGCACCTCGAAGATGGCCACGCCGCCGACGTGCATCGGCGTGGTGGGCTCCTCCATGTAGAGGAACGAGACGTCGAGCGGGCTGAGGCGGTCGGGCATGGGCGTGCTCCTCGCGTCGGGCCGGCCGGAGATCCCGAGCATCTGCGGTCGCGATGCGGCGCTCGGTGAGCGCTCCGACAGGTGTGCTGGGGCCATCTTCCCCCATGGCACGGGCCATCGAGCAGCCGCCGGGGGATCGCGACCGGGGGCCCGGGCGCGAGTTGGGAAATCGATCGCGTCTCCCGTATGCTTCTCGGCGTCCCCGAGCCAGACGCTGGCGCAACCGGAAAGGAACCACCACCCGGCCCCATCGTCTAGCGGCCCAGGACCCCGCCCTTTCAAGGCGGTAGCGCGGGTTCGAATCCCGTTGGGGTCACCACCACCGCGCCGGCGGGGACGCAGGACAGCACGACACGCACCAGCAGCACCGCCCGCACCGTCCAGCACGAGAGCAGCACCCAGCACGACAGCCTCGCGGCAACGCAAGGCCCCGTAGCGCAGTTGGTTAGCGCGCCGCCCTGTCACGGCGGAGGTCGCGGGTTCGAGTCCCGTCGGGGTCGCTCCAGGCGCCGGTCACCGGCACCTCGAGGGGCCAGGTAGCTCAGTTGGTACGAGCGTCCGACTGAAAATCGGAAGGTCGGCGGTTCGACCCCGCCCCTGGCCACCGCGGATCCCCCTCATGTCTCCCCCGTCGTGAGGGGGTTTCGCTTCTTCCGGGCCGATCCTGCTGGCAGACCGTCAGGGCTTGAGCAGCTCCGGGCTGTTGGCCACCTGGACGGTGAAGTCGGCAAGACCTGCCACCAGGACTCGGCCGACGCCCAGGTCGACGTTCGAGAGGTCGTCGCAGGGCTGGTGGTAGCAGCGGTCGGCGGGCTGCCCCGCCGCGACCCCCGAGCCGGCGGCCTGCTCCGGGGTGACCGGGTCCATCGACCCCGAGAAGACGCCCGCCGTGACCACGCCCGCCTCGACGAACCCGTAGTGGTCCGATCCGTTGTGGAGGTCGACGGGCACGGGCGCCCCGCCGTTCCTCCTCACCGCCGCGATCAGCAGCCGGGTCGCGTTCGATGAGCCAGCCGCCGCATTCGCCTCGTCGTACACGCCGGCGAACCCGTTGGGCGAGGCGATCATGTCGACGTTGGCGTAGACGACGATGGCCTGCTTCTCGGCCGGCGAGAGTGCCGAGACGTAGCGCAGGGAGCCGTGGAGGCCCAGCTCCTCGCCGCTCCAGAACGCCAGCCGGACCGTCGCCTGCGGGTGAGCGCCGCGCAGCGCCCGCGCGACCTCCAGGAGCCCCGCCACACCGGAGGCGTTGTCGTTGACCCCCGGCCCGTCGATGACCGAGTCGAGGTGCGCGCCGAGCATGACCACCGGCCCGTCCCGGCTCCCCTCGAGCTCGGCGAGCACGGTGCGCGACGGGACCTGCTCGCTGCGGGCCGTGGTCACGAGGTGCGCGGTCCCACGGGCCGCGGCGGCCTCGAGGAGCGCCTTCGCCGCCCGCTGGGAGACGGCCGCGGCCGGGATGGCCAGGCCCCGGGGGTCGAGGAGGGTGGGACGCAGCACCACCCCGGGCGACGCCTCATGGGAGACGGCGACGAACGCAGCGGCTCCGGCCTGCTGGGCGGCGATCACCTGCTCGCGGCGCAGGCAGTCGCCCGGTCCGACGAGCACGATGGCGGCCGAGGGGATGGCGCCGTACTCGCTGGCCCGGCAGCCCCTGCCCGTGACGTCCGCGGCACTGGGGACGAGCGACACCACCGGCCCTGTGACGTCGCCGCCCGGGGCCAAGATCAGGGGGCGGACGTCATCGACGCCGAAGACCTGGCCCTCGACTGCCAGGGATGAGCGGCGGTCGTCGACGAAGGCCATGTCCTCGTGGCGGTCGGAGTGCACCGACCAGCCCGCGGCAGCCAGCTCCCGCTCGACGAGCGCGGCCGCGGCGTCATAGCCCGGACTGCCCACCGAGCGGAACCCGTCGGCGGCACCGGTGGCCTCGGCAAGCTCCTCGAGCCGGGCGCGAAGGCCCTCCTCGGTGATGGCTGCGGCCACCACTCGCGCGTCCGGCCGGGACACGGCTGCGTGGTCGGGGCTCGTGCAGCCACCCAGCAGCAGCGCCGCTGCGACGCCGGCCACGAGGGCAGCTGACGCCGTGGCTCCTCCCAGCCGTCGGCGCAGTGCACGGAGCGCGCTCCGGCTCGCCACCAGACCAGCCTAGGCTCCTCGCTGCGCGCACGCCGCCCCCACCGGGGTGACCCGGCGCCATCCATCCAGCAGCTCAGGCGCCCCCGAGCGGGGGTGCCCCGGGCGCCGCCCGCCGGCCCGTGGGCCCGGGCTGGCGGACGCGGACGGGCAGCTGCCACGCCGGCCCCGGGCGGAGGTCCCGCCAGGCCCACCAGCCGATCAGGCCCAGCGCGGCCAGGAACGCCAGCACCGACAGCGCGGTGACGAACCCGGCGATCGCGTCCGTGCGCTCCAGCCAGCCCAGCGCGCCCAGCACGTTGTGCCAGTCGTGGCCGGCTCCCGAGCCGTCGTCGCCGAACAGCGGCAGCACCATGCGCTCGGCGTCGCCGAGGTACACGGCCACGTTGTGCAGCGACATCCCCAGCCAGCCGACCAGCAGCGAGGCGCCGAGCCGGTCCCCTCGCCAGGCGAAGTAGCCGGCGAGTGCCGCGGGGGCCGCCACCTGCAGCGCGCTGCCCGCGAGGGCGACCACCAGGAACGGCGCCCACGCGAACAGCAGGTGGCCGAACTCGTGCACCCCGAGATCCACGCCGGACAGGAACGGCACCCAACCGCCGCGCGTGTAGCTCAGCCACGCCACGAGGCCCACCGCGACGCCGGCGAAGCCCCAGCGCAGCAGCGCGACGCCGCGCCCGCGGACCTCCCCCTGGGGCTGGCCGGGCCGGGATGCCGTCACGGACCAGCGCAACCGCTGATCGGCGCCGGCCTCGGCGGCCGGATCAGTGGTCATGCGTCCAACGTCGGCCGATGGTGGCGCGAACCTGAGGCCGCCCCCGGCGTGCCACTGCCCGTCGCGGCGCCCCAACTAGGGTCAGCCCGTGCCGCCTGACCCCGGACCCGCAACCGGCCCCGGCGCGTCCGCGCCGGCGGACGGTCCCGGGACCAGCTCGGCCCGCGAGATCCTCGCCCTCGCGGTCCCCGCGTTCGGCGCGCTGGTCGCCCAACCGCTGTTCACGCTCATCGACGCGGTCATCGTCGGCACCCTGGGCACCACCTCGCTGGCCGCGCTCGCCGCCGGCGCCCAGGTGTTCACCACGGTCACCGGCCTGGCGATCTTCCTGGCCTACGGGACCACGGCGGTGGTCGCGCGACGCGTGGGCGCGGGGCAGTTGGCACATGGGATCAGCGACGGCATCGAGGGCGTGGCGCTGGGACTCGGCCTCGGCGTGCTGGCCACCGCGGCCACCTGGCTGGCCGGGCCGCTGCTGCTCGACTGGATCGGCACTGCGCCCACCTCGACCCCGCAGGCGCTGGCGTACCTGCGGGTCATCAGCCTCGCGTTCCCCTTCGCCCTGGCGGCGATGGCCGCGATCGGCGTGCTGCGCGGCCTGCAGGACACCGCCACGACGCTGTGGATCACGCTCGTCGCGGTCGGCACCAACCTCGTGCTCGCCGCATGGCTCGTGCTCGTCGCCGACTGGGGGGTGACCGGTTCGGCGTGGGCCACCGTCGCCGCCGAGGCGCTCTCCGCGGGGCTGTACCTATGGGTGCTGGTGCGTCGCGCCCACCACCACGGCGCCGCGCTGCGACCCTCCCGGTCGGGCGTGCTGGTGGCCGCGCGCGGGGCCGTGCCGCTGTTCCTGCGCACGGTGGCGCTGCGCGCGGTGTTCGTGCTCGCCGTCGCGGTCGCGGCCCGGCTCGGCGACCCAGAGCTCGCCGCCTACTACGTGACCTTCACGATCTGGTACCTGCTCGCCCTGGCCATGGACGCGCTGGCGATCGCGGGGCAGGCCCTGCTGGGGCGGCATCTCGGCGCCGGCGCGGTCGCGCGGGCGCGGGCCATCACCTGGCAGATGACCCGTTGGGGCGTGGTCCTGGGCCTCGGCCTGCTCGTGCTCGTGCTGGCGGCGCGGCCCTGGCTGCCCGAGCTGTTCGGCGACGACCCGGTGGTGCAGGCGATGGTGGCCGCGGCGATGGTGGTCGTGGCCCTCCAGCAGCCACTGGCCGGGCTGGTGTTCGTGCTCGACGGCGTGCTGCTGGGCGCCGGTGACTTCGGCTACCTGGTCTGGGCGCAGGTGGTGGCCCTGCTCGCCTTCGCACCCGCCGCGTGGTGGGTGCTGCGCACGGACGGCTCGGTCACCGAGCTGTGGCTGGCCCTGACGGTGTTCATGCTGGCGCGCGCTGCGGCGTTCCTGCTGCGGATCCGGGGGGAGTCGTGGCTGGTGCCGGGCGCGGCGCGCCCGGCCGGGCGGCGGTGAGCGCGTCGCTCAGCGACGGGCGTCCTGCTGCACGTCGGCGGCGACCCGCGGCGCCGGGATGCTGTCGAGCAGGGCGCGGACCTCGCTCTCGAGGTAGCGGCGGTGGCCACCCAGGGTGCGGATGGAGGTGAGCTTGCCGGAGTTCGCCCACCGGGTCACGGTCTTCGGGTCGACCCTGAAGAGCGCAGCGACCTCGGCAGGGGTCAGCAGCGGTTCCACGTCCTGCTGTCGTACAGCCATCGCGCGCTCCTCGGGGATCAAGCCACAGATCGGCACCAATCGGGCAAGCCGTGGCGAGCATGGCACCTCATCGCCCCCGGGATCAACACAGGGAGGGCATTCTCGGGCATGAATCCACCAGTTCGGCGGATCGCCACGCCGTGGAATGTCGGCACGATAGCAGGACGTGCCCGACTGAGTACAGAGCGTTTGCACGAGGGTGGCGCGACGGGTCACGCGAGGGCGCGCGAGCCCCTCCGCGTGGGTAGTATGGCGCCCGATCGCGCCCGGGAGCACTGGTTGGGCGTGCGTGACGAGCAGTCACGCCGGAGCACACGTACCGCCCGGGACAGCACCGGAGGAGGGGGTCGAGCCATGGGGCGCGGCCGAGCCAAGGCAAAGCAGACCAAGGTCGCACGGCAGCTGAAGTACGGCGGCCCCACGACCGACCTCGAGCGGCTGCAGGCCGAGCTGGTCGGTGCCGGCCCCAGCGAGTCCGACCTCGCCGAAGACGAGTTCGAGGACGAGGACCCCTACGCGAAGTACGTCGCTGACGACGACGAGGATGGCGCCGACGAGGGCGACGAGACGCGCGATCGCTGAGCGGGAGGCGGTCCTCTCAGCGCTCCCCCAGCACCATGCCGGCCTGGGGTTTGCGACGAGCTAGGGGTGCGCCCCGACGAGGCTGACCGACCCTCCCGAGCCGCCCTTCGCAGTGGCGTCGGACCTGTCGCCAGCCACGGCCGTGCGCACGTGCCCGCACACCCACGCCGGCACGCCCCTGGCATGCAGTCGCCGGACCCCGTCGCTGACTGAGTCCGGGGCCATGACGGCGACCATGCCCAGGCCCTCGTTGAACGTCCGCTCGCGCTCGAGCAGCTCCACTCCCCCGAGCTCGCCGATGAGCCCGAAGATCGGCGGCGGGGTCCACGTCGGGCGGTCGAGCTGGCCGTGCAGGCCCGGCGGCAGCACCCGCGCGACGTTCGCGGCGATGCCCCCACCGGTGATGTGCGACACCGCGTGGACCCCGCCGCCGGCGATGAGGTCCAGCACGTCGAGCGTGTAGATCCGGGTGGGCTCCAGCAGCTCCTCGCCCAACGTCCGGCCCAGTTCGGGCACGTGGCGATCGAGGGCCCATCCCGCCCGGTCGAACAGCACGTGCCGCGCCAGGGAGTACCCGTTGGAGTGCAGCCCGCTGGCGGCCAGGGCCACGAGCACGTCGCCCGCGCGCACGCGCTCAGGGCCCAGCAGCGCCTCAGCCTCCACCACTCCGGTGCCCGCGCCGGCCACGTCGTACTCGTCGGGGGCGAGCAGGCCCGGGTGCTCGGCCGTCTCACCGCCGAGCAGCGCCACCCCGGCGCGCACGCAGCCCTCCGCGATGCCATGCACGATGGCCGCCACGCGCTCCGGAACGACCGATCCGACCGCGATGTAGTCGGTCATGAACAGTGGCTCCGCGCCGCAGACCACCAGGTCGTCGACGACCATCGCGACGAGGTCGATGCCGATGGTGTCGTGGACGTCCATGCGGCGCGCGACCTCGATCTTCGTGCCCACACCGTCGGTCGAGGTCGCCAGCAACGGCTGGCGGAACCTGGTCAGCGCGCTGGCGTCGAACAGCCCGGCGAACCCGCCGACCCCGCCGACCACCTCGGGGCGCTGTGCGCGGGCGATCGCGGCGCGCATGAGCGCCACGGCGCGCTCCCCCGCCTCGACGTCCACCCCGGCCGCGGCGTACGTCGCCCCGCCGCTCACCGCGCCCCCACCTCCACCGGCTCCAGCAGGTACTTGCCCAGCAGCTCGGGCTCCGGCAGCGCGATCGGGTAGACCCCGTCGAAGCACGCCCGGCAGAGGTTCTCGGCACCCAGCGTCGTGGCGTCGGTGAGGCCCTCGAGCGACACGAAGCCGAGCGAGTCGGCCCCGATCGAGGAACGGATCTGCTCGACGGTGCGGTCGTTGGCGATCAGCTCGGTGCGGGTGGCGAAG
>DASVBK010000237.1:0-4578 GCA_036375875.1 Candidatus Nanopelagicales bacterium
TGGCCGGTGCGGTCGAGGTCAGCTGCCCCGGGCGCGGCGTGGCGATCTGGGTGGCACGCGGGGCCTGGTGAGCGACCTCTGCCCGCGACGCGCACACTGGGAGCCGACGAAGGGAGGGGCATGGCCAGTCTCGCCTCACGCCTGGAGGGCCTCGGCCTGCTGCACGGGCGGGGCCTGCTCAGCGCCGAGGAGTTCGCCCGCGCCAAGGCGCGCGTCATCGCCGAGCACGGGCGGGACGACGCCCCATCGGCGTCCGCGACCGCGCCGACTCCCGGCGGGCCGCCTCCCGCTGCTGCCCAACCGGCGCCGCCGCCGCTGAACCCCGTGGTGCCGGGCGTGGGGCTGGCCCTCGGCGCCGCCGCGAGCGGCGGCCTCATGGGCTGAGGCGGCTCAGCGAGGAACGCTGCGCCCCGGGGCGGCAGCGGGGGGCGCCAGCTCGGCCGTGGGCGTCCCGGTCGGCGCCAGCTCGGCCGTGGGCGTCCCGGTCGGCGCCAGCTCGGCGAGCACGTCGAAGCGGATGTGGTTGCGGCTCAGCCGCCGGGCCCCGATGCGGCGACGGGGGCGGCGCGCGTCGGGACCGGCATCGAACGTGACGTGCTCGAACGAGATGTCCTTGCCCACCTCCACATGGCGCCACGGCAGGCCCATGAAGAAGCGGTCCGGATAGGGCCCGCCGGGCGTCACGTCGTCGGGGTTGCTCTCGACCGGCACCCAGCCGTGCCCGGGCAGGTACAGGTCGACCCACACGTGGTTGAAGTCGGGGTGCAGCGGCCCCGCGTTCCACGGCTGGTAGGGCACCTTGTAGCGCCCCGCCACCCGGCAGGCCAGGCCGTCGGTGCGCAGCAGGGCCATGATCGTGCCGACGTACTCGCCGCACGAGCCGGTGCCGCGGGCGAGCACCCCCACCGGCGAGTCCGCGTTGCCCATCTCGTACTCGAGCCGGTCGTACACGTGGGCGCGGATCGCCCGGGCGCGCAGCAGCGGGCTGGTGAGCGCGCCGACGGCCGCGCTCGTGGCGGCCTCGACCTCGGGGGCGCCCAGGTCCAGGTCACCGTCGTCGACGAGGTAGGCCGCGACCCTGGCGGCGTCCAGGTCGGGTGCCCCGTCGAGGTCCTCCGGACGCAGCTGGTGCTTGATCCCGAAGACCTCGAGCGTCGCCCGCCACCCGAGCAGCAGCCGGGTCCCGCGATCGACGCGCGGGAGCCGGAACACGGCGACCGGCTGCGAGCGGCCGTCCAGGTCCGGCTCGTCGGCCAGCTCGAACGGCAGCCCGATCGGCTCGATGGCCACGACCCGCTGGCGCGGCGACTCGATCGGCAGCGCCATGCGCCACACGACGTCGGTGAGCGCCCGGCCGTCGGTGAGGACGTCGTCGTCCGGCGCGAGCTCGACGTAGTAGTGCATCCGCACGCGATGACCGGTGGACCACGCCATGCGGGCCTCGGCGTCGTGGTGCACGTGCAGCGCGTGCACCAGCGCGCGGTCGCGGTAGCGGACCTCCCAGCAGGGATCGATCCACGGGTTGTCCTTGAGGTATGGCTCGTCCTCGTAGTAGGCCACGTGGACGCTGTCGTGGGTCGCGCCAGGCTCCCGGCGTGCGGCGATGGCGGTCGGGCCCTCGAGCGGGGTCACCACGGCGAAGCGGCGCTCCAGCGTGCCCCGGTCCAGGCAGGTGACCGTCTGCTCCACGTCGTCGCTGCACCACAGCGCCTCGGCCGTCGCGGCGATGCACGGCCGTCCGACGCCGGGCAGCGCGACCGAGCGCAGGCTCAGCTCGCGGAGCGCGTCGGCCCCGTCCGCGGGCTGCTCCACGGGTGACGGGCCCCGCGCCGCGCGGCGCTCGACCGCAGCGAGGTCCAGCTCGTGGAGCACGCCGCCCACCACGAGGTACAGCCGGTCGTCGTGGGTGGTGATCGCCTCGGCTCCCCCGACCGGCAGCACGAGCTCGGGTGCCCCGCAGCGCGGGAGGTCGGCCCCAGCGCGGTGGGCGCCTGCGGGATGCGCCGGTGCGGGCTCTGCCGGTGCAGCCTCGTCGCGCCCCGCCTCACCTCCCCCCTCGCCCTCGGTCCAGGTCGCCCGGTGCACCCCGTCAGCGGTCGTCCACCACAGCGCGCCGTGGCTGCGCGCCAGGCCGCGGGCACCCCGCAGGGCCTCGCCGAGCTCCAGTCCGAGCACCTGCGTGTCGTCCGTCGCGGGGTCCACCAGCGCCAGCCGACCGGTCCGCGTGTCGCTGGTCAGCAGGCGGCGCCCCACCCACACCAGGCCTCGCAGCTCACGCGCCGCGAGCGGCCGCACGTAGTGGGCGGGGAGCTCACGCGCAGCCGGGGCTCGGCGGTCGGTGCGCAGGGGCGCGAGGGCCTCGAGGTGCGCTGGGTGGTCAACGGTGTCCGGGGCGGACGGCACGTGCTGGCTCCTCGGCTCGGCGGGCATTCATGGAAGCACGCCCGCCCGGGATCCACCGAATCGCACCTCAGCGGTCGCGCACCTCCACGCCCGCCAGCGGCTCGGGCGGCTCGGCACCATCGGCGTCCGCGGCGGACTCGTCGAGCACATGGTGATCGCCCGGCACCTCGACCGTGGCCACCTCGACCGTGGCGACCTCGAGGCCGGTGCCCTTGCCCGCGGCGGCCCCATGGTCGTTGCCGCCGAAGGACAAGTCGGCGAACCAGGTCGGCACCAGCCGCTCCTCGTGCTCCTCGGCCGGGGTCTCGTAGCCCCCGGACTCCTCGGCCACCCCCTCCTTGAGGCCATGGTGGATGCGCGACTCGCGCACCCCCTGGCTGATCGAGTGCCACATGTGGTCCTCACCGATGCGTGCCACGATGCCGGCGTTGCGCAGCACCTGGCGCACCGGGAACATCACGCGGACCAGGTACAGGTCGATCCCCCGCGAGGCCAGCTCGGTGATGAGCGCGTCGAGCATGTCGATCGTGGTGGTGTCGATCTGGTTGGTGCCCTCGATGTCGAGCACGACGGCCACGATCGGCTCGTCGTAGAACGCCCCGACGCCGTCGACCCTGGCCAGGACCGCGTCCTTCACCGAGGCCGCGTTCACCCAGAACAGCGGCACGTCGACGCGCAGCACGAGAATCCCCTGCGGGCAGCGACGCTCCGGGTGGTTGCGCATGCCGCCCCAGGCGGCCTTCTCGCCGGGCACCCGGCCCATCACCTCGACGTCGATCCGGCTCGAGCGGTAGACCAGCCCGAACACCGACAGCCCGATCGCCAGCAGCAGGCCCTTGAGCGGCCCGAGCCACAGCACGCCGATCGTGGCGGCCACTGCGGCCACGATGTCGTTGCGGCGCAGCCGGGCGTACCGGCGCATGGCCGCGAAGTCCATGAGGCCCCAGACGGCGTGGATCACGATCGCCGAGAGCACGGCCTTGGGCAGCGCGGAGAGCAGCGGCGCGAGGAACACGATGGTCGCCAGCGCGAGCGCGGCGGTGGTCAGGCCGGTCACCTGGGTACGCCCGCCGTTGCGATCGGCGGTGGCCGTCTTGGACAGGCTGCCGGCGACCCCGAAGCCACCGATGAGCCCCGAGCTGAGGTTGCCCGCCCCGACGGCCAGCAGCTCCTGGTTGGCATCGATGCGCTCCCCGCCGCCGCTGGCGAACAGCCGCGCCGCGCTGAGGCCCTCGGCCAGGCCCACGAAGGCGATCGCGGCGCCGGCGGCGACCAGGTCGGCCAGCTGCGAGGGCGGGATGCTCGGCAGGCTCGGCGTCGGCAGGCCCTGGGGCACGGTGCCGACCACGGCGACACCGTCTGCGGCGAGGTCCAGCACCTGCGAGGCCACCAGGCCGAGCACCAGCGTCACCAGGGCCCACGGCACCCGCGGGGCCAGCCGCGAGCCGGCGAACATGAGCAGCAGCGCGGTGGCGCCCACCGCGAAGGTGGCCGGGTTGGTCTCGTCGAGGCCGGCGAGCAGGTCCCGGATACGGTCGCCGACGCTGCCGGCCGGCACCGGGATGCCCAGGATGTTGGGCAGCTCGCCGATGATCACCAGGATCGTCAGGCCCAGCACGAAGCCTGTGACGATGGGCTTGGACAGGAACTCGGCCAGCCAGCCGATGCGCAGCACGCTTGCGAGCATGAGCAGCACGCCGGCCGCCATCGCCATGCCCGTGCCGATCGCGATCGCCTCGGCCTCCGTCTCGTGCGGGAACTGGGCGATGAGCGAGCCGGTGAGCACCGCCACGGTCGACACCGGCCCGACGATGAGCAGCCGCGAGGTGCCCAGCAGGGCGTAGCAGAGCAGCACCGTCGGCAGCGAGTAGAGGCCGACCTGGACGGGAAGGCCGGCGATGGTCGCGTAGCCGAGGGCCTGCGGGATGGCCAGGGCCGCCACGACCGCGCCAGCGGTGAGGTCGCCCTTGAGCCACCGGCGCTGGTACTGGGGCAGCCAGCGACGCGCGGGCAGCCACTCGCGGGGCTGCTCGCCGATCTTGGGTCGCCGCGCCTGGATCGCCACCGGGCCTCCTGTCGGGGTCGGAGGCTAGTCCCGCAGCGGCCCTGCTCGCCCGCTGGGACACGCGCGTCGGCAACCGCTGCGACAGGCGGTGGACATGTGACGTTCACCGG
>DASVBK010000247.1:0-9218 GCA_036375875.1 Candidatus Nanopelagicales bacterium
CGGGGGGCCGTCCCCGCGGGCCACGGCCGGCGCCGTCACAGGTGGGCCGGTGGCCGGCGTCCGTTCGGTGGGGCGAGGGACGCGAGGCCTGCTCGTCGTCGCGTTCCTGGCGCTGGTGCTCGTGGCCGGCGTCTCGCTCGCCATGGCGAGTGGGTGGGCTGCCTCCGCCCCGATGGGCGCCAGGGCGCCGAGCCCCGTGGACGCCTCGAGGCCAGCGGGTGTGCCCCAGCCGCAGGGCGATGGGCAGGCGTCCTCGGCTTCGCCTCCTGAAGCGGCCGGGGGCGCTCCCTCGACGCCCGGGGCCAGCGCAGGGCCGTCCGGCTCCCCGGACTGGTGGGCCGTGCTCACGCAGCTGGACCAGTGCCGGGGTCGCGCCCTGGGCGCCGCGGACCCGAGCCTCATCAGCAGCTACGCAACGCCGGGCAGCCAGGTCGCCCGTGCCGACGAGGCGCTCATCGCCGCGCTCATCGCCGATGGGGTCACGCCCCGGGGGTGGAGCACCACGCTCATCGCGCTCGAGGAGGTGGTGCCCGAGCGGGAGACGGGGCCGTCCAGGGAGCTCGATCCGGCAGCCGGCTCGCAGGGGCCGGACGGCTCGGAGCCGTCGGATGGCCTGGAGGCGTCCGCAGATCCCGGGCCGTCCGCAGCTCTCGGGCCTTCGGCACATCCGGACCTCGAACCGGGCGCCGACGAGGACCGCGACGTGATGGTCGGCCCAGCCGTGCGTCAGGTGCGCCTGGTGATCGTGGATCGGCGCTCGGCGTACGACCTCGTCGACCGGGCCGGGCGCACGGTGCGGGCGGTGCCGGCCGCACCCGAGCAGCGCTGGGCCGTGACGCTCCAGCGGGGGACGGAGGTGGCCGACCAGGGCAGCCCGCTCGGAGCCAGGACCCAAGCACCCGCAGTTGCCTCAGATGCCATGGATCCGGGGTGGCGGCTCGCGGCCGTCACCCGCGAGCCATGAATGTGGCGCCGGCTGGCGTCAGCGTGCGGCGAGGGCCGCGGCCAGCGCCTGCTCGATCGTCGGGTCCTGGAAGACGAAGCCGGCCTCGAGCAGCCGGTTCGGCAGCACGCGTGCGCTGCCGAGCACCTCCGAGGAGAACTCGCCGAGTGCCAGTTCGAGCGCCTTGGCGGGGACCGGGAGCAGCGTGGGCCGCTTGAGCAGGCGGCCCATCGCGGTGGTGACCTCGGCATTGGTGGCGGGCGTGGGGGCGGTGAGGTTCACCGGCCCCGCCACGTGATCGAGCAGGAATGTCAGGGCGGCCACCTCGTCGCGCAGCGAGATGAACGACCACCACTGGTGCCCGCTGCCCAGCCGCCCACCACCGCCGAGCTTGAAGATCGGCCAGAGCCGGCCCCAGGCACCGCCGCGACCGGCCACGACCAGGCCGGTGCGCGGGTGCACGACGCGGATACCCGCCTCCCGCGCGGGATCCGCGGCTGCCTCCCACGCGACGACCACGTCGGCGAGGAATCCGGTGCCAGCCTCGGCGGACTCGTCCACCGCGCGATCGCCGGTGTCCCCGTAGAACCCGATCGCGGAGCCCGACACAAGCACGCTGGGCCGACGCTCCAGTCCCGCCATCGCGCGGGCGATCGTGTCGGTGCCCCGCACCCGGGAATCCCGGATCTCGGCCTTGTAGGCGTCGGTCCAGCGGTGGTCCCCGACGCCGGCGCCTGCGAGATGGACCGCGGCGTCGATCCCCTCGAGGGCACGCAGGTCGACGGTGCCGCCCATCGGGTCCCAGCGCACCGCATCGGGCGCCGAGGCCGCGCCGCGCACCAGGCGGAGCACGTCGTGGCCCTGGCGCCGCAGGTGCGGCACCAGGGCCGTGCCGATCAACCCCGACGCGCCGGTGACGGCGATGCGCATCAGGCCAGCTCGGACTCGAAGTCGCCGGTCTCGAGGCGCTGCTTGAGCACGGTCAGGAAGCGTGCGGCGTCGGCCCCGTCGACCAGGCGGTGGTCGTAGGTCAGCGCCATGTAGGCCATCGAGCGGATCGCGATCGAGTCGGCGCCGGTCTCGTCGGTGACGACCACGGGCCGTCGCACGATGGCACCGGTGCCGAGGATCGCCACCTGCGGCTGGTTGATGATGGGGGTGTCGAACAGGGCGCCTCGGCTGCCGGTGTTGGTCAACGTGAAGGTGCCGCCCGACAGCTCGTCGGGCGAGACCTTGTTCGTCCGCGTGCGCTCCGCGACGTCGACGATCTTGCGGGCCAGGCCGGCGATGTTGAGCGTGTCGGCGTCGCGCACGACGGGCACCAGCAGGCCGCGCTCCGTGTCGACGGCGATGCCCAGGTGCACGGCACCGTGGTAGGTCACGGTGCCGGCGGCCTGGTCCAGCGACGCGTTCACCACGGGGAACTGCTTGAGCGCCTCGATCGTCGCCTTCGCCAGGAACGGCATGAACGACAGCTTCACGCCCTCACGGGCCTCGAAGCTGCGGCGGTGCTTGGCCCGCAGGAGCGCGATGCGGGTGAGGTCGGCCTCCACCACGGTGGTGAGCTGTGCGGAGACCTGCAGCGACTCGACCATGCGCTCGGCGATCACCTTGCGCAGGCGGGTCATCTTCTCGGTGCGGGTGTCGCCAGGGCTGGCAGCCGCGACGGGCGTAGCGGGCGGCGCCGCCGCAGCCGGTGCGCTGGCCGGAGCCGGGACCGCCGGGGCAGCCGGGGCAGCCGCGGGGGCCGGGGCGGGAGCGGGAGCAGCCGCGGGAGCCGGAGCAGCGGCCGTCGGCGCCGGGGCGCCGACTGCCGCAGGCGGGGCCGCCCTGCCGCCGGGGGCGGCGTCGAAGACGTCCTGCTTGGTGATGCGACCGCCGACCCCGGTGCCGCGAACCCGGCTGAGGTCCACGCCAGCCTGGGCGGCCAGCTTGCGGACCAAGGGGGTCACGTAGAGGTCCGAGGGAGCTCCCGCGGCGTGAGCCCCGGCCGCCTCGGCCGCGGCTGGCGCCGGGGTCGGTGACGCGGGCGGGGCGCCGATCGCCTGGGCCTCCGGCTGCTGGGGGGCCGGGGCCGGGGGCGGCGAGGCCGGCGGGGCGGTGATGGGCTCGGCGACCTCAGCATCGCCGGAGGCAGCTGCGGCGGCCTCTGGCGCCGGAGGCGTCTCCGCCCCCGGCGCGCCCGGGGCAGCGGGCGTGCCGATCACGCCCAGCGTGCTGCCGACCTCGGCGGTCTCGTCCTCGGACACCCGGATCTCGAGCAGCGTCCCGGAGGCGGGCGAGGGGATCTCGGTGTCGACCTTGTCGGTGGAGACCTCGAGCAGCGGCTCGTCGGCCCTGACCTCCTCGCCGACGGCCTTGAGCCAGCGGGTGACGGTGCCCTCGGTGACGGACTCCCCGAGCGCCGGGAGCACCACGGGAGTCTCGCTGCCGGGCACGGCCTGGCTGCCCGAGCGATAGGGGCTCGGGTCGGGCGGCACGTTGCCCAGGGCGGCCGCGGCGGCCGCTGCTGCGGGGGCGACCGCAGCCGGCGGCGGGGGAGCGGCAGCCGGCGCGGCAGCTGGGGGAGCAGCGGGAGCGGCTGGGGCAGCGGGAGGAGCCGGGGCGGGTGCGGCCGCTGGTGCCGCAGCCGCAGGCTCCGGGGTGGGTGCCGGTGCCTCGCCGGCCTCGCCGATCACCGCGAGCGCGCCGCCGACGGCGACCGTCTCGTCCTCGCCTGCCGCGATGGACAGCAGCACGCCGGAGGCCGGGGCCGGGATCTCGGTGTCGACCTTGTCGGTCGAGACCTCCACGAGGGGCTCGTCGGCGCGCACCTCCTCGCCGACCTGCTTGAGCCAACGGGTGACGGTGCCCTCGGTGACGCTCTCGCCGAGCTGCGGCATGGTGACGGTGACCGACATCTCCGGTGGTGCTCCTATCGGGTGGGTGCTGTCGCGGGGGGCTCGGGCCAGTGGTGCCGGCGGTGCGGGGGTGGGTCAGGCGTGGGCGTGCAGCGGCTTGCCGGCCAGTGCCAGGTGCGCCTCGCCGAGGGCCTCGTTCTGCGTCGGGTGCGCATGCACCAGCTGGGCGACCTCGGCGGGGTAGGCCTCCCAGTTGTAGATGAGCTGGGCCTCGCCGATCTGCTCGCCCATCCGGGCGCCGATCATGTGCACGCCCACGACCGGGCCGTCGGTGCGCCGCACCAGCTTCACGAAGCCGGTCGTGCCCAGGATCTGGCTCCTGCCGTTGCCACCGAGGTTGTACTCGTAGACCTCGACCGCCTCGGCGCCGAGCTTCTCGCTGGCCTGGGCCTCGGTGAGCCCGATCGAGGCGATCTCCGGGTCGCAGTACGTGACCCGCGGGATGCCGAGCTCGTCGATGGGCGGCGGGTTCAGGCCGGCGATCTCCTCGGCCACGAAGATGCCCTGCTGGAAGCCGCGGTGCGCCAGCTGCAGGCCCGGCACGATGTCGCCGACGGCGAACAGGCCGGGCACGTTGGTGCGCAGCCGCTCGTCGGCGAGCACCCAGCCGCGCTCCATGGCCACGCCCTGCTCCTCGTAGCCCATGCCGGAGGCGTTCGGGCCGCGGCCGACCGCCACGAGCATCACCTCGGCGGTGAAGGTGGAGCCGTCCTCGAGGGTGGCCACCACGCCGGCGTCGTCCTGGGTGACGCTGGCGAAGCGCACCCCGGTCTTGAAGTTGATCTTGCGCTTGCGGAACGCGCGCTCGAGGGCCTTCGAGATGGCCTCGTCCTCGGCCGGCACCAGCCGGGGCAGCGCCTCGATGATGGTCACCTCGGCGCCGAACGACTTCCAGACCGAGGCGAACTCGACGCCGATCACGCCGCCGCCGAGCACGATGACCGACGTCGGGATGGTGTCCATCTGCAGCACCTGGTCGGAAGTCATCACGCGGCCGCCGATCTCCAGGCCCGGCAGCGTGCGGGCGTACGAGCCGGTGGCCAGCACGACGTTGCGCCCCACGTACTCGGTGCCATCCACCGTGACGGTGTTGGGCCCGGTGAGCTGGCCGGTGCCCTCGACGTAGGTGATCGCGCGGCTCTTCACCAGGCCCTGCAGGCCCTTGTACAGGCGGTTGATGACGCCGTCGCGGTACTTGTTGACCGCGACCAGGTCGATGCCGTTGAGGCTCAGGTCCACGCCGAAGTTGGCGCTCTCGCGGGCCGTGTCCGCGACCTCGGCGGCGTGCAGCAGGGCCTTGGTCGGGATGCAGCCCCAGTGCAGGCAGGTGCCGCCGAGCTTGTCGCGCTCGATGAGGGCGACGGAGAGGTTGAGCTGGGAGGCGCGCAGTGCGCACGCGTACCCGCCGCTGCCCCCACCGAGGATCACCACGTCGAACTGGTTGTCGGCCACGGATGCGGCCCCCTCTCGTCACGTCGCACTGCCGTCGGATCATCGCGCAGGCGGCATGGTGCATGGGTGCCTGCGCGGGCAGGGCCATCCTGCCAGCATGTGCCGGCTCACGCGTCGAGGAGCGCGACCAGCCCGTGCGAGGGATCAGTGATCGCGGCTGGCCGTCACGCCTCGGTGTCCACGGCGCTGCTCGCAGGGGTGGCCCCAGCCATCCGCTCGGCGACCGCGACCAAGGTGCGCACCCCGAACCCGGTGCCCCCCTTGCCGAACGCCCCCCACGCGCTGCCCTCGTTGAAGGCCGGCCCGGCGATGTCGACGTGGGCCCAGCGCACCCCCTCGGGGACGAACTCCCGCAGGAACGCGGCCGCCGTCATCATCCCGCCGTTGCGCTCGCCGATGTTCGCCAGGTCAGCCACCGGGGAGTCCAGCGACGGACGCATCTCCTCGGGGATCGGCATCGGCCACGCCAGCTCCCCCGCCGCCTCGGCGGCTGCGCAGACCTCGTCGCGCCAGACATCGTCGTTGCCCATGACCCCGGCGATGCGCGAGCCCAGGGCGACCAGTTGCGCGCCGGTGAGCGTCGCGATGTCGACGATGGCGTCGGGCTCGTCCTGGCCGCAGCGCACCAGGGCGTCCATCATGACCAGGCGCCCCTCCGCGTCGGTGTTGAGCACCTCGACGGTCTTGCCGCCGTAGGCGGTGATCACGTCGCCCGGACGCTGCGCGCTGCCGCTGGGCATGTTCTCGGCCACCGCCAGGTACGCGGTGACGCGCACCGGCAGGCCGAGGGCGGCGATCACCTGGACGGCTGCCAGGGTGGCCGCCGCACCGCCCATGTCCATCTTCATGGCCGCCATCGACGCGGCGGGCTTGAGCGACAGGCCCCCGGAGTCGAACGTGATGCCCTTGCCCACCAGGGCCAGGTGGGCGCTCGCGCCTTCGGGTGCGTAAGCCAAGCGGACCAGCCGCGGTGGGTTGGCCGAGCCCTGGCCGACGCCGAGGATCCCGCCGTAGCCGCCCTCGGCCAGTGCCGTCTCGTCGAGCACCTCGACCTCGACGGGCGCCCCGGCCAGGGCGTCGTGTGCCGCCTGTGCCAGCGCGGCCGGGGGCAGGGCTCCAGCCGGGGTGTCCACCAGGCGGCGGGCGAGCACGACGCCGGCGGCGATGGCCTCGGCCCGCTGCGCGGCGCCCGCCACCGCCGCGGGGTCCGGGACGAGCACTGTCACGTGCTCGGGGGCGGCCGCGGGGGGATCGCCCTGCGGCCGCCCCGGGTAGCGGTAGGCGCCGACGAGGGCCCCAGTTGCCGCGGCCTCCACGAGCGGGGGCTCCTCCCCGACGGGCAGCGCCAGGGCAACCCGCGCGACCTTGGCGCAGCGCAGCGCTGCCCCCGCCGCGCGGCTGATCGTCCGGGCGCCCGAGGCGTCGTCGGCAGGCCCCAGCCCGACGAGCATGATCGGCGGCAGGCCGGCCACGCCGGGGATCCGCAGCACCTCGTCCACCGCCCCGGTGGCGCCGATGACAGCGGCCGCCTCGGCGACGGCTGCCCGCTGCTCCTCGGTGAGCCCGTGCGCGCCCGGCACGGCGGGCCCCTGCGCGCCCTTGACCAGCCCCACCACGAGCAGGTCGACGGTCCCGGCAGCGGTGTCGAGTGTCAACGTCGTCATGGCCCCTCACCGTATTGCCTGTTGGGGTACCGCGCCGCCGGCATCAGCCCGCTGCGCACGGCCCGTCGCGCGTACGCTGCGGCCCGTGACGCTGCGCCGGACCACCCTGTACCAGGCCCACCACGACGCGGGTGCGAAGCTCGCCGACTTCGGCGGCTGGGAGATGCCCATCGAGTACCCCACCGGCGTGGTGGCCGAGCACACCGCGGTGCGGACCGGGGTCGGCATGTTCGACGTCTCCCACATGGGCAAGCTCGTGCTGCGCGGCCCGGGCGCCGCGGCGGCCCTCAATGCCGTGCTGGCCAACGACCTCGAGCGGATCGAGGCGGGCCAGGCCCAGTACTCGATGCTGTGCAACGAGGCCGGTGGCGTGGTCGATGACCTGATCGTCTACCGGCTCGGCGACGACGCGGTGCGGATCGTGCCGAACGCGGCGAACGCGGCCACCGTCCGCGACGCGCTGCGCGCCGCCCTGCCGCAGGACGTCATCCTCGAGGACCGCCACGAGGCCGAGGGGATCCTGGCCATCCAGGGTCCGGCCAGTCGCGAGGTGGTCGTGGCGCTGGGCCTGCTCGACGCCGCCGACGAACTGCCCTACATGGCCTTCCGCGCCTGCACCTTCGAGGGCACCGACGGCGTGCTGTGCCGCACCGGGTACACCGGGGAGCACGGCTACGAGGTGATCATCGGCACTGCCGCCCTGCCGGCACTGTGGGCCGGCGCGGTGGCCGCTGGGGCGGTGCCAGCCGGGCTGGGGGCCCGCGACACCCTGCGTACCGAGATGGGGTACCCGCTGCACGGCCAGGACCTGTCGCCCGCCATCACCCCGCTGGAGGCGGGCCTGTCGTGGGCCGTCGGCTGGGAGAAGCCGGCGTTCCACGGCCGCGAGGCGCTGGTGGCGCAGCGGGCCGCCGGACGACCGCGCGCGCTGCGGGGCCTGCGGGTCGAGGGCCGCGGCATCCCGCGCGCGCACATGCCGGTGGTCTCGTCGGCGGGCGAGGCTGTCGGGGAGACCACCTCGGGCACGTTCTCACCCACCCTGAGGACCGGCATCGCGCTGGCCCTGGTCGACCCCGGGCTGGCCTTCGACGACGCGGTGGCCGTCGACGTGCGCGGCCGTGCGGTACCGGCGCGGGTCGTGCGCCTGCCGTTCGTGCCGGCGTCGCCGAAGTGAGCGATCGCAGGCCGGTTCAGCCGGTCGGCGGCGTCACCGAGTAGACCAGCACGTTGTCCTTGCCAGTGAACAGGTACAGCTCCCCGGCGGCCACCGCCGTGTAGCCGTCCACCGCATCGAGGGCTGCCAGGTAGGCGGCCTCGGCAGCCATGGCCGCCTCGGGCCCGGCCATGAGGGTGGCCGCGATCGGGCCGAGCTCCATGGCGCCGTCGTCGTTGGCCGTGTACCCAGCACTCCACGAGTTGACCGGGGCCTGGCCGCCGACCTGCTCGCCCTCGAACGTGATCGTGGCCCCGGCGGCTGCGCCCAGCTCCTCGGCCATGCCGCCGACGAGGTACCAGGGTTCGCCCAGCCGCAGGTCGCCACCCACGGGGGCGACCATGTCAGAGCCAGCAGCGCCCCCCGCCGCGCCGCCCCCAGCGCCCAACGCCTCGCCCGAAGGGGCGGCGGCTGCCGATCGGCTGGCCGGGCTTGCGGGCTCATCGGCCCCGCTGGCACATCCGGTCAGGGCGGCGAGGCACACGGCGAGCAGGGCGGGGGCGATCAGGTGGCGTCTCATGCCCTGTTGTTCCCGGCAGGGTGCGCTGCGTTACCGCACCGCCGCGCCATCCCGGCGGTCACCCCGACGCAGCACCCCGCGGACGTCGCCGTTCAGCGCGGCGAGCACCCGGTCGAGGTGGCCGAACGTGAGGGCGCCGCCGGCCATCTGGACGAACCCCCGCAGCGGCATCCCCTGCACCACCGCGGCCAGCATCTGGTCGTCGATCTCCTCGCCCCACGACGCCCGCCGCGTGATCCCGGCCTGCATGAGGGCGGCCAGGCCGCGCCCGGCGCGTGAGGCGGCCAACTCGCCGATGGTCGTGGTCCGGGTGAACGGCCGCACCGGGACCGGCGGCGGGATCGGGCGGCCCAGCAGCGCGGCGAACTCCTCGTCATTGGCCACAAGGTCGGCGACCGGCGGCTCGGGTGCCACCACGTCGTCGGACTCCAGCACGACCGGCAACCGGCCGTGCAGCTGTGTGGACGAGGTGCCGACGAGCAGCTCGTACCGGCCGGCCTCGACCACCCATTCCTTGGTTGCCACG
>DASVBK010000265.1:0-2697 GCA_036375875.1 Candidatus Nanopelagicales bacterium
CGGAAACTCCTTGGAGATGCGACGCATCTCGAGCAGCGGCGCGCTCACTGAGGACCGCCGCTCGTGGCGCGCGGATGTCGCGGAAATGTCACAGGCGGATCGAACCGTCCTCTGTCCAACGATGTCAAGCGTTGCCGATAACGAGTTGGTAACGAAGCCCGCGCCGCGCCGAGACGTGCTCAGCAGGGTGCGCGCAGGGCGGGACCTGCGCTACCGTCGAGCTATGACAACGTCGGACAGGGGGAGTCCGCCGCAGGCAGGAGTGGGGGTCACCGGCAGGGCGACGCTCGCTGATGTGGCGCGCTTGGCCGGGGTGAGCACGAAGACCGTATCGCGTGCCCTGTCCGGAGCGGCGAACGTGGAGCCCGCCACGCGCCAGCGTGTCGAGAAGGCCGCTGCCACGCTGCGGTTCCGGCCCAACCTGCTGGCCCGCGAGCTGCGGGCCGGCAGCGTGAGCACCACGGTGGGCTTCGTCATCGGCGACCTGACCAACCCCTTCTACATGCTCGTGGCCGCGGGCGTCGAGCGAGTGCTGGCGCGCCAGGGGCACACGCTGGTCATCGCTGCCACCGAGGACGACCCCGCCCAGGAGGTCTCGGTCGTCTCGGCGATGCTGCAACGGCGCATCCGGGCGCTGCTGCTCGTGCCGATCGCCGGCGACCAGGGGTACCTGGAGGGCGAGCGGCAGTTCGGGACCCCGATCGTCGCGGTGGACCGGCCGCTGGCCAACGCGGTGAGCGACAGCGTGGTGTTCGACAACCGCGAAGGCGCCCGCGCCGGGGTCACGGCGCTGCTCGCGGCCGGGCACCGGCGCATCGCCTTCGTCGGCAGCTCGGAGTCGCTCTACACCCATCGCGAGCGGCTGCAGGGCTACCGCGAGGCGCTGGCCGGCGCCGCCGTGGCCCTCGATCCATGCCTCGTGCGCACCGACGCGCCGGACGTCGCTTCCGCCGCCCGCGCGACGCACGAGCTGCTGGCCGCGGCTGAGCCCCCGACGGCGGTCTTCGCGGGCAACAACCGCGCGACCATCGGGGTGCTGGAGGCGCGCCGCAGCAGCGGGGCCCCGCTGGGGATCCTCGGCTTCGACGACTTCGACCTGGCCGCGACCCTGGGCCTGAGCGTCGTGGCGCACGACCCGGAGCGGATGGGAGCCGTGGCCACGGAGCTGGCACTGCGGCGCGCGGCCGAGCCGATGGGCGTCGTCGAGCAGGTCGTGCTGCCGACGCGGGTGGTGCTGCGCGGCTCGGAGCGCGCGGGTCAGCCCGTCGGGTAGCCGAACGCGGGGTACGTGGTGGCCGCGAGCTTCGCCTGCCCCGCGACCGAGGGGTGGAAGTAGTCCACGGTCGAGATGTCCTTCAGCGTGAACGCGGTGGCGAAGACCGCCCCGCCGTCGTCGCGGCACGAGGTGGCCGGGGCTGTCGCGGTGATCCGCGCGCACTCCTCGCGCAGCACGGTGTTGAAGTCCACCACGCGCTGGCGGACCCGCTGGCGCCGTGCCTCGTCTGTGCTCGAGGTCGAGCCGGCGTTGCGCAGCATCGACTGGCAGATGCTGTAGAGGCTCCAGACGAACCGGGCACTGGAGCTGGTGCGCCCGACCTGCCAGAGCTGGTAGATGTTCGGGATCGAGGCGACCGCGATGCGGTCGACACCCCTGCCCACCAGGGCGTCGAGGCCGGCAGCCACCTGCGTGCGGAACGTGCTGACCGGCGTCATCTCCGACTCGGTGCGGGTGCAGGCGTCGTTGGCGCCCATGAGGACCGTGACCAGCTCGGTGCCGCCGAGGGTGCCTGCCGTGACGCTGCCGGCCTGCGTCACGAGGGCACTCGCCTTCGCCCCGGAGGCGGCGACGTTGGCGCGGGTGATCGCCGTGGCCGTGTCGCGGGCGTCCAGCCTGCTGGCCACGGAGCTCACCGCCGTCTGGGTGCCCGTGGCCCAGGAGTAGCTCGGGTCCGCGGCGAGCAGCCTGCGGATGTCGTAGGCGATCGTGATGGAGTCACCGAGCGCTGTCACGGCCGTCGGGGTGGGGGCGGCGTCCGGTGCCGCCTCGGCGGGTGCGACGGCGGCGGCAGTCAGGGCGAGGGTGGCGATCCCCGCGACGAGGCGACGGTTCCAGCGGGCCATGGGTCCTCCGATCGGGTGGCCGGAGCGTAGACCCCCGCGCGCCGGCACGGGAAGGCCGCGCGCCGGCCAGCGTGGGCGCCTCGCGGGCCACTAGCGTCCGCGGCATGCCACGACCAGCCCGACCTCGTGCCCTGCTTGGGGCCGCCGCGGCCGCGATCCTGCTCTGCCTGGCGCCCGGGATCCCGCTGCCCGTCGCCCCGGCCGGCGCCGCGCCGCTTCCGGGGGGCGTCCCGGCTGCCGACTCCCCCGACGAGCTGCGGGTCATGAGCCGCAACCTGTACCTGGGCGCGGACGTGGGGGTCGCGCTCGAGCTGCTGCCCGACATGCCGGCGGCCGCGCAGTTCATGTGGGACCAGGTGGCGGCCACCGACTTCAGCGCACGGGTGGGCCTGCTGGCGGCCGAGGCCGCGCTCGCCCGCCCGGACGTGATCGGCGTGCAGGAGGCGACCATCTGGGAGTGCCGGCCGAGCCCGTGGTCGAGTCCAACGACGGTCTACGACTTCACGCAGCAGTTCCTGGACGCCACCCGCGACGCCGGCGTGCCCTACGTCGTCGCCTCCGCCGGCGACGAGGAAG
>DASVBK010000268.1:0-4396 GCA_036375875.1 Candidatus Nanopelagicales bacterium
CGCGCGGGAGAGCGCCTCCTCGTCGACGGTGCGGATCTCGACGCCGAGGCTGGCGATCAGGTCGAACGGGACACGGCCGGGGCGGCCCACCGCGATGCCGTCGGCCATCGTCGACATGTGCGCCAGCGCGACGGGATGCCCTACGGCCAGTGAGGGCGGGTAGGCCGCCGCGCCGCTGGCCTGGACCCCGATGACCCGGACCTGCGGCGCCAGGGCGGCCAGCGCGCTGGCGATGCCCGCCACGAGGCCGCCGCCGCCGGTGCACACCACGACGGTGCGCACGTCAGGCACCTGGTCGAGGATCTCCACGCCCACGGTCGCCTGGCCGACCACGATGTCCTCGTGGTCGAACGGGTGGATCAGGGTCGCCCCGGTCTCGGCCTCGAACGCCGCGGCGGCCTCGAGCGCGTCGTCGATCGTGTCGCCCACGAACTCGACCTGGGCGCCATAGCCGCGGGTGGCGGCGACCTTCGGCAGCGGGGCCCCGGTGGGCATGAACACCGTCGCCGCGATGTCCAGCGCGCGGGCGGCCACCGCGACGCCCTGGGCGTGGTTCCCGGCGCTGGCGGCGACCACGCCCCGCTCGCGCTGCGCCTCGGTGAGGCCGGACAGGCGCACGTACGCGCCGCGCACCTTGAACGACCCGGCCACCTGCATGTTCTCGCACTTGAGGTGCACCGGGCCGCCGACCTGGTCGACCAGCCATGCGGCGGGGACCACGGGGGTGCGCCTGGCAATGCCCTGCAGCAGGTCGTGCGCGGCCAGGATCCGCTCGAGCGTCACGGGCATGGGCCCATGGTGGCGCAGGCGCTGGCAGGATGGGCGCCCGTGGTGGCCCGCAGCGTGTTCGCCTGGGCGCGGCGGACCCCCTACCTGGCCGGGCTGCCGCGCGACGTGGCGGTGCTGTCGTTCGTGGCGTTCTCGGTGGCGCTCGGGTACGGCATCGCAGCCCCGGTGATCCCGGTCTACGCCCGGACGTTCGGGGTCTCGGCGTTCTGGGCCTCGACGGTGATCAGCGGGTTCGCCCTCATGCGCCTGCTCTCGGCCGGCCCGGCTGGCCTGGCCGTCGAGCGGTTCGGGGAGCGGCGCGTGATGTCGCTGGGCATCTGGATCGTGGCCGTCTCGTCGCTGCTCACGGCGGCGGCGCAGTCGTTCCCGCAGCTGCTGCTGCTGCGCGGCTTCGGCGGGATCGGCTCGGCGATGTTCACCGTGTCGGCGATGGCGCTGCTGCTGCGTCGGGCCGGACCGGAGCAGCGCGGTCGGGCCTCCGGGGCGTTCCAGGCGGGCTTCCTGTTCGGCGGCGTCGCGGGGCCCGCCGTGGGCGGCCTGGTCGTCGGCGTCTCGATCCGCGCGCCGTTCGTGGTGTACGGGGCGACGCTCGTGGTGGCCGGGCTCATCGCGGCGCGGTTCCTGAGCCGGGAGCCGCGCTCCGGCGACGGGGCGGCCGCGGGGACGCTCACCGCGGGCGCCTCGGATCCGGCGGTGGGCGACCCGGCTCCGAGCGCGGGTGGCGATCCGGCACCGGCTCCCACCCGCGTCCTGGCGGCCCTGCGGCTGCGTGCCTACCGGGCCGCGCTCGCGGTGAACCTGGCCAGTGGCTTCGTGTTCTTCGGCCTGCGGATCTCGCTGGTGCCGCTGTTCGTCACCGAGTCCCTGCAGCGGGGCGTCGGCCTCGTGGGGGCGGGGTTCGTCCTCGCCACGGCGGTGCAGGCGATCGCCCTGGTGCCCGCCGGGCGGCGGACCGACGCGCTCGGCCGGCGCCCCTCGCTGCTCGTCGGCGCGGTCGCCCTCATCGTGTCGATGGCGCTGCTCGTGCTCGACACCGGCTGGGTCGGGCTGCTCGCCGCGATGGCGGCCAGCGGCCTGGCCTCGGCGTTCCTCGGGGCGCCGGCTGCTGCGGTGGTCGGTGACGTGACCCGCGGGCAGTCCGGGGGGCGGGTGGTGTCGGTCTACCAGATGGTCGGCGACCTGGGCGGGATCCTCGGGCCACTGGCCGCCGGGGCGCTGGCCGACGCCCTGGGCTTCCACTGGGCCTTCGCGACCGGCCTGGCCGTCGCGGTGGTGACCCTGGCCATGATCGTGGCGATGCCCGAGACCCTGCGACGCCCAGCGCCGGCGACCAGCGCCTGAGCCGTCAGGGCAGGCACCAGTCGATCGGTGCTGCGCCCTGGGCCGCCAGCGCCGCGTTCGCCCGGGTGAACGGCCGCGAGCCGAAGAAGCCGCGATCCGCGGACATCGGGCTCGGGTGGGCCGAGGCGATGTGCGGCACGCCGCGCAGCACGGGCACCAGCCCCTGGGCGTCGCGTCCCCACAGGATCGCGACGAGCGGGCCACCGCGCGCCACGAGCGCCTCGATCGCGCACTGCGTGACCTCCTCCCAGCCCCGGCCGCGATGCGACCCCGGCGCACCCGGCCGCACCGTGAGCACCCGGTTGAGCAGCAGCACGCCCCGGGCGGCCCACGGCGTGAGGTCGCCGGTGCTCGGGGGCGGGCATCCGGCGTCCGACATCAGCTCCCGGTAGATGTTGGCCAGGCTGCGCGGGATCGGGCGTACCTCGGGCGCCACGGAGAACGACAGGCCCACCGCGTGCCCGGGGGTCGGGTACGGGTCCTGCCCGACCACGAGCACGCGCACGTCCGCCAGGGGCTGGCCGAACGCGCGCAGCACGTTCGGCCCTGCCGGCAGGTAGCCACGGCCCTCGGCCAGCTCCCCCCGCAGGAAGTCGCCGAGCCCCGCGATCCGGCCCGCGACCGGCGCCAGGGCCAGCGCCCAGTCCGGGGCGACCAGCTCGGCGAGCGGGCGCCGTCCAGCGCCCGCCTCGTCGGCCCCGTCTGCCGGCCGCGGTACGCCAGGGTCCGACATGACCCGGCAGCCTAGTGGGGCGCCCGCGGGAGCGACTGGAGCAGGGCAGCGGCAACCGCTCGGGCGCGCACCGGCTCCCCGCGCAGCGCGAGCAGGCCGATCGGCGCCAGCAGGAAGCCGGTGTCGACCAGCACGGCCGCCCGCTCCGGCAGCCGCCAGCCGCCGGCCAGGTCCCCGAGCACCGCGCCCAGGACCTGGTCAGCCGATGCTGGGGCGTGGCGCAGCACCCCGCCCGAGCCGATCAGCACGCCGACCCGCGACAGGTCCCGGCCCCCCTCGGCACCGGGCCGCGCGTGCCGGCGCACCGCGATCACCGCGGCGAGGCGGGCCAGGGCCACGTCCTCGGCGGCCTCGGCGGCCGATCCGGGCAGGAACCCGACGTCGCCATGCCGCCGGCGGGCCGCCGCGCCCAGCGTCGCGCCGACCGGCAGCCGCTCCCGCTCGGCCGCCGCGACGACGTCCGGGGCGCTCCAGCGCATGCCCAGGTCGCCCTCGACGGTCCGGCCGCGCCACAGCGTCCCGACCACCTCGGACCCGGCGTCCTCGCCCGGCTCCAGCACGGAGTACACGTCGGTCGTGGCGCCGCCGATGTCGACCACGAGCACGTCACCGACCGCGCCGGGGCGCTGCGCCAGCACGTCGGCGACGACCTCGACCCCGGCGAGCACCACGTCCGGGGTGGCGCCGAGCACCAGCCGCGGGAACCGCGCGCCCCGGGAGAGGCCCTTGCCCCCGATCACGTGCCGGATGAAGACCTCCCGGATGGCCGCCCGGGCCGCACCGGGCGCGAGCTCGCCGATGCGCGGGATCACGTTGCCGGCCACGGTGACCACCCTGCCGCGACGGCGCAGCAGCCGTGCGGCGTCCGGGACCGCGGCGGCGTTCCCCGCGACCACGACCGGCACCCGCAGGGCGGAACCGCCCAGGACGCCGGCGTTGTGCAGCAGCACCTGGGCATCCCCACCATCCGTGCCGCCCACGAGCAGCACCACGTCGGGGGCAGCCTCCGCGAGCAGGGTCAGGGCCGAAGCGTCCAACTCCCCCGCCGTCACCGCCACGACCCGGGCCCCAGCCGACAGCGCCACCCGCCGGCCAGCCTCCGCGGAGATCACCCGCTCCTGCCCCACGACCGCCAGCCGCAGCCCGCCACCGGCCGACGAGCAGGCCAGCACACGCACGTCGGGCACCGCGCCCATGCCCAGACCGGCCACGGCCGCATCGAGGCCCACGAGCACGTCGGAGCCCACCGTGGTCGGATGCTGGGCGGCGGCGAGCACCGACCCGTCGGCCCCGACCGCCACCGCCTTGGTGAACGTGGACCCGACGTCGACGCAGGCCACGACCCCGGCGGCGCTCATCCGTTGAGCGTGTCCGCGATCGACGTCGAGGCCTGGGAGGTGGCCTCGTCGACGCTCGCCCGACCGGTGAAGATGTCGGCCAGCATCGTCTCGAGCACCTGCTTGGCCATCACGTCGGGCCAGCGAGGGCTCACCGGCGTGAAGCGCGCCTCGAGCGCGGCGGTGTCCGCGACCT
>DASVBK010000282.1:0-4771 GCA_036375875.1 Candidatus Nanopelagicales bacterium
CTCCGCCTACGTCGAGGGCCTGCGCAGCTCGGCGGGCATGGTGAGCGTCGACCTCGGCCAGGACCAGTCCGTGCCAGTGAGCCGACGGTTCGCCTCGGCCGTGCGGGCGGCGCTGGTGCAGCGCCACCGCCTCGACAAGGAACCCGCCCGGCCCCGGCGCCAGGAGCCGTCGAGCGACGACGCGAGTGACGGCGACCGCGCCCGTCCCGACGGCCGCCCCCCGGGCACTGCGCCGCGCTCCACCGACTCGCCGCCACCGCGTCCCAGCACTCCCCCCGGACCTGGCCCCGGCACTCCGCACGGACCAGGCCCCACCACGCCGCCCGGCGCCGCACCATGAGCCGGGAGCAGCGTCCCCGGGGCGAGCCGGCGCCTGCCCGCGAGAGCGCGCCGCCCCCCCGGCGCGAGGTGATCACCGCCCCGCGTCGTGAGGTGCGTCGTCGGCCCCGGCGCTCCGCTGCCGACGACCTCGACCAGCAGACCCGGGTCGGCATGGTCTACCTGCGCGCGCTCATGCGCACCCAGCTGCGCCTGGGCCTGGCCACGGTCGCCCTCGTCGTCGTGCCGCTGGCCTCGCTGCCGCTGCTGTTCGGCCTGGTCCCCGGTGTCGCTGCCCTGCGGCTCGGGCCCCTGCCGCTGTGGTGGCTGCTGCTCGGATTCCTGGTGTACCCGGCGATCCTCGGGGTCGGCTTGTGGTACGTGCGCCAGGCCGAGCGCAACGAGGCGCAGTTCACCGACCTGGTGGAGGGCCGGTGACCGACATCGCGGCGCCCGCGGCCGCCGTCGTCGGGATGCTCGCCACCGTGGCGGCGACGATCGGCCTCGCGGCCGCCAGCTCCCGGATGGCGCGCACCACCGGCGACTTCTACGTGGCCGCCCGCTCGGTGCCCGCGTGGTGGAACGCCTCGGCCATCAGCGGCGAGTACCTGTCGGCGGCCTCGTTCCTGGGCGTCGCCGGGCTCATCATGGCCGGGGGCGCGGACGCGGTCTGGTTCCCCGTCGGCTACGCGGTGGGCTACGTGCTGCTGCTGGCGCTGGTCTCGGCGCCGCTGCGGCGCTCCGGTGCCTACACGCTGCCCGACTTCTGCGAGGCCCGGCTGCGCTCGGCCACCGTCCGGCTGGCCGCGAGCGTGCTGGTCGTGATCATCGGCTGGCTGTACGTGGTGCCCCAGCTGCAGGGTGCGGGCCTGGCGCTGCGTGCCGTGCTCGGCACGCCGGTCTGGGTCGGCGGCGTGCTCGTGGCGCTCACGGTGCTCGTGGTCATCGTCGGCGGGGGCATGCGCAGCGTGACGATGGTGCAGGGCTTCCAGTACTGGCTCAAGCTCGTGGCGATCATGGTGCCGGTGCTGCTCCTGCTCGCGGCGTGGCAGGCCGACCGGGCACCGACGCCGCTGGTCGAGGCGGCGCCGACGTTCCCCCTGGCCACCACCGTGGCCGTCGACGCCGACGTGACCGTGACCGTGCCCGAGCCCGTGGAGGTCCTCGCGACCGGGGTGGTCGACGGCACCCCCGCCGCTGGTGCCACGACCCTGCCGGCGGGCGCGGTCGACATCGCGGCCGGCACGCGGATCACGTTCCCCGCGGGGGCTGCCGTGCCGCACCTCGAGGACATCCCGGCCACCACCGGGACGGCGTGGGGCCGACCGCTGCACGGCGGCCAGGAGCACCCGATGTACCGGACCTACGCGCTCATGCTGGCGCTGTTCCTGGGCACGATGGGCCTGCCCCACGTGCTCGTGCGCTTCTACACCAACCCGGACGGCCGCCAGGCGCGTCGGACGGCCCTCATCGTGATCGGCCTGGTCGGGCTGTTCTACCTCGCGCCGTCGGTCTACGGGATGCTCGGCCGGCTCTACGTGCCGCAGCTGCTCATGACCGGGCGCACCGATGCCGTGGTCCTGCTGCTGCCCCAGGCCCTGCTCGGTCCGGGGCCGCTGGGCTCCCTGGTCACTGCGCTGGTGTGCGCGGGTGCGGCCGCGGCCTTCCTGGCCACCGCGACGGGCCTGACGGTGACGGTCGCCGGCGTGCTCTCGCAGGACGTGGTCGGCCGGTTCGTGCCCGACCCGATCCGCTCGTTCCGGGTGGCGGCGGTCGCGGCGGTGCTCGTGCCGCTGGCCCTGGGCCTGTTGCTCACGTCCCTGCCGCTGGCACAGGCCGTGGCCCTGGCGTTCACGGTGGCCGCCTCGACGTTCTGCCCGCTGCTGCTGCTGGGCATCTGGTGGCCGCGGCTCACGGACGCCGGCGCGGCCACGGGCCTGGTGCTGGGCGGCAGCCTGGCCGTCGGGGCCATCGCCGTCTCGACCGCCCGTCCGGACCTCACCGGCTGGCCCGCGGCCCTGCTCGCGCAGCCCGCGGCCTGGGTGATGCCCGCCGCGCTGCTGACCATGGTCGTGGTCTCCCGCGCCACCGCCCACCGGCTGCACCCCGGGGTGGCCCGCATCATGATCCGCCTGCACACGCCCGAGAGCGCACGGCTGCGGCACAGCTGGTCGGCGAGGGGGTCGCGATGAACGTGTCGGGAGCGTCCCCGACAGCAACCGGGACGGCTCAGGAGCCGGGCCTCATCACCGCAGCCCGCCGCCTGGATCTCGCAGCGCCCGGCCACGGCTCGGAGCTGGCCGAGGCAGCTGATGCGCGCACCCGCGACCTCGTGGACGGATTCGTGCACCAGGCGGGCCCAGCCCCGGGCCGGTTCGCCTGGGTGGCGCTGGGGTCCCACGCCCGTGGCGAGCTGCACTGCGCCAGCGACCAGGACCACGCCCTGATCTGGGACACCGACCGAGCGGCGGCGTCCAGCTACGCCGGTGAGCTCGCGGCGTCGGTCATCGCGGGCCTGGCGGCATTCGGCCTGCGCCGCTGCGACGGGGGGTACATGGCCGACCACTGGTCGCTGAGCCTGGCCGACTGGGTCACCCAGGCACGCGACCGCATCGAGGCCCCCACCCCCGAGGCCGTGCTGGAGACCGACGTCTTCCTCGACCTGCGCCCCCTGGCCGGCAGCCTCGACGTGGCACCGGCGGTGGCGGTGCAGCTCCGCGGGGCGGACTCACCACGGCTCATGCACGGTCTGGCCCTGGCGGCCACCTCGTTCCCGGCCCCGCGGCTGGTGTTCGGCCGGCTGCCGCACGGCCCGCTCGACGTCAAGCGCACCGGGCTGGCCCCGATCGTGCTGCTGGCCAGGCTCTACGCCTTGCGCGCCCGCTCCGGCGCCGTCGCGACGCCAGACCGGCTGGTCGCCGCGCGCGAGGCAGGGGTGCTGTCGACGGAGCTGGCCGAACGGCTGCGCGCGGGCCACGACCTGCTGACCCGGCTGCGGCTGCACACCCAGCTCGCGCAGGTGGCCGCCGGGCTGCCGGTCAGCGACCGGGTCGTGGTCGGCGACCTCGACGAGGCCGATCAGCACGGCCTGCGTGACGCCCTGCGCGCGGTGCGCTCGGCGCAGACCGTGACCGCCGTGGCGTTCCGCACCGACCTGTCGTCATGACCCCACCCACCGGCGCCCGCGAGGAGGCCCACCGATGACCCGATGGCGCGTGCTGGCCCTCATCGCGATCGCCACGCTGGTGCCCGCGCTCACCGTGGCCGTGGTGCTGGCCGACCTACCCCCAGCAGCCCGTCGCACGCTGGTGGACTCGTTGGGCACGGAGTGGGTCGTGCTGGCCCTCGGCCTGGTCGTGCTCGTCGCCGGCATCGGCTGGGTCGCGTGGAGCACGCGACGCTCGGAGCTGCGTCAGGACGCCCGACAGGCCGGCGACATCACGGTCATCGCCACCGTGAACCCCGAGCACCGGCTGACCGGCGCCACCGCCGTCGAGCGCGCGGTGAACGTGCTCGCCGAGCGGCACGCCGGCGCCGAGCAGCGGCTCACCGAGCAGCTGGCCAGCGCCCACGCCGAGCTGACCCGCGAGCGCGACGCACTGTTCGCGGTGCTCGGGGGCCTCGACGTGCCGGTGGGCGTGGTCGACGACCTGGGACGGGTGCTGCTGGTGAACCCCGCGGCGCGGCGGATGCTGGTCTCGCGCTCCCGGGCACCCGTCGCCGCAGGTCGCAGCATCTTCGGCGTGTTCGACGCCGAGGACCTCGCGCCGCTGCTCACCCGGGCGATGGCCGGGGAGCGGGTCAGCGCCGCCGTCGGCGACGTGCAGCTGCGGCTGGCCCGGATCACCGGCCCCGACGAGCCGGCGATGGTGCTCATCATCGGCGAGCCCGGCGAGGAGCAGCCGGTGGGCCCGGTCATCGGGCTCTCGGTGGACCTGGCACGGCCCAGCCGCTCGGCCACCAGCCGGGAGGAGTGGCTGGCCACGCCGCTGGACCACATCGTCTGCACGGTGCTGGACTGCGAGACCACCGGCCTGCACTCGGAGGCCGGCGACCGGCTCATCGCCCTGGGCGCGGTGCGGGTGGACGGCGGCGTGGTGCGGGCCGACGACACGTTCGATGCCCTGGTGAACCCCGGCCGGCACATCCCGGAGTCGTCGACCGCGTTCCACGGCATCAGCGACGAGCTCGTCGCCGACGCCCCCTCCGGTCGCGAGGTGCTCGCCGAGTTCGCCAGCTACGCGACCGACTCCGTGCTGGTCGGGCACCACCTGTCCTTCGACCTTGGCTTCCTGGGCCCGCCCGCGGCCGAGGCGGGCGTGACCCTCGAGCCGCTGCAGCTGGACACGATGCTGCTCTCCGCGGTGCTCGACCCCGACCCCGACGCGCGCCACGGCCTGGACGGCGTCTGCCAGCGACTGGGCGTGGAGGTGATCGGCCGGCACACCGCCCT
>DASVBK010000296.1:0-4758 GCA_036375875.1 Candidatus Nanopelagicales bacterium
ACGAAGAGGTGGTCGTCCTCGCCACGGCGCACCACCAGGGTCTTGAGGATCCGGTCGGGCGTGACGCCCCGCGCCGCGGCGGCCTCCGCGAGGCTCGACACCGGGCCGTGGGTGACCACGGTGAAGCGGATGCCGGATCCGCTCAGCGCCGCGAGCGCGCGCTGTGCGGGGGGCAGCTCGCTCATGGGGGCACCGTGCCACAGGCGGGCCATCAGCGTCGTGGCGGCGCTCAGCCGCGTCGGGCCTCGGCCGTCGCCCGGTCGTTGGCCCTGCGGATGGCCTGCACCAGCTCGGCCTTCGTCATGCGGGACCGCCCGGGGACCTCGAGCCGCCGAGCGAGGTCGAGCAGGTGCGCCTTGCTCGCGTTGGCGTCGACGCCGCCAGCGGTCGGGCGATTCGTGTGGATGCCGCCCGCGGCCTGCGGGTCCGAGGGCCCGGGCTGGGCCTTGGGCTCCCAGTGGTCGCCGACCTTCTCGTGCGTGTGCTTGAGCGCGGCGTAGGCCACGCGATGGGCTCGTTCGCCCTCGCCGTAGGACGCCACCGCGGAGTCGTGGGCGGCGGCGTACGTGCGCTGCGCCCGCTCGTCGGAGCGGGCAACCGGCGAGGGGAGCTCTTCGCGCCGGGTCCGGTCTGCCTCAGGCTGCGTGGACATGGGGGCACCTCCTGCCCTCAGGTACCCCGCCCGGGATCGCGCAGACACCGCAACGCTCCGGTGGCGTCCACGCTGCGTGGCGGAGCCCGGTCGGCCTCGTGGTCGGCGTCAGCCTGCGGGGGCGGGGGACCCCGTCGCGGCGAGGTCGAGGTGGTCCGCGCCCTCCGCCAGCACGTGACCGGCGCCGAGGCTGCGCAGGGTGATGAGCGCGGCGTCTCGCAGCTGGGTGGCTCCGTCCAGGTCGCCGCGGGCCTCGAGCACGCCCGCCCGGTCGAGCTGCGCACAGGCGGTCCAGTACGGGTAGCCCAGCCCCTCGAGGGTCTCGACCGCGCGGGCGAGCAGCTCGTCGCCGCCCCGCACGTCGCCAGCATCAGCCGCCCGCAGCCCCTGGTACCGCATCCGCTGGGCGCGCAGGAACGGCGGGACGCTGCCCTGCGGCCGGCCGGCCACGATGAGCAGCAGCTCGTCGACCAGGTCGTTGCGACCCGCCCGCCGGGCCTCTCCGAGGGCATCGGCCCACGTGTAGCGGAACCACTCCGTGCGCAGGCCGAGCGCCAGCGCCGCCTGGGACTCGAGGGCGAGCTCCTCGCTGACGTCCTCGCCGCGCATCGCGCGCACCTCCAGGCCCAGCCACCGCCGCAGCCCATCCATCCAGACGTCGGCCTTGTGCTCACCTGCGGGGGCGTCCAGCTGCTCGGCGAGCTCCGTGGCGTGGCCGCGGTAGCGCAGGGCGGCAGCGAGGGTGAGCCGCTGCTCGGCCTGGACCTCGCGGGGGTAGTCGAAGTCGATGAGCAGCGCCAGGGTGTCGCGGGCACGCGCCTCGCCGGCATCCCAGGCCCCGCTGAGCAGGTCCAACCAGCTGAGGTTCGTGCTGAAGAAGGACTCCTGGGCCCGGTCGCCGCGTCGTCGGGCGATGGCCAGGGCCTCCTCGAAGTGGACGCGGCCGCCGGGCGAGTCCGACTGGGTGGCCAGGTCGCCCAGGTTGTTGTGGGCGCGCTGCAGCACCTTGGGGTCCGACGAGTGCTCGAGGGCGCCGCCCATGTAGAGGGCCGCCTGGAAGGGGCAGTCCTGGTAGGTGTACTCCAGCGCACGGACGGTCATCGCGTCGGCCAGCAGCTCGGCGTCGCCGATCATCTCGGCGAGGGTGAGCGCCCTGTCGATCTCGCTGGACAGGGCGTTCGGGGGCGCCTCGAGGCCCGCGGCCCTGGCCTGCAGGCACAGGCCGCGGATCACGTGCGGCATCTCGGCCTCGGCAGGCTCGGGGAAGCGCTCGATCACGGCGCCCGCTGCCTGCTTGGTGCCGTCCGGGTCGCCCGCCCACAGATGGGCCATGGCGGCGGTGAGGTGCGCCTCGCACCACAGCTCACCCGTGAGGGACTCGTCGGTCAGGACGGGCAGCACGTACTCCAGCGCCCGGTCGGAGCGCCCGGCAGCCAACGCCGAGTCGGCCGCGCGCACGAGGGCCTCGAGGCGCGCCTGGCCCTCGGTGAGGTCCCCGGCGAGCGCGAACGAGCGCATCGCGACGTCCGGGGAGCCGACCGTCAGCCCCCGCTCGCCGGCCGCGATGTAGGCGTGGTGGGCCAGGCGCCGGATGTCGTCGGCATCCGCGTCGTCGGGGAAGGCCTCGTAGGCCCCGCGGTAGTGCGAGGCGAGCACCTCGCCGACCTCCGCGCCCTCGGCGAACGTCAGGGCGAGGTGCTGCGCGGCTGCGATGTGTCGGGCCTTGCGCTCGCGCTTGCCGAGCATGTCGTAGGCGACCTGGCGCAGCAGTGCCTGCGCGTAGCTGTACTGGCCCTGGTCGGGGGAGAGCCGGCTGCTCTGGACGGTGAGGATCTCACGGCGCACCAGGCTGCCCAGCACCTCGTCGACCCGGCTCGCTGGCAGTTCGGCGACGGCGAGCACCGCCTCCCTGGAGAAGCCGCCCCGGAAGACGGCCATCCGCATGGCCACGGTGCGCTCGTCGGGGGTGAGGGCGTCGAGCCGCGAGGCCAGCAGCGAGGTGAGCGAGGGGGGCACGTCGAGGTCGGCGACGGTGCCCTGCAGCACGTACCGCCCGCCCTTGGCCACCACGTGGCCGCGGTCCACCAGCGCCCGGATGGACTCCACGGCATACAGCGGGATGCCCTCGGCTTGGGCCGTGATCCGGGCGCGGACCTCCTCGGGCATGCCCGGCACCAGGTCGTCGAGCAGGTCGCCGATGGCGGCGTCGGGGAGCCGGTCGAGCCAGAGCACCGTGAGGTTGCGGCGGCCGGCGACCCACGCGGTGCGCCGCTCGAGCAGCTCGGGCCGTGCCAGGCCGAGGACGAAGATCCGGGACGTGGCCGCCCACTCCAGCAGGTGGTCGAGGAAGTCCAGCAGGGCGGTGTCGGCCCATTGCAGGTCCTCGAAGACGAGCACGACGGGGCTGTCCTCGGCCAGGCGCTGGAAGAACGTCCGCCAGCCGGCCATCAGGTCCTGCCGGTCGAAGCCCTCGCCACCGGGCAGGCCGAGCAGCGCGGCCAGCCGGGGCCGCACGTAGGCGCGCTCCTGGGGGTCGGCCACGTACTGCGCGAGCCCGGCGTCGAGGTGCTCCTCGGCCTCGGCGTCCGGCGCGTCCTCGGCGATGTGGAAGCGTTGGCGCACGGCCTCGGCGAGCGCCCAGAACGCCACCCCCTCGCCGTACGACAGGCACCGGCCGACATGCCACGCGACCATGACCGCCAGGCCGTCGGTGTACCGGGAGTACTCCGAGAGCAGGCGCGACTTGCCGGTGCCGGGGGCGCCCACGACCAGCGCCATCCGTGCCTGGCCGCGCTCGGTGGTGGCGTGGAACAGCTCCTTGACCAGGCGCAGCTCGGAGTCCCGGCCCAGGAACCGGCCCTCCAGGCCGTCGACCCGCTCCGTGCCCTGGACGCCGGCCACGATGCGCTGCGCGCGCCAGACCTGGACCAGCTCGTCCTTGCCCTTGAGGTGGTGCATCCCGCCGTCCGCGTACGCGATGGAGGCCAGGCTGCGCTGGCGGGTGAGGTCATCGACCAGCACGGTGCCCGGTTCGGCCAGGCCCTGCAGCCGGGCGGCGGTGTTCACCCGGTCCCCGACGACGAGCGCCTCGCCACCGGCCCCCCAGCTCGCCGCCTGGCCGGTCACCACGCCGGCCCTGGCGCGCAGCGTCGCGATCCCCGTGGTCTCGGCGAGGGCTGCCACGGCGTCGAGCACGTCCAGCGCCGCGCGCACCGCCCGCTCCGCGTCGTCCTCCCGGGCCACCGGGCTACCCCAGACCGCCATCACGGCGTCACCGATGAACTTCTCGACGGTCCCCGCGTAGCGCTCCACCACCCGACGCGCCGCATCGAAGTACTGGCTGAGCAGCTCGCGGACGTCCTCGGCGTCGCGCTGCTCGGACAACGTCGTGAACCCGACGAGGTCCACGAACAGCACCGAGACCGGTCGGACCTCCTGCGTCGGCGCGTGACCGGGCTGGCCGAGGTGCTGCGTCGGTCCGGTGGTGGGGCGGGGGCGGGGAGCATCCGTGAGCGGGGTCCCGCACTCGGGGCAGAACTTGGCCCCCGGCAGCGCGGGCGTCTGGCAGGAGGGGCACACCGCTGCCAGCCGAGTGCCGCACTCCAGGCAGAACTTCGCCCCGGCCGGGCTGGACGTGCCGCAACTCGGACAGCTCACGCTCCTGGCCCCTCCGTCCCTGGACCGGCTCTCGCACTCGGACCGCTCCCTGGCCGCATTGTGGCGCCGGCCGGGCGGCTGACGCGAGATGCGGCGGTCGGCGGTGGGTGGCAGGCCGTGATGATCGAGCCCCTCAGGGCGCTGCCGAGGCCGCCGCCTCGCTCGTGTCGGCGCTCGCGGCGTCGTCGACGACCCGCCGGACGAACTCGGTGAAGTCGGTCGGCGGGCGCCCGAGCAGCCACTCGGTCTGGGCGAGCTCCTCGGGTGAGGCGTGCGCCGCGAAGCTGCGCAGCTTGCGCAGCGACGCCCGCCAGTCGTCGAGCCGGTGCCCGCTGAGGTGGCTGGCCAGGGCGGCATCAAGTGCGGTGTCGTCGTCGCCCGCGTAGTGCACCGGCACGCCGAGCGCCTCGGACCAGGTCGCTGCGCACTCGGGCCCGGTCAGCGAGCGC
>DASVBK010000006.1:0-5586 GCA_036375875.1 Candidatus Nanopelagicales bacterium
GGTGCCGTGATCCTGCTGGTGCTGTTCTTCCCACTCGCGGCGGTGGGCCAGATGACCAGCCTCGCGTTCCTCGTGGTGTACGGCGCGGTGAGCTTCGGCCACCTGCGGCTGCGGGCGCAGACCGGTGCCCGGCGCGCTCCCCTGCTCGCCGCGATCATCGCCAACGCGGTGCTGTTCGTGCTGCTGCTCGTCCAAGCCGTGCGCACCGGGCCCCCGAGCACGTGGATCACCCTGCTGGCCGTGATCCTCGCGAGCTTCGCGTTCGAGTGGTGGTACCGACGGCGGCAGGCTGCGGCGCGCTGACGTCGCATCGGGGTGGCGGGGGCCTCCCCTGCAGCCGGACGCTCAGGGCACCAGCACGACCTTGCCGAACACCGCCCCGGCCGCGAGCAGCTCGTGCGCACGACCGGCCTGCGCCAGTGGCAGCTGCGCGTCGACGAGCGGGCGGATCCGCGCATCCCCCGAAGTGCCGACCAGGGGCCAGACCTGCTCGGCGACCTCCGCCACGATGGCGGCCTTCTCGGCCAGGGGGCGGGCGCGCAGGGTCGTTCCGTGGATGGACGCGCGCCTGGCCATGAGCAGGCCGAGGTCGAGCTCGCCGCGGCGGCCCTGCTGCAGGCCGATCACCACCAGCCGGCCACCCAGTGCCAGCGACCGCAGGTTCGCATCGAGGGCACCGGCCCCGAGCACGTCGAGGATCACGTCGGCACCTCGGCCCTCAGTCGCCTCGGCCACCGCCGCCGCCACGTCCTGGCTGCGGTGATCGATGCCCACGGCGGCGCCCAACGTCACGCACCGCGCCACGCGCTCGGGCCCACCGGCCGTGGCGAGAACGCGCGCTCCCCGCGCCGCCGCCAGCTGGATCGCGATGGACCCGACGCCGCCGCTGCCACCGAGGATGAGCACGGTCTCCCCCGCCGCCAGGCCCGCGACCATGACCAGGTTCGACCACGCCGTGCAGAGGGCCTCGGGCAGGGCGGCGGCCGCGACGAGGTCCAGCTCGTCGGGCACGCGCAGCAGCTGGCCGGTCGGCGCGAGCGCCAGGCTGGCGTACCCGCCGCCGTCGAGCAGGGCGGCGACCCGGTCCCCGGGCTGCCAGCCCTCGACCTCGGGACCCACGGCGGCGATGATCCCGGCGCACTCCAGGCCGGGGGTGTCGGGCGCCCCGGGCGGCGGCGGGTAGAAGCCCTGCCGCTGCAGCAGGTCGGCGCGGTTCACCCCCGCCGCAGCCACCTCGATGAGCACCTCGCCACGGCCGGGAGCGGGGTCAGGCAGCTCCCGCTCGACGAGCACCTCGGGCCCACCGGGCCGGTCGATCGCGATCGTGCGCATGCTGCCGAGGCTAGTCCGCAGCCAGGTACCGCGATGGTCGGTGACCTTCTCCCTGCCCAGCGGGGTCAGAGTGCGGCGGGCTCGTGGAGAGAGCCTGGAGGGACAGAAGGGGGCCTCCCATGGTGACCATGACCCCGCCGCCTGCGGCGGTCCAGGAGTTGACGGCGCGACGCCGACGATCCCTGTCGAGTAGGACCGGGAACCCCGGTCGCGCTCAGTACCCGCGGGTCTGGATCAGGGTCTTGAGCAGCGGCGGGATGGTCGCCAGGTCCGCGTCGGCGACCGGGCCGGGCAACCACGGGCAGAACAGCTGGCCGTCACGGTGGTCGATGCGCACGACCTCGAGCTGGCCCAGGTTGTCGGGGTCGTCCCACGGGTCGAGGCGGGTGTCCTGCGCGGTGACGATCACCTGCTCGATGGGGCCGGTGATCACCTCGGCGCCGAACCCCTCGTCGAGCAGCGCGGCCACGAGCTCCTCGAGCACCTCTTCGCCGGGCCGGGCACCGTCGGTCATCCTGGGTCCTCCTCGCGCTGCGGTCGGCAGGAATCCTACGGGTCGGCTCAGCGCCCTGCCCCATCCGCCGCTCGGAGGTCACCCCTGGCTGAGCCCCCACCGCCGCCGGATCCGCCGGGCGGCGGAGGAGAACACGCCGTCGACGAGCATGCCGATGACCAGCACGACGAGCATGGTCGCCAGGAGCAGGTCGGCCTGCGAGAACTGGCGCGCGAACTCGAGGTTGGCACCCAGCGAGGGACGTCCGGCGATGATGACCAGCAGCTCGCCGGCCATGAGGCTGCGCCAGGCGAACGCCCAGCCCTGGGTCAGGCCGGAGACGTAGGCCGGCAGGGCCGCGGGCAGGGTGATGAACCGGTACTGGTCCACCGGCCCAGCCCCGAGGACGCGCCCCAGCCGGCCGTACGCCGGGGGCACGTGGTCGATGCCGGAGATCACGCCATTGGCGATGCTGGGCGCGGCGCCGAGCACCACCACGAACAGGATCGCCCGCTCGTTGAGGCCGAACAGCAGGATCGCCAGCGGGAACCACGAGATGCTCGGCATCGTCTGCAGGCCCGTGATGAGCGCGCCGACGGCCAGGCGCAGCGGCCGGATCCGCGCCACGAGGATCCCCAGCAGGGTGCCGACCACGAGCGCCACGCCGAAGCCGAGGAGGGCTCGCGAGAGGGTGGTGGCAACGGCGCGCCAGAACCGCGGCGTGCCGAGCATCTCCCACACGGTGGACAGCACGGAAGCCGGACCGGGCAGCACGTACTCGGGGCGCCAGCCGCTCCAGACCACCGCCTGCCATGCGCCAAGCACCAGGCCGACCGCCAGCAGCTTGGGCCACGCCCAGCCCCAGAGGCGCCGGCCGGCGCCTGCTCCCGCCGGCGCTCCTGCGGGCACCTCCACCACCGGGGTCAGCACGTCGGTGCTCATGCCGCACCCTCCCGGCCAGCTGCGCGGAGCCGGGCGGTGAGGTCCGCCGCCCTGGTGGCCACCTCGGCGGAGTCCATGACCCGGGGGCGCGGCAGGCCGACCACCTGCTCGTGGACGACGCGGCCCCCCGCCATGAGCACGACCCGGTCGGCCAGCCGCACCGCCTCGCGCATGTTGTGGGTCACGAAGAGCACGGTGAGGCGCTGCTCGGCGGCGACCCGCTCGATCTCGTCGTGCAGGTGGTCGCGGGTCATCGCATCGAGCGCCCCGAGCGGCTCGTCCATCGCGATGATCCGCGTGCCCTGAGCCAGGCAGCGAGCCAGCGCCACCCGCTGGCGCATCCCGCCCGACAGCTCGTCCGGGCGGCGGTCACCGGTGCCGGTCAGCCGGACCACCGCGAGCAACCTGTCCACCTCCGCCGCACGCTCCGTCCGGGGGACCCCGCGCAGGCGCAGCGCCAGCTCGACGTTCGCGCGGGCCGTGAGCCACGGCAGCAGGGTGGCGTCCTGGAACATCAGTGCCACCCGGTCGGCCCGGCGCACGGACCCGGCGGTGGGCTGGTCGAGATCGGCCACGAGGCTGAGCAGCGTGCTCTTCCCGCACCCCGAGGCGCCCACGACGGCCACGAACTCGCCGAGGTCCACATCGAGGTCGACGCCGTGCAGCGCGTGGACGACGCCCTGCGCCGTGGTGAACGACTTGTCGACACCCCGCACGGCCAGCGCGCGGTGCGCACCCACGTCGTCGGGCCGCTCGCCGACCAGCAGGCCCGTCGATGGCCCCGTCATGGGGTGCTGACCTCGGGCTCGCCCGCGGCTTTGAGCACCGTGTTCAGCGGCGCCAGGTCGTACAGGGTGCCGGGGAGCCCGCCCGCTGCGGTCACCTTGGCCTCATCCAGCAGCCCCACCGAGATCGCATGGTTCGCTGACTCCTGCAGCGTGGTCGGCAGTGGGTCGGCGGTGAAGTCGATCTGGCCGAACGCCCGGTCGAGCACGTCCGGTGCGATCGAGGAGCCGGTCAGTGACTGCAGGCTGGCGTTCGCCGCCTGCGCCGCGGCCTTCGGATCCTCGGCGATCGCCGCGAGGGCGGCCGCGTGCCCAGCCAGGAACGCCTCGACGACGTCGCGGTGCTGCTGCAGGAACTGGGTGCGGACCACGACGTTGGTGGTCACGAACTTGCCCTCGGGCCACAGCGTCGTCTCGTCGACCAGCACCTTCGCCCCGGCCTTCACGTACTCCGAGACCCAGGGCTCGGGCACCCACGCCCCGTCGATCTGTCCGCTCGAGTAGGCCGTCAGCCCCTCGGCGTTCGCCTGCGGCACGATCGCCACGTCACCGCCGCCCTGCGGATCGGTCTGCAGGCCCTGCTGCGCGAGCCAGTACCGCAGGGCCACGTCCTGGGTGTTGCCCAGCTGCGGGGTGGCCAGCGTCCTGCCGCGCAGCTGGGCCGGTGAGGTGATCTCCGGGCGCACCACGAGGCCGGCACCGCCCGAGGCGGCCCCGGCAATGACCCGGACGGCCGAACCCTGGGATTCGGCGTAGGCATTGATCGTCGGGTTGGGGCCGATGTAGGAGATGTCCAGGGAGTTGCCGAACAGGGCGCTGACCGCGTCCGGACCGGCGTTGAAGGCGGTGGGGGTGACCGTGACGCCGAGGTCCTTCAGGGCCGACTTGAACAAGCCCTCCTGGAGCCCGACCAGGGCGGGGGCGTGCGTGAGGTTCGGGAAGAAGCCCAGGCGCAGGGTCTTGACCTGCTCGGGGGCACCACTGTCACTCGCACCGGGCTCGGCCGCGGTGCCCGAGGAACAGGCCGCCAGCGCCAGCATCGCCACGGCTGCGAGGGCGGCCAGGGACCGGGGGCGGCGAAGGGACGGGGACATCGGGCTCCTCCTGCTTTACCTACTTGATAGGTGGGAAACCTAGGAGATTGCACGCTTGTCGTCAAGTGCCTCGTTCGAGCCTTCCCGCGGCGCAATCCACATTCCGGACCGCTGCATCGCGGCCAGCCGCGCTACCCGCAGGCCGTGGCGACACAAGGCCGAGGAGCGGCGCGCCGGGAGTGTGGGCAAGGGGTGCGAGCCAGCTCGGTCGCCGCCGCGACCCCTCGTCAGATGTCGCGAAAGGGTGCGACTGCCCGGGGCCGGGCGCCCACGGTGCCCGGCATGCGGCACGGGGGTTCGTGGGCGGGCCCGGAGTCTGCGACGATTTCCCCGCCCGCTGCAACCGCGGCACCAGCCGAGGGAGACGACCGAGACCCTCCCACCGCCCCCGCACCGGTGGCGACACACCGCACCTCGCCGCCGACGAACACCCGGAGCCCCCCCGATGACCCTGCCCCCGCTCGTCGATCCCGCCGCGTCCCTCAGCGTGGACGAGGTCCGCCGCTACTCGCGCCACCTGATCATCCCCGACGTCGCCATGGCCGGGCAGAAGCGGCTCAAGGCCGCGCGCGTGCTCGTGGTGGGTGCCGGAGGCCTCGGGTCGCCGGCGCTCATGTACCTCGCGGCGGCTGGCGTCGGCACCCTGGGCATCATCGACTTCGACACGGTCGACGAGTCGAACCTGCAGCGCCAGATCATCCACGGGCAGTCCGACGTGGGGCGGCCCAAGGCGCAGTCCGCGCGCGACGCCGTGCGCGAGATCAACCCGCTGGTCGAGGTCGCGCTCCACGAGGAGCGCCTCGATTCCAGCAACGTCATGGACCTGTTCGCCCAGTACGACCTCATCGTCGACGGCACGGACAACTTCGCGACGCGCTACCTGGTCAACGACGCCTGCGTGCTGCTCGGCAAGCCCTACGTGTGGGGCTCGATCTACCGC
>DASVBK010000009.1:0-4492 GCA_036375875.1 Candidatus Nanopelagicales bacterium
CCGGCCGACCGGCTCCTCCCCCGAGGTCCCCTGGTGCTACACCACCTGGTGCAGCCAGCGCACCGGCACGCCGTCCCCGGCGCGACGGAACGGCTCCAGCTCGGCGTCCCAGGCGGTGCCGAGGATCAGGTCGATCCCGCGACGCAGCTCGCCGGAGTCGCCGGCCGAGGCGAGCATCACGGCCCGCAGCCGATCCTCATGGATCATGACGTCGCCGTGCGGGCCCATGGTCGCGCGGAAGACGCCCAGCGCGGGGGTGACCGCGAACCGCTCGCCCTCGGCGCCCTTGCCGGGCTCCTCGGCCACCTCGTAGCGCACGGTCTTGAACTGGCGCAGCGCGGAGGTGATGCGCGCGGCTGTCCCGGGCCGGGCCTGCCACGACACCTCGCCACGCACCTGCCCGGGCAGCACCGGCTGGGGCAGCCAGTCGAGGCTCACCCGCGTGCCGAGCACGTCACTGACCGCCCACTCCAGGTGCGGGCACAGGGCACGCGACGCGGAGTGCACGAACAGGACGCCACGGGTCAGCCCCGGGCGCTCGGCAACCATATGCACGGCCATGGCCGACCTCCGATCCCGGCGAGTTTCGCCTTCCCCAGCGTCCTCGTGGGTCGGAAACGGTCATGTCGTTGTGCCCGAAGGATAATCACACGCCTGTCGTTTTGGCTAGACCACGATCCGGACCAGTTCGGGCATGCCGGGTGGCTACGCTCGAGCGGTGGCTGCCGATGCCCCCGGGTCCGCTCCCGCCGACCGCGCGCTGCCCGACCGCGCTCGCGTGGTGATCATCGGCGGGGGCATCATCGGCACCTCCATCGCCTACCACCTGGGGCACCTGGGCGCGACCGACACCGTGCTGCTGGAACGCGACCGGCTGACCTCGGGGACCACGTGGCACGCCGCCGGCCTCATGGTGACGTTCGGCTCCACCTCGCAGACCTCGACCGAGCTGCGCCAGTACTCCAAGGAGCTCTACCAGCGGCTCGAGGCCGAGACCGGGCAGGCAACCGGGTTCCGGGCCACCGGCTTCATCGAGGTGGCGGCCGACGCCGACCGCCTGGAGGAGTTCCGCCGGGTCGCCGCCTTCAACCGGTACCTCGGCATCGACGTGCACGAGCTGAGCCCGCGGGAGGTCGCCGAGCGCTGGCCGCTGGCCCGCACCGACGACCTGCTGGCCGGGTTCCTGGTGCCCACCGACGGCCGGGTCAACCCGGTGGACGTGACCATGGCGCTGGCACGTGGGGCGAGGCTGTGCGGGGTCACGGTGCTCGAGCAGACCCCGGTCGTCGACGTGCTCGTCCGCGACGGGGCGGTGGCCGGCGTCCGCACGCCGTTCGGCGACATCGGGTGCGAGGTGGTCGTCAACGCCGCGGGGATGTGGGCACGACAGCTCGCTGCCCGGTCCGGGGTGCCCCTGTCGCTGCAGGCTGCCGAGCACTACTACCTCGTCACCGACGCGATGCCCGGGGTCGATCCCGAGCTGCCGGTGCTGGAGGACCCCGCGAGCTTCACCTACATCCGACCTGAGGGCGACGGCCTCATGGTGGGACTGTTCGAGACGGTGGCGGCGCCCTGGCACGTGGACGCGATCCCGGAGGGCTTCTCGTTCGGGACCATCGCGCCGGACTGGGAACGGATGGGTCCGTACCTCGAGGCCGCGATGCGGCGTGTGCCCGCCACCTTGGACGCGGGCGTCCGCACCTTCTTCTGCGGGCCGGAGAGCTTCACCCCCGACCTGGCGCCGCTCATCGGCGAGGCGCCACAGGTGCGCAACTACTTCGTCGCCGCCGGGCTGAACTCGATCGGGATCCTCACCGGCGGCGGCTGGGGCCGGGTGCTGGCGCACTGGATCACCACCGGGCGGCCCGACGTGGACATCACCGCGGTCGACGTCGCGCGGGTGCAGCCGCACCAGGCCACCCCCCGCTACCGAGCCACCCGCACCGCCGAGAGCCTCGGGACGGTCTACGCCTGCCACCTGCCGGGCCGCCAGCCGCGCACTGCACGCGGCATCCGGCGCTCCCCCCTGCACGACCGGCTCATCGCGGCCGGTGCCTGGTGCAAGGACGTCTCGGGCTGGGAGGGAGCCGACTGGTACGCGGGCGCGGGCGTGGTGCCGGCCGAGGCTGCCCCGACGTGGGGGCGCCCCGGGTGCTGGGCCCACTGGGCCGGCGAGCACCGCGCCGTCCGCGGGGCCGTGGGCCTGCTCGACATGGCCTTCATGGCCAAGTTCGAGGTCAGCGGCCCCGATGCCGGCACGCTGCTGGACCGGCTCTCCGCCAACGCCGTGGTAGGCCGGCCCGGACGGATCACCTACACCCAGTGGTGCAACGAGGCCGGCACCATCGAGGCCGACGTGACCGTGACCCAGCTCGGCGAGGAGCGGTTCCTCGTGGTGGCCTCGGACACCGCGCACGGGCACGCACTGTCGTGGCTGCGCCGTCATGCGGGCGGGGCACGGGTGCGGGTCGCCGACGTGACCGGCGCTCTGGCCCAGCTCGCGCTGCAGGGTCCCCGCGCGCGCGAGGTGCTGGCGGGCGTGACCAGCGCGGAGGTCTCGGACGCCGCGATGCCGTTCCGGGCGGCGCAGGAGCTGGACCTTGGGATGGCCACCGGCGTGGTCACCCGGATCACGTACGTCGGCGAGCTCGGGTACGAGCTGTTCGTGCCCACGGAGATGGCGGTGCACGTCTACGAGCAGCTGCTCGAAGCCGGCGCAGCGCACGGCCTGCGCCATGTCGGGCTGCGGGCGCTGGGCAGCCTGCGGCTGGAGAAGGCCTACCGCGACTTCGGCCACGACATCGACAACTGCGACGACCCGATCACCGCGGGCCTCGGGTTCGCGGTCGCGTGGGACAAGCCGGGCGGCTTCCTGGGCAGGGAGGCACTGCTGCGCCGGCGGGAGGGACTCGGGGGCCGGGCGCCGTCCGCGCGGCTGCTGCAGGTGCTGCTCATCGACCCCGAGCCCATGCTGTTCCACGCCGAGGTGCTGCGCCGCGACGGCGTGGCGGTGGGCTACGTCCGATCGGCCTCCTACGGGCACACGCTCGGCGGCGCCGTGGGCCTGGCAATGGTGACCTCACCGGGTGGGGAGCCGGTCGATGAGGCGTGGCTGGCTGCCGGGCGCTGGGAGGTGCTGGTGGGCAACGCGCTGCACGACGCGCGGGTGTCGCTGCGGCCGATGTACGACCCACAGGGGTTGCGGATCAGGGGATGAGGGCGGCGCCGAGCGTCGCGCACCCGGCCACCCGCTCGCCGATGATGCGGGCCAGCTCGGCGTTCCCGGTGGCGCCGCCTCCGGCCCGCAAGGTGGTCCAGGATCCGTCGTGGAGCAGGACGACCACCTGCTGGCCGCCGGGGGCCGCGCTCTCGTAGCTGGCGCGCACCTGGTCGAGGGGCAGCAGGGCGATCGGTCGTGGCGGGGTCCCGGGCGCCCCGAGCACCAGGTGCGTGCTGCTGGCCGTGAGCCGCAGCGGCATGCCCGGGGACGCCGACCAGACCACGCCGTCGACGTGGCACTCGGGCAGGCCCGTGACCAGCTCATGGCGCTGGTATGGGGTGAGCGTGCCGCGGCGCGGCCAGTGGCGCACGACGAACCAGGCCAGGAACGGCACGCTGACGGCGAAGAGCACGCCAGCGGTCAGCAGCGCGTCGGCGGTCGCGACCTCTGGCTGCGGCTCGCTGCCGGCCATGCGCATGCTGGCCAGTGCGACGAGGTTGTTGGCCGCGTGGATCAGGATGCCGGGCCACAGCGAGCCGGTGCGCAAGTACAGCAGCGCGGTGATGACGCCGAACATCCCCGCGCCCAGCGGGTCGACGTGGAGCAGGCCGAACCCGATCGCCGAGACGACGATGCCCACGACCAGGCTCCACTTCACCGCGAACCGCTCGATGAGCACGCCGCGGAAGATCGTCTCCTCGACCAGGGGCGGCAGGATCACCAGGCCGATGATCGCCAGCAGCAGGCTGCCCTGGCCGACGCCGTCCAAAGCATCGGTGATGCCCGGGAAGAGCAGCTGGGTGATGAGCACCGAGGCTGCCGAGAAGAGGAACTGCAGCACGAGCAGCCCGACCACCACCCACCAGAACGAGCCCAGCCTCGGCCAGCCGAACAGCACCCCCAGGTCCACCCCCGCACGCCCGGCCACCATCACCAGGACCCAGGCCGCCATCGGCACGTAGAGCAGGATCCCGAGCCACGCATCGGTGAGGGTGATCCCGGTCAGCTGCTCGAGCAGCGCGGCGGCCGCGTACAGCGCCACGACGCCGAGGAAGGTCCAGACCAGCAGCCACCGGGCTCGCACGCGGCTGAAGGCACCCGTGCGCGGCGGCTCGGGGGCCGGCGGCGCGCCCCGCGGGGTCGGCTGCACGGCCGACGGCGCCATCGGCGCCATCGGCGGGAGGTCCATGGACATGGCTGGGGGCACCACCTGGGGTTGGGCGGACGGGCGACCTCGGCATACCCGGCGGCGCCGAGCTCGAAACTGCGGCT
>DASVBK010000144.1:0-3279 GCA_036375875.1 Candidatus Nanopelagicales bacterium
CCGAGGAGATCGGCGCGCCGCCGCCGACGGGCGCGCTGCTGGACCTCGGCGTCCACGTGCAGCGCAGCGGCAAGCGGGTCCTGGCCTACGCCGTCGCGGCCGACCCGGCGCTGGCCTTCGTCGCGAGCAACGAGTTCGCCCTCGAATGGCCGCGCGGGTCGGGGCAGTGGCGCTCGTTCCCGGAGATCGATCGTGCGCAGTGGTACCCCGTCGAGGTGGCCCGGCGCAAGGTCGTGTCGGGGCAGGTCCCCATCCTCGAAGCGCTGGTCGCGGCCCTCGCGGACGTGGTGGCCGGCAGGGATGGAGCTGCTGGCCCCCGGGGCTGATCGCCTGCCCGAGCCGCGCAGCGGGAGGCAGACCACCCGTGCGGGGAGGGTCAGCCAGGAGTCAGCAGGTGCAGGCAGCGGCCGGACGGGCGCGGGGCTGGCACTACGAGGGCGCCGACATGCCGAGGGGCGGCAGGGGGTAGACCCCTCGCCGCCCCTCGGGCTGGCGCCAGCGCCGGGATGGCCATCGTCAGCGCGCCCGGGCGGGCTCCGGCATCAGCGCGCCGTCCTCGGTCAGGCTCAGCCTCGCCCGCTTGGCCGCGGTGCCCCCGACGATGCGCGCCGGCGTCTCGTCGCCGTACTCCGCCTCGTGCCCGGCGAGGACGCCGCCCTCTGCGTCGCGCACCCGGAACGGCGCGGCCTCGACGTCCGGAGCGTGACGGCCCTGGCCCTTCGTCGCCCGCAGCGACAGCCAGATCGAGGTGCCGATGATCGTGGCCACGACGGCCAGGCTGATCGTCGTCGGGATGTAGAAGACGTCGATCTTCAGCAGCATCTTGATGCCCACCCAGATGAGCACCAGTGCCAGGCCGGCCTTGAGGTACACGAACCGGTGCATCATGTCGGCGAGCAGGAAGTACATCGCCCGCAGGCCCAGGATCGCGAACGCGTTGGCGGTGAACACCAGGAACGCCTCGTCGGTGACCGCGAAGATCGCGGGGATCGAGTCGACGGCGAAGATGATGTCGGTCACCTCGACCAGCACCAGCACCGCGAGCAGCGGGGTGGCGACGAGCACGCCGTTGCGGCGGATCCAGAAGCGCTGGCCGCGGTACTCGGTGATCATCGGCACGCGCCGCTGGAACAGCGCGAGTGCCTTGGACCTGCCCGGGTCGATGTGCGCGTTGCGCTGGCGCAGCATCCTGTAGCCGGTCACGAGCAGGAACGCGGCGAAGATGTAGAGGATCCAGCTGAACGACGCGATGAGCGCCGAGCCGGCCGCGATGAACACCCCGCGGAAGATCAGGGCGCCGACCACGCCGTAGAAGAGCACGCGGTGCTGGTACTCACGGGGCACGGCGAAGAAGGCGAAGATGATCGCCCAGACGAAGACGTTGTCGACGGCCAGGGACTTCTCGATCAGGTAGCCGGCGAAGTACTGCTGGCCGATCTCGCTGCCGTAGATGCCCCAGAGCAGGGCGCCGAACGCGACGCCCAGGGCGACCCAGATGCCCGACCAGACGGCGGCCTCACGGATGCGGATGACGTGCGCGTCTCGGTGCATGAACAGGTCGACGGCGAGCATGAGCAGGATCACGCCGATCACGGCGAACCATGCCCAGAAGGGGACGTTCATCGATGGACTCCTCGGTCACGACAGTGGTGGCCGAGGGTCTCTCCCGACCGGCGAGCTGCCGGTCCGTCCGCACCGGACCCGGGGTGGGTCGGACTGTCGATGCAGAAGAGCTGGGGTACTCCCCCTCGTGTCCGGGCGTGTGGCCCGTTGGGTCAAGAATGACGAAGCGTGGTTCACCTGTCAAGTTCCGTACCGTGTGCGGGGGAGCGCGGGCGGGTGGCGGTCCGTCGCGCGCGGCTCACTGCTCGCGCGTCGCTCGCAGCAGCTCCGCGACGTCGAGCAGCGTGCGGGTGGGCAGGTCCCCGACCGCCCCCCACACCCCGGCGACGCGCATCCCGGCCGCGCGCCCCGCCGCCACCCCCGCGGCGGCGTCCTCCACGACCAGGCAGGCCGCGGCGGGCACGCCGAGCTGCTGCGCGGCGACCAGGTACGGCTCCGGGTGCGGCTTGCCGTGCGTGACGTCCTCGCAGGTCACGAGCACCGGGGCTTCGACCGCCACGGCCCGCAGGCGAGCCGCCGCCAGCGGAGGATCGGCGCTGGTGACGACCGCCCAGGGCAGCCCGCGCTCGGCCACGGCCGCCAGCAGCGCCTCGAGTCCGGGCAGGGCGACCACGTCGTCGAGGTCGTCGTACTGCAGCGCCAGCTGCTCCGCCGCGGCCTGCGCCACCTGCGCTTTGGAGAGCTGTGGCAGCGCCTCGCGGATCGTCTGGTCGGCGGGCCGGCCCGGCGAGATCGCGAGCACCGCGTCCGCGTCGGCGCCCCAGATCTCGGCCCAGTGGCGCCACGCGCGCTCCACCGCGGCGTGCGAGTCGACGAGCGTGCCGTCCATGTCGAGCAGCACCGCTGCGATCGTGGGAGCCTCGCCGGCGCTGGATGCCATGCGCCAGATCCTGCCCCAGTCGGTCACGGCTCGTCTGCGGTGGCGCTGGGCGCAGGGCCTGGTCGCGCAGCGCCGGAAGGCTGGTCGTGATATCCACGACCCGTGCGTCCGGACCCGACAGGAGCAGCGCCGTGACTGCGATCGAAGCCTCGGTCTGGGGCCATTCCGGCCTGCGCCTCGAGCGCTCGGGGGAGCGGCTGGTCCTGGACCCCGGCATGTTCACGGCGCCGGAGGTCCTGGCGGACGCCACGGCGGTCCTCATCACCCACGAGCATCCCGACCACGTGGTGCCCGAGACGCTCGCCCCGACGATGGCCGCCCGAGGCCTGCCGGTCTGGGCGCCGACGAGCGTCATCGAGGCACTGGCAGCGGCCGGCGCCCCGCGGGAGCTGCTGCGGGCCGTCGACGCCGGCGAGGCGTTCACCGCAGCCGGCTTCGAGGTCCAGGCCCTCGGTGGCACGCACGCGGTCATCCACCCGAAGCTGCCACCGGTCGCCAACCTGGCGTACCTCGTCGAGGGTGCGGTGCTGCATCCCGGCGACTCGTTCACCGCGCCGCCGGAGGGTTCCCACGTGCAGCTGCTGGCCCTGCCGGTGAGTGCGCCGTGGCTCAAGCTCGCCGAGGCGGTGGACTACGCCGCCGAGGTGGCGCCGGCGTTGGCCGTGCCCATCCACGACGCGATCCTGTCCGACGCGGGCAAGGCCCTCGTCGACCGGGTCGGCGCTGGGCTGCTCGGCCCGGTGCCGTACCGCCGCCTCACCCCCGGCGAGGAGTTC
>DASVBK010000014.1:0-4487 GCA_036375875.1 Candidatus Nanopelagicales bacterium
ACGAAGACCATGTCGGCGCCCTTGAGCACCTCCTCGATCTCCTCCGCGTGGTCCTCGGCGGCCCGCTTGCCGACCTCGGGATCCGCGCCGGCACCGAGGCCCCGGGTGAGCTCCCGGCCGATGTCGAGCTTCACGTCGGCGTCGCTCATGAGCAGCGCCTGCGCGTCGGTGTTGATGGCGATGAACTCGACACCCTTGAGGCCGACCTCGATCATCCGGTTGACGGCGTTCACGCCGCCCCCGCCGATGCCGACGACCTTGATCACTGCGAGGTAGTTCTGCGGGGCTGCCACTGGTGGGGCTCCTGTTCTGGTGGACCTGCGCTGGAACGGACTGGGACTGTGCGGACGGCCGGACGGGGATCCGATCGCGACGTGCACCCCTTCGGCTGCTTGACTCTCACCCTCAAGTAGAGGCTTAGAGTTATGTCAACCTGTGGTTGGCGAGGAACGTAGGCCAGGCACGGGTCGGACTCAAGGACCTCCGCCGGGGCCGGCGTGTCGGCCTGGCTCTGGAGCGCGAATCTGCCGAGCAGATCGGCCAAGTCAGCGCGGGCTGCCCCCTTGGGGACGCGCTGGGGACGAGCTGGGGAGGGGCCGCGCGGCGATGGGGACGGCCTGTGGATGAGTTCTGTGGAGGACGGCGGAGCCCGTCATCCACAGGCTGTGGAGGGACACCGCTTGCCCGGCTCGCCAGCTCGACGAGCGACCTTTCCCGAGCGGGACTCCTGTTCGCCAAGGGCGAACACGATCACGCACCTCCACCGGGCCCAGCAACCCCTTCAGCGGCCCGCGCCGAGGCCTCAGGGCGTCGGCGAGCTGTTCCCAGCCTCCGGTCCGCCGGACGTGGTGGGCTGCAGCGGGCTGCTCACGTCGTAGGTGTCGGCCTTCACCGCCAGCAGGGCAGAGAGCACCCGGGCCTTGAGCTCGGCGTCCTCCGCGCTGCCCCACCGCACGGTGGCCCCGCCCTTGAGCGTGAGGCTCACGTCGTCGCGGGTCGTCGCCCTCACCTGGCGGACGTCCTTGCGCGCCGACTCCGGCAGCGAGAGCAGCACCCCGCGCGCCGTCTCGCGCCCCACGGCCGTGCTCGCCTTGATCACCGGAAGCTTCTTGGCCGAGGCGACCTTGTCGTACACCACGCCATCGGCGTCCATGACGTAGAACCCCTTGCCCGAGGCCACCGCTGCCAGCGGGGTCCGGGCGACCACCTCGAGCCGGATCGTGTCCGGCAGCGAGCGGCGCACGCGCACGTCGGCCACCGCGGGGAGCTCGGCCATGATGGCCACGCGCACCTTCTCGGCGTCCACCGCTGGGACGTGGTCGGCCGCCGAGATGCCCGAGGCCAGCCGGATGGACTCCTCGGAGATGCCGCGGGGAGCCGAGACCTGCACGTGCTTGACGAGGGTCACCGGCGAAGCCCACGCCAGCCAGCCGACCAGCACGGCGACGACCACGGCGAGCAGCACCCAGCGCCCCCGCCGGCGCCGCGGTCGCTCCCTCCGCGGGTCGGCCGGCGGTGGGGCGTGGCTCACCGGCACCTCGTCGGCCGACGCGGCCAGCCCTGCCTGCGTGCTCATCGCGTGCCTCCGAATCGTGCCGTGAGCAGGTCGAGGACCTCCGGACCGAGCAGGACGATGTCGCCCGCGCCGAGCGTCATCACGAGGTCCCCGGGCTGCGCGCGCGCCGCGAGGTGGCCGGCCACGGCCGACCAGGATGGCTCGAAGACGACCCGGTCGGCCGGCAGCGGCACGTGGCTGGCCATCGACTGCCCGCTGGCGCCAGGGATCGGCTCCTCGCCCGGTGCGTAGACCTCGAGCACGACGACCTGGTCGGCCAGGCCGAGCGCCTCACCGAACTCGTGCACGAACATGGCCGTGCGGTAGTAGTGATGGGCCTGGAAGGCAACCACCAGCTGGCCGTCGCCCACGACCTCACGTGCAGCGCGCAGGGTCGCGGCGATCTCCGTCGGGTGGTGGGCGTAGTCGTCGTAGACGCGGACGCCGCCGACCTCGCCCTTGAAGTCGAAGCGCCGACGTGTCCCGGTGAACAGGGCCAGGCCGTCCGCCACCTGCTCGGCCGGGAAGCCCAGGCCGACTGCCGCCACGAGCGCCGCCGTGGCGTTGCGGGCGTTGTGCTCGCCGTGCACGGACAGGTGCAGCTCGGCGATCGTCGCCCCGTCGTGGCGCACCGTGGCCCGGACGCCCGCCGCGGAGGTGGCGACCTCGGCCAGGACGTAGTCGGCCGCAGCCGAGGTCCCGTAGGTGCGGACGTCGACGCCCTCGCCCCGCGCGGCCCCCGCCAGGCGTGCGGCGCCCGGATCGTCCAGGCACGCCACGAGGAAGCCCCCCGCGTCGCGCAGGCCCGTCGCGAAGCGCAGGAACGCCTGCTCGATCGCCTCGAAGGTGCCCCAGTGGTCGAGGTGGTCGGGTTCCACGTTCGTGACGATGCCGGCCACCGCGGGCAGCACGAGGAACGACCCGTCGGACTCGTCGGCCTCGACCACGAACAGCGACCCGCTGCCCTGGTGGGCGTTGGCCCCGGAGTCGTTGAGCTCGCTGCCGATCGCGTACGAGGGGTCGGCGCCGCAGTGCTGCAGCGCGATCGTGAGCATCGAGGTCGTCGTCGTCTTGCCGTGCGTGCCGGCGACCGCCACGCCTCGCGATCCAGCCATGACCGCGGCGAGGGCATCGGCACGGGCCACGACCGGAATGCCCTGCTCGCGTGCGGCCACCAGCTCCGGGTTGCCGGGCTTGATCGCCGTGGAGGCCACCACCCAGTCGGCACCGGCCACGTGCTCGGCGTCGTGCCCGACGCGGGCGTCGATGCCCAGCGCCCGGAGCGCGACCAGCCGCTTGGACTCCCGGGCGTCACTGCCCGAGACCGTGACGCCGCGGGCGGCCAGGATCCTGGCGATTCCCGACATCCCCGCCCCGCCGATGCCCACGATGTGCACGTGCCCGGTGAGCGTCACGCGCTCCCCCGCCCCAGTCATGCCGAGCTCCCTGTCTGCCTGGTCGAGCCGGTGGCGACCGCAGCGGCCACCATGTCCGCCAGCCGGTCGTCCGCATCGCGCACGCCGTGCGCGGCGGCTGCCCGGCCCATCCGCACCAACCGCTCGGGGTCCTCGACGAGGGCCCGCACGTCGGCGAGCAGCGTGGGCCCGTCGAGCGCCTCGTCGGCGACCAGCAGGCCACCCCCGGCCTGCACCACCGGCAGCGCGTTGAGCCGCTGCTCGCCGTTGCCGATCGGGAACGGCACGTAGATGGCCGGCAGACCGACGGCCGCGAGCTCCGCGCAGGTGAGGGCCCCACTGCGGCTCACGACGAGGTCTGCCGCTGCATAGGCGAGGTCCATCCGGTCGAGGTAGGCCACCGGGTGGTAGCCCGTCGGGACGTCGGTGATCGCCTCGATGTTGGCGTGGCCAACGGCGTGCAGGACCTCGAGGCCGAGGTCGAGCAGGTCGGGCAGGGCCTGCGCCACGGCGGCGTTGATGCGCTGCGCCCCCTGCGAGCCACCGAAGACGAGCAGCATCCGCCCCTCCGGCCGCAGCCCCAGCGCAGCCCTCGCCTCGGCCCGCCGCGCCGGGCGGTCCAGGGTGCTGATGGCCCGTCGCAGCGGGATGCCGATGCGCGCCGCGTGCGGCAGGCTGCCGGCCACCGCCTCGGCCACGTACGGCGTGAACCGGGCGCCCACCCGATTGGCCAGCCCGGGCCGGGCGTTGGCCTCGTGGATCACCAGCGGGGTGCGGGTCCGCCGGGCCGCCAGGTAGGCCGGCAGCGCCACGTAGCCGCCGAAGCCGACGACCGCATCCGCCCGCACCTCGCGCAGGATGGCCTCGGTCTGGGCCAGCGCGTCACGCACCCGCCCGGGCAGCGTCAGCAGCTCGGGCGACGGTCGCCGGGGCATCGGCACCGGCGGGATCATGCGCAACTGGTAGCCCCGCGCCGGCACCAGCCGGCCCTCGAGGCCTTTGGCGGTGCCCAGCGCGGTGATCCCCACCTCGGGGTCCCGACGGCGCAGGGCATCGGCGAGGTTGAGGGCCGGCTCGATGTGCCCGGCCGTCCCCCCGCCAGCGAGGACGACGTGCATGCTCAGCGCTCCCCCACCGGCTGCGCGTCACGGGCAGGCACGTCGGCCGACCCGGGCGTCGCCCCGCCCCTGCGTACGCCCGCGCGTCGGGCCTCTCGTCGGGCGAAGGCGAGCAGCACGCCGACGGCCATGAGCGAGGGCAGCAGCGAGGATCCGCCGTAGGAGACGAAGGGCAGCGGGACCCCGGTGATCGGCAGCAGCTGCAGCACGGCGCCGAGGTTCACCAGCGCCTGCCCCACGAGCCACGCGATGATGCCCACGCAGGTGACGCGCACGAACGTGTCGTCGGTGCGGATGGCCATGCGCAGCGTGAAGATCGTGATGGCGGCGAACAGCCCGACCACGGTGAGCGCCCCGAACAGGCCCAGCTCCTCGCCGATCACCGGGAAGATGAAGTCG
>DASVBK010000039.1:0-3045 GCA_036375875.1 Candidatus Nanopelagicales bacterium
ATCTCGGCCAACCCCTTGGCCTCGAAGAACGCCACCAGGTCGCGCATCGCCGCTCGGCTCTCGTCATCGAGGAAGCTCGGGTCGTAGGTGGCGGGGTTGAGCAGCAGCATGACGGCCTCCTGGGGGATGGGGCGCCCGGGGAGCTCGCCGGGCGCTGGTCCTGCTCGAAGGTTACTGGCGGGTACGCGGGGCAGCCCGCGGGGGTGGGGAGGCGGACGCACACCCCGGCAGGTGGGCCGCCCGTCGAACCCGGGGGGGCAGCGGGTTGAGTCCCGGTGGTGGGCAGCCAGTCGAGTTGCCCATCGGCGAACCGAGGAGACCGCGAGGTGGGCACTCGGCCCCCGATGGCGGTGCGCCACGTCCACCCGCGGTGGCGGCCGCCAGGTCTCCATGCGACCGCCCGCGATCGCTGGCGCGCGCTCAGCGCAGGGCCGCGGCCAGCCCGATGCCCAGGGCGAGCATCACGCCGTAGCCGAGCAGCAGCCTGCCCGTGCCGCCCAGGACCGGCACCAGGGCGGGCCCGAGCGCCCCGGCGCGCACGGCCCGCACCGGGCGCACGGCGAGCGCGGCGGCGGCCACCCCGAGGATGCCCCAGGCAGGCCACTGCACCGGATCCAGCAGGCCCAGCGCGCCGACCACGACAGGGATGGCCAGGGCGAGGCCCACCAGCGCGGCATAGAGCCCACGCGTGGCCTGGTCGCCGATCCGCACCGCGAGCGTGCGCTTGCCAGCCACCGTGTCGCCGGGGATGTCGCGCAGGTTGTTCACCACGAGGATGGCGCAGCTCAGCGCCCCCACCCCGGTGCCGCAGAGCCACGCGAGGCCACTGATCGTGCCGCACTGGGTCACCGCGGTGCCGCACACGGCGACCAGGCCGAAGAACACGAAGACGAAGACTTCGCCGAGCCCCGCGTAGCCGTAGGGTCGCGGGCCGCCGGTGTAGGTCCACGCCGCCAGGATCGCCGCCCCACCCACGGCCAGCAGCCACCACTGCGTCGAGGCGACGACGAGCGTGAGGCCGGCCAACGCCGCGACGCCGAACGACAGCAGCGCGGCGCGCTTCACCGCGGCGGGCGCCGCGAGCCCCTGGCCGACCAGGCGCACCGGGCCCACCCGCTGGGCATCCGTGCCCCGTACGCCGTCGCTGTAGTCGTTGGCGTAGTTGACGCCCACCTGCAGGGCCAGCGCGACCACGAGCGCCAGCCCGGCTCGACCGGGCACCGCGCCGCCATCCCAGGCCGCGACCGCAGTCCCCACCAGCACGGGCGCCACGGCAGCCGGCAAGGTGCGCGGGCGCGCGCCGGCCAGCCATTGCGCGGGGGAGGTCACGGGGGCGGATTGTTCCATGCCGTTGCGAGGCCCAGGCTCGCGTCGCACCACCCCGCCCGGCCCGCACCCGAGCACCACCGGCGCCGAGCTCAACAGGCGCCCGAGCACCACCGGCGCCGAGCTCGACGGGCTCCCGAGCCACCGGCCCGAGCACGGCCCGCACCCGAGCACCACCGGCGCCGAGCTCGACAGGCGCCCGAGCCACCGGCCCGAGCACGGCTGTCGCGCCTGATTGGCCGCCTCACGCCCCAGCGGCGGCCCCGGCCAGCTCCAGCAGTGCGGCGCGATCCGGCTTGCCGGAGGCCAGCATCGGCAGCGCCGCGACCATGTGGATGTGCCGGGGCCGAGCGACGCGCCCGAGCTCTGCCTCCACCGAGTCGGCCAGCGCAGCCGAGCGCGGTCCGGTCGGCCCGCCGGGCACCGCCACGACGAGCGCGACGAGCCTCGACCCCAGCCGGTCGTCGGGCAGCGCGACCACCTCGGCGGCGACGACGCCCGCATCGTCGCGCAGCACCTGGGCGACGGCTCCGAGGGACACCGAGGCGCCGCCGACCTGCACCACGTCGTCCACCCGCCCGACGACCCGCACCTCGCCGTCGGCTGCCACCGACCCCAGGTCGTCGGTCAGGAAGCAGCGCGAGCCATCGGGCGCGAGCGACCACCGCTCAGCCTGCCGGCCGTCGCGATACCCGAGGCCGACCTGCGCACCGCGCACCCGCAGCCGGCCGTCCGCGGCCGTGTCCAGCACGGTGCCCGCCAGCGGCCGGCCGTCGAACACGACGCCGCCACAGGTCTCGGTCATGCCGTAGGAGCGCAGCAGCCGCACCCCGGCCTCGCGCAACCGCGCCACGAGGCCGCGAGGTGCTGCCGCACCGCCCACGAGCACCGCGTCGTAGGCCCGCAGCAGCGCCACGCCCTCGGAGCCCCCGGCGGCGAGGGTCGTCAGCATCGCCGGCACGAGCGACACTGCCATCGGCCTGCCGTCGCCCGTGGCGAGGGCCTCGGCCCGTTCGGTCGCCCGTCCGAACGCCTCGACCGTGAAGGGTGTGGCACCGCCCAGGCTCGACATCGGGACCACCGTGCTCCGCGCCACGGCTGCGCGGACCGCGACCATGAGCCCGCCCGCGTGGTGCAGCGGCAGGGCCGCCACCCAGAGGTGGCCCTCCGGACGCCCGCGGTGCGCGGCGAAGCCGCGGGCGGCGGCCTGCAGCGCGCTGGCTGGTAACAGGACCCCGGCTGGGTCCCCGGTGGAACCGGAGGTCGCGAGGACCACGGCGACCTCGGGGGGCACCGCTGTGCCCGGCGAGACCGCCGCGATGATCCGGTCCCGGTAGGCCGATGTCGGTTCGGTGGCGCCGCCTGCGGCCGGGGCGGGCACGAGGGCGATCGCTGGTCCCGAGCCGTCGAGCGCGGCGCGCAGGGCGGGCATGACGACCTGGAGCCCCGGCGGGCCGGGCGGGACGTCGAGGCGGAGGCAGGGACGACGATCCGCGCGCTTGGGCTGGTCACTCATCGCAGCCTCAGGGTAGGTGACCGATGGGCGCGCGAGTCGGGCATCGGCCGTAGGTTCAGGGCATGGCAGCGGTGGACGTGTGGGAGCGCCAGGCTGCGATCGGTCGGGCCCTCGGGAGCTGGGCGGCGGGCAGCATCGGCGCGGGGGCGGCGTGCGCCGTGGCGGGACAGGCCAGCCGCCGGCCCGCCCTGCGTGCCTTCGGC
>DASVBK010000051.1:0-2415 GCA_036375875.1 Candidatus Nanopelagicales bacterium
GTTCCACCCGGCGAGGGTGACGCCCCGGTCGCCACCGACGCGGACACTCGACACCGTGAGCCGCAGCCTCCTCCCGCCCCCTCGACCCAACGACATCGGCGTGCAGGTGGGTCTCGTCATGGCGGCGGCCCAGGTGCCAGGCACCTTTGCGCCGGGCCTGACCCCGCGCAGCGACGTCGACCAGGGCCTGGTCACGGCCCTGTCGACCGGGCTGCACTACCTGCTCGCCCTCGGCACCCAGGACGCCCTGCAGGCAGCGGCCCACGAGCTGGCGCACTCCTCGGTGGCCGCCCGGTGGTCCGACCCGGTGACGCGGGAGCGCGTCCTGACGCTCGCGGCCGACCTCGCCGCCGTGCCGATCGGGGTCGCCCTCCGGGAGGCCCTCCCCACGCGTCCGGGGGAGTCGCTGGTGCGCGGGGCGGCCCGGCAGACCGGCTGGCGCACGGCGACCACGGGCATCGCCGCGCTGTCGCTCGAGGCCGTGCGGGCCGCGCTGCGCCTCCTCGACGAGCGGCTGGATGCCGGGGGCCGGGTCGCGCGCCTCCCCGTGGCCGTGCCGCTCGGGCTGGCGATCGCCTTCGCGGTCGACCGCCGCACCCGGGTGCCGCGGGAGGACGGCACCGAGGACCCGCAGCCCCCACCCCTTGCCCGCTCGCTGCTCGTGGCCGGGGGAGTGGAGGGCGCCCTGGCCGCGGTGGCCTACACCGAGCACGTCCTGGCGTCCGCGCTGGGTGCTCGCCTGGCGACGGTGCTCCCGGGTGGCTCGCAGGTGTGGCGCATGGCGACGCACGCGGCCTCCCTGGCGGCACTGGCCGGCGGGGGTGCGCTCGTCTGGTCGCGCGCGATGCGGTCGATCGAGGCCGGGGCCGGCGCCGAGGAGCCCGTGCTCGGCGGCGACGAGCCGAGCCGGTGGCTGGGGCCGACGCTGAGCGGCGGGGTGGGCAGCCTGGTGCCGTGGAGCACCCTGGGCAAGGAGGGGGCGCGGCACATGGTCACCAGCGTGCGCCCGGCACCGTTGCCCGAGCGCCCGGCCGGGATGCCCGACCTGTCGATCGAGACGGTGATGGGAACGCCCGCGCTGGCGGCGCCGGTGCAGGTGTTCGTCGGCCTGGACAGCGCACCGACCCCGCAGGAGCGCGTCGACCTGGCCCTGGCCGAGATGGAGCGGACGGGCGCCTTCGACCGGTCGCTGCTGGTCCTGGTGTCGCCGACCGGTCTCGGCTACGTCAACTACGTCGCGATGGCCGCAGCGCAGTACCTCACCCTCGGAGACGTGGCCTCGGTGACGCTGCAGTACTCGAACCGGCCGTCCCCGCTGTCGCTGCGCCGGGTGGGCCGGGCGCGTGAGCAGAACCGGCTGATCTGGCTGCGCGTGCTCGAGCGGCTGCGGCACCGGCCGGGTCCGCGCCCGCGGGTCGTCCTGTTCGGCGAGAGCCTGGGCGCGCACACCAGCCAGGACGTCTTCCTGCACTGGGGCACGTTGGGCCTGCAGGCCCTCGGCATCGACCGGGCGCTGTGGATCGGCACGCCCTACGGCAGTGGGTGGATGCACGAGGTGACCGGCCCCGACCGCCTCGATGTCGACCGCGACAGCATCGCCGTCGTCAACGACATCGAGCAGCTGCACGCGGTGGAGCGGGCGCGTGGCCGCCGACCGTCGTACGTGCTGCTCAGCCACGACAACGACGGTGTGACCCGCTTCGGGGTGGACCTGCTCATGACGGCTCCCGCCTGGCTCGGGCCGCAGCGCCCGCGCGTCGAGCCCGGCCCACCGGGCGCGAGCCCGCGCGGCATCCCGGCCCACCTGCGGTGGCGGCCGGTGACGTCGTTCTTCCAGACCCTCGTCGACGTCAAGAACGCCCAGCGGCCCGCGACGTGGGGGGCCTGGGGCCACGACTACCGGCCCGACCTGCCGCGGTTCGTCAGCGAGGTCTACGGCCTGCCCGCCTCGCCGGACCAGCTCGACCGGATCGAGGCGGCCGTGCGCCGTCGTGAGGAAGCCCGCTGGGAGCTGTACCAGGAGGACTGAGGCCGCGCCCGCGGCGTCAGTCCGCGTGCACCGCCCACGCCCACGCCGCCGCGACGATGCCCAGCCCGTTGGTGGCCCAGTGCAGGAGGAACGGCGCGAGCAGGCTGCCGCTCTGGTGGCGCAGCACGGCGAAGACGGCGCCGCCCAGGATCGTGAACGCCACGGTCCCGACCACCTGCCGGGTGTGGTGCCCGGCGCCCGGCGTGCCCTCGGCGCTGTTCGCACGGGCCCCGTCCACGGCCGGAAGCACGTGCCACACCCCGAACAGCACCGACGTCACCGCGCCCGCCCACAGCGCACCGTGGTCCACCTCCACCAGGCCCCAGAGCACCCCGCGGAAGGCGACCTCCTCCAGGACCACGACCCCGAGGGGCACCACCACCAGC
>DASVBK010000054.1:0-6400 GCA_036375875.1 Candidatus Nanopelagicales bacterium
TCGATCAGGTGGGGTCCCAGTTGCGACCCCTGCGGCGACACGTTACGACCAGGTCCACGGGTGATGGAACCAGCCGCGTGACGGCAAGGGGGGCATCAACGAGGTGGGACTTCGCGGCGGGGTCCGAGGTGCGACTTGTGGGTCGGCACCCACCCTGGCGAGACGCGCCCTCGAGACCCTGGTCAGGCCGGCCCCAGTCGCAGCCGTCGCTCTGGTCTACGAGCCGAGGCCTCTACCGTGGTCGCGGCGTGCGGGCTGTCCGACGGCAGTGACAGCACCGTTTCGGCCGGGCCGCAGTGCCCGAGCAGCGGCACGAGCATCGCGCCGACCGTCATGAGGATGGCCGCTGAGCGATGCGAGGCAGCCGTCTCAACCTCGGATGGATGAGGTTCGGGGCGAAGCGCCGAGGCCAAGCGCAGGGCCCACGCGAGGGCACTTGGCCAGCAAGCGGAGCGGTCACCACGGGCCGCCGGCTCCGGGCCGCAAGGCCCCTGATTCGTGCTCAGGAAAGGCGAAAGCCCCCCGGGATCGCCGGGGGGCCAGTACGCCGTGTAGGGCTCGAACCTACGACCCGCTGATTAAGAGTCAGCTGCTCTACCAACTGAGCTAACGGCGCGAGTGCCCGGCAAGGGTAGCAGCGGGCCGGCCGGCCGGCCAAACCGCCGTCAAGCCCCTCCCGGGGTGCGCGGGTGGCGCGGGCGCAGGCTCAGCGACCGGGTGACGTGCCCGGCGCGCCGGCCTGGGTGGCCGGGGCCGGGATGGTGGCCACGGCCGCCGCGAGGCGGTCGCGCGCCGCCTGCACGGTTGCGGCCGAGGTGGCGATCGCGGCAGCATCCGCCGGGATGGCACTGGCCCCGGTGCGCAGCCCGAGGTCCGTCGCCACGGCCTGGCGCACGCCCAGCAGGGCGTCACCGAGGCGTTGCGCCCGCGTGCCGCGGGCTTCGTCCGGGGCGTCGGTGACCAGCGTTGCGAGGCTGGCCTGCACCTGCTCGAGGGTGGGTGCCGCGTTGGTCCACTGGACGGCCTGGGACGCCGCGGGCTGCGCCGGGCTGGTCACGGCCGGCAGCAGGCCGGTGAGCACCCACTGGGCGCGTTCCCGCTCGGCGCCGAGCCGCTCGTCCCAGCCGCGGCGCGACGAGCGGCGGGCCAGCAGCCAGGCCAGCAGCGCTGCGAGCCCCAGCAGCGGCAGCAGCCACAGCCACCACGGGACGGCGCCCGAGGAATCCGCCCCAGCGTCGGGCACGGCGGAAGCTGAGGCGGTGGCCGACGGTGACACGGAGGCCGTCGCAGAGCTGGTCGTGGGGGTGGGTGTCGGCGACGTGGTTGTGGGCGTGGGCGTGGGGGTCGCCGTGACGGTCGCCGTCTCGGTCGCGGTCGCGGTGGCCGTGGCGGTCGCAGTGACCTTGGCCGTCTCGGTGGCCGTGATGGTGGGCGTCGGCGTCGGCGTCGGGGTCTCGGTCGGGGTCGAGGTCGGCGTGGGCGTGCTGGTGGGCGTGCCCGTCGCCTGGGCCGTGAGCGTCGAGCTGCGGGTGGGCTCCGGGCTGCGGGTGGTCGGCGTCTCGCTGGGGACCGTCGGCGTCTCGCTGGGAACTGTCGGGGTCTTGCTCGGCACGGTCTCGCTCGGGACGATCTCGCTCGGCCGGCTGGGCAGCTCGGTCGGCAGGGCCGTCGGCAGCCCGCTCGGCAGCGCGGTCGGCAGCCCGCTGGGCAGCGCGGTCGGGAGGGTCACGGTGCCGTCCGATCCGCAGCCGGTCAGGCCGAGCGTGAGGAGCACCCCGCCGCACGCCACCAGGCACTTCGTCCGTCGCATGCCGCCAGCCTCCTCGTGGTCCCCGACCAGAGACCTCGGGCGATGGTAGCCACTCGAGGGCTTCCAACTGCGACAGGCTCGACCGGCCGGTCCGCGGGTGTCGGCGGCCCACGGCTGCGAGGGACGCTGGCGCACGAGCCCCGCGCGACCCGCCCGCGCGCCAGCCCCCGCGCCAGCCCGGCGCGACGCGCCCGTGACCGCCCCGCCCGGCGATGCCTCAGCGTGCGTACTGCAGGATGCCGGGCCCGTGCTGGCACTCGTCGCCGATCCGCAGCGGGGCGATCCGCCCTTGTCCGCGCAGCCCGGCCAGCGCCGTCACCATCCGCTCGCGCAGCTCGAAGGGGCTGATCGTGTTCACGTTGATCTTCGTGCCGCCCTCGAACCCGGCCAGGGTGGAGATGCGCCACTTCAGGTTGACCCGCCAGGGCATGGGCACGTCTGCGCCCGTGGGTGCGAGGTGCCATTCCTCGTTCGTGGGCACAAGCCGGCCGGTCGCGGCGTGGCAGGCATGCAGCAGGTCCGAGACGCCAAGGACCACCTCGGGCGGTGCCTCGTGGGGCCGGACGGCCGGACCCGTGGTGAGCACCTCGACGGTCGGGTAGCGGTGGCCGACCCCGGCCAGCGCGATGGCGTGGTCGTTCTGGGCGATGAGCAGCCGGTCGCGGCTCGCGGGATCTGCGACGGCCGTGTTGAACAGGTGAGGATCGCTGCCCAGCAGCCGCAGGACGCGCTCGAGCAGCGGCCCATGCTCGTCGATCGCGACGACCTGCTTGTGCAGGTGGTCGAACGAGGCCCCGGCGGGGCGCAGCCAGTTCTGGAAGACCGCGACGTTGCGGGCTCCGGGCACGTGTTCGCAGAGGTCGGCCAGCCCATCGATCGCACAGGCGACGAACGCGTGGTGCTCCTCGGCGGTCAGGTCGCCGGCGGCGGTGAGCTGGTCGTCCATGGTCGCCTCGTCGAGCACGTGGCGCCTGGTCGTGACGACGTCGTGCGTGCTGGCGAAGTAGGCGGTCGAGGACGCGAGCAGCGCCTCCTGCGGTTCCCGGTCGGCCAGCTGCGCACTCACCCCGGCTGCCCGCAGCCGAGCGCGCGCGATGGCGAGCAGGTGCGCGCGCCCCTCGGGTTCCCTGCCGTACCGGGCGGCTCGGTCGAGCGCCCCGACCGGCAGCTCGACGCCGTGGTTCGCCTGCCAGTAGGAGAACGGCAGGATCGCGAACAGGTTGGGGAAGCGCCGGACGTCCCAGGGGCCTGCCGCCGCCTCACGCGCGCCGAGGTCGCGGCGGATCACCCAGGGCTCGCCGGCGGGGCGGCCGGAGCCCGCGAGCAGGAACCGGGCGCGCTCCGGCGGGGTCTCCTGGATCCGGGCGGGGCAGAACGGGCAGAGGTCGTCGTGCCGACCTGCCGGCAACGGCATCGGCGGCGGGAGTGCGGCCGGCAGCGGCCGGTTCGAGCGGCCCGGCACGGTCCACACCACGGTCCCGGTGATCGGCGAGCGTTGCTTGACCGTGCCGTCCGCGAGCCGCTCGAGCACCCGACCGTCGACCACGGCGACCACCCTGCCACCAGCCGCCCAGCGGGCGCCGTCCGGGTGCCAGTGCGCTGCGTCCCCGGCATCGCCCGGCCCGAGAGTCCCCCCGCGCCCGGTCGTTCGACCCTTCCTCTGGCTCGAGCCCTCGTGTACCAGTGCCGTCATGCGTGATGCGATGGACGGACCGGTCGCCTCGATCGAGGGCCTGGTGAAGGACTACGGCGCGGTCCGGGCGGTGGACGGGCTGACCTTCACGATCGAGCCTGGGGAGGTGTTCGCCCTGCTCGGGCCGAACGGCGCCGGCAAGACCACGACGGTCGAGATCCTCGAGGGGCACCGCAACCGGACCTCTGGGCAGGTGCGGGTGCTCGGCATGGACCCGCAGACGGGTGGTCGCGCGTACCGCGAGCGGATCGGGATCGTGCTGCAGGAGGCCGGCTTCGACGAGGAGTTCAGCGTGCGCGAACTCGTCGCGCTGCAGGCGTCGTACTTCCCCCGGCGGCGCGACGTGGACGAGGTGATCGAACGGGTCGGCCTGGCCGGCAAGGCCAAGGCGCGCACCAAGACGCTGTCCGGTGGGCAGCGCCGGCGCCTGGACCTCGCCCTGGGCATCATCGGCGACCCCGACCTGCTGTTCCTCGACGAGCCGACCACGGGCTTCGACCCGTCGGCGCGGCGCCGGGCCTGGGACCTGGTCGCGTCGCTGCGCGACCTCGGCACCACGATCGTGCTCACGACGCACTACATGGAGGAGGCCGAGCACCTCGCGGACCGGGTCGCGGTCGTGCAGGACGGCCGGCTGGTGGCCCTCGACACCCCGGCGAACCTCGTCGCGGCCGAGGGCGCCGACGCGATCGTGTCGTTCGAGCTGCCCGAGGGCGTGACGCTCGAGGAGCTGCCACCGCTGGGCGTCGGCCCGGCGCGCATGCGTGGCACCGAGGTGCAGGTCCGGTCGGCCGACGCCACCCGCGACCTGCACGAGCTGACAGCCTGGGCGATGGGGCGCCAGCTGCAGCTCGGCGGGCTGACCACGGGCCGCCCGAGCCTGGAGGACGTGTACCTCGACCTGACCGACGGGGAGTCGGCTGATGGGCCGCAGGAGCTCGAGGGACGGCCATGACCGCGACCGTCCTGCCGACCGGGGCCGTCAGCCAGGTCGCGACCCCGGGCCGCCCCAGCACCGCGCGGATGCTGCTCGGCCAGGTGCGGTTCTGCAACCGCGGCTTCTGGCGCACCCCGGTGGCGGCGTTCTTCACGCTGGTCTTCCCGCTGAGCTTCCTGGTGATCCTCAGCGCGCTGACCGGCAACGAGGTCGTCGACCCGGAGACCGGCATGCGCCTCGCCCAGTACACGACCCCGGTCTTCGCCGTGTTCGGCGCCTGCATGGCCTGCTACATGTCGCTGGCCATGTCCCTGGCGTACGCCAGGCATGCCGGCGTGCTCAAGCGGCTGCGCGGCACGCCGCTGCCCCCGGCGGTGCACCTGGCGGGCCGGGTCGGGTCAGCGCTGTGGGTCGCCGCCCTCGCCGTGGTGATCATGGTGGCGGTCGGGGTGCTGCTCTACGACGTCGAGCTGATCTGGCAGAACGTCCCCGCGCTCGTCGTCACGTTCGCCGTCGGCGCCGGCAGCTTCGCGGCGCTCGGCCTCGCGGTCGCCGCGGTCGCCCCCACGCCCAGCGCGGCGAACGCCTTCGGCAACGCGAGCCTGATCCTGTTGTCGTTCATCTCCGGGATCTTCGGCATCGGCGACCTGCCCACGTGGATGGACCGGATCGCCAGCGTGTTCCCGCTCAAGCCGTTCGTCGACAGCTTCTCCGCCGGGTTCGACCCGGCCGCGGACGCGACCGTCCCCGATTGGGGCAACCTGGCAGTGATGCTCGCGTGGGGCGTGGCCGGGGCGGTCGTCGCCCGCCGCGCGATGTCGTGGGAGCCGACGGCCGCGGGGCTGCGCCCTCGGCGCCGAGGATCCGTCCCGGAGGCCCAGGAGGCGCCGACGGAGGGCACCTCGGAGGTCGCGGCGAGCGTGCCTGTGGGCACCGTGCGCGAGGTGCCCCGGCCGGGCTGGCCGGCGCTGGTGGTAGGCCAGGTGCGGTACGCCATCACCGAGATCCGGCGCGACCCGATGGCGCTGTTCTTCTCGGTGATCTTCCCGGTGCTGCTGGTCGGGTTCTTCGGCAGCGTCTACCCCGACGATGCGACGTTCAAGGGACTTCCGCTCACGCAGTACATGGCGCCCGCCTTCACGGTCTACGGTTTGGCGACGTTGGCGTTCCTCGTGCTGCCAGGGACCATCGTCGACGCCCGGTCGCTGCGCGTGCTCAAGCGCCTGCGGGGCACGCCGTTGCCGCCGTCGGCGTACCTGACCGCCCGGGTGTGCACGGCCCTGCTGCTGGGCCTGGTCACCGCGGCGCTGGTCTTCACGGTCGCCGTCGTGCTGTTCCCGGTGACCCTGCCCCCGTCGACGTGGCTCGCCAGCCTGCTGGTGTTCGTGCTGGCCATCAGCTGCTTCGCCGCGTGCGGCCTCGCGCTGGCTTCAGCCATCGACGGCCGACAGGCGATCGTCGCGGCGGCGCTGTCGATCCTGCTGCCGCTGTCGTTCATCTCCGACATCTTCATCGCGGTCGACGAGATGCCCACCGTGCTCGATGCCATCGGCTGGGCACTGCCACTGCGCCATGCCGTGGCCGCCGCGGTCACGGCGACGAGCGGTGGCCCACTCGACGCGACGTTCTGGGGGCACCTCCTGATGCTCGTGGTGTGGGGGATCGGGACGGCCCTGGTCGCGGCGCGCTGGTTCCACTGGGAGCCGCGGGCGCACAGCTGAGGCCTCGGCGCGTCCGGGTGCCGATCGAGCGCGTGCGGCGGACCTTTGCCCCTGTCGTCCCCGGGGCGCCCCGGGCAAGGTGGGACGTAGCGCCATCCCAGGCCAAGCACAGCGCGACAGGGAGAGACCACGATGCATACCAGGACCTGGCACGTCGAGGTGTTCTTGTACGAGCAGGACGGCACGACGCGGGCCGAAGCCGTGCTGCGCACCGATGCCGGCACCGAGGTGCGTCACGA
>DASVBK010000059.1:0-2167 GCA_036375875.1 Candidatus Nanopelagicales bacterium
TTTCCAAGCATGTGCCGTCAGGTCAAGTGCCGCCAGTGCTCCAAGACGACATGGGCCGGCTGCGGCCAGCACGTCAACCAGGTGATGGCGGGCGTCCCGTCGTCGCAGCGCTGCTCCTGCAGCAACGACGCCGCGAGCTCGCAGGGCGGGTTCTTCGGCAAGCTCTTCGGTCGCTGACCGGGCGTCCGCTCGGTCCTCGGGTCCGGCTCAGTCCTGAGCCGGACCCGACTCATGCCCGGCCAGCAGCTTGCGCAGCAGCTGGGCGAGCCGGTCCCGCTCGGCAGGGCTGAGCGGCTCCAGCAGCGTGGCCTCGTTGGCCACGTGGTGCGGCAGGGTGTCGTCGACGAGCCGACGGCCCTCGGGGGTGAGGCCGATGCGCACCGCGCGCCGGTTGTCCGGGTCGACCTCGCGGGTGACGAGCCCGCGGGCGACGAGCCGGTCGATCCGGTTGGTGATCGCCCCCGAGGTGACCATCGACGAGGCGGCCAGCGCGCCGGCGGTCAGCTCGTACGGCGGCCCCGTGCGTCGCAGCGTGGCGAGGATGTCGAACTCCCACGGCTGGAGCCCGTGCCGCGCGAACTCCGTCTGCAGCCCCCGCTCGAGCGTGCGCGCTGCCCGGGAGATGCGGCCCACGACGCCCATCGGCGACACGTCCACGTCGGGGCGTTCCTCGTGCCACTGGGCGAGCACCCGGTCGACCGCGTCCTGCATGCCTAGACCTCTCAACATCAAAATGTTTGACGGAAGGCTATCAGGGTGCCATCCTCTCGATATTGAACACTTCAACATTGAGAGATTGCCATGGTCATTCCCTCGACCACGCGTCTGACCCTGATCACCGCCGTGGCGCCCCTGGTGTGGGGCACGTCGTACGCCGTCAGCACGGAGCTGCTCCCGCCGGGCCGCCCGCTCTTCGGTGCGGCCGTCCGGGCCCTGCCTGCCGGGCTCGTGGCCGTCGCCGTCGCCCGCAGGCTGCCCCACGGGCACTGGTGGTGGCGGGCCGCGGTGCTCGGGACGCTGAACATCGGTGCGTTCTTCGCCCTGCTCTTCGTCGCGGCCTACCGGTTACCGGGCGGGGTCGGGTCCGCCCTCGGCGGGGTCTCACCCCTGCTCGTCGCGGGGCTCGGCTACCTCCTCCTCGCGGAGACCCCGACCCGGTGGCGGCTGGGCTGGGGGCTGGCCGGCCTGGCCGGTGTGGCCCTGATGACGCTCACTGCACAGGCCGCCCTCGACCCGCTGGGGCTGGCCGCCGGCCTCACCGCCGTCACGTCCATGGCACTCGGCGTGGTGCTCACCCGGCGCTGGGGGCGGCCCGTCGGCGCGCTCGCGTTCGCGGGCTGGCAGCTCACCGCCGGCGGCGTACTCCTGGCGCCGGTCGCCCTCGTCGTCGAAGGCGGCCCGCCTGCACTGGACGCCGCTGCAGTCACCGGCTACCTCTGGCTCGGCCTCGTCGGCACCCTGCTGGCCTACGCGTTGTGGTTCGACGGCATCGGGCGGCTGCCGCTGGCGGCGGTGTCGTTCCTGCCGCTGCTGTCCCCGGCCGTGGCAGCGCTGCTCGGGTGGGCGGTGGTCGGCGAGTCCCTGACCGCCCTGCAGGGTGTCGGGTTTGCGTTGGCCTTGTCCGCGATCGCGGCGGCCCAGCTGCCCGGCCGCTGGCCTGGCCGACTGCCCGGGCGGATGCCTGCTGGTGCCGGGTGGCTCCGGCTAGTCCGCCGAGCCCGGGTCGGCGGGCAGACCGTCCCGCTCGTCGAGGACCGCCTGGGCGACGATCATCGGGTGGTCGCTCGTGCGGCGGACCAGCCAGCTCTCGTCGCGGACGTAGGAGAGGAAGTCGACCTCGTCGCTGCCGAAGATCCAGTCCACCGGCATCGGGTACGCCGGCGGCCGGCAGCCACCCTCGTTGCTGCCCCCGTTGGCGGCCTTCATCGGGGCGCTCCCGGTCAGCCGGCAGAAGTACTGCTCCCGCTCGTTCATGTCACCGGTGAAGAACACCGGGTAGCCCGTCTCGGAGATCAGCCGGTTGGCCAGCTGGATCTCGATGGTGGTGGCCAGCGCACGCCAGCGGTCGTTGTTGCCCCGCTTCGGGTTGGTCGCCGGGTTGTGGAAGTTGGCGAACCAGGCGTAGCGGCCGGTCACGTTGTGCCGTAGCAGCACGTAGGGCATCGGG
>DASVBK010000084.1:0-5362 GCA_036375875.1 Candidatus Nanopelagicales bacterium
CCGGCGACGACCAGGAGCGCCGGCCGCGTGACCAGCAGCGTGAGCGCGCCCACGACCTCGAGCACGGCGTCGCGGGGGTCGCCCCCGACCAGCGCCGTCGCCGCGGCGTGGGCGAAGCGGTCCGAGACCCCAGACCCCGGCACCCCACTGCTGCGATGGCCCCGACCGGCGTCCTCGACCAGGGCGGAGCCGGCGAGCGCGACGACCTCGAGCCAGTGCTGGCCCGGCGCCATCAGTCGTCCTCGACGAAGCGGACCTGGTCGCCGACGGCGAGCAGCGCGGGCGGGACCGCGGCCACGTCGAAGAGCGGTGCCGGGCAGCGGCCGATCAGCTGCCAGCCGCCCGGGGTCGCGTCGGGGTACACCGCGCACATCCCGGCTGCGACCGCGATGGACCCTGCGGGGACCCGGCGCCTCGGGTCGCTGCGGCGCGGCACGCCCAGGAACAGCTCGTCGTCGCACACGAGATAGCCGAAGCCGGGCGAGAACCCCAGGGCGGCGACGGTCCATACGGCAGCCCGGTGCCGGGTGACCAGGGCCGCGGCGGACAGGCCGAGGCGCGCGGCAACCTCCGGGAGGTCGGGGCCGTCGTAGACCGACGGCAGCCGATGCACGCGCGCCGCTGGTTCGTGAGCCCCTGCTGCCGGGGGCCGAGCCAGGGCGGCCTGCACTGCGGCGCGGGCGGTGACGGGGCGGATCGGGGCCTCCCACGCGACCAGCACGCTGGCCAGGCCCACGGTCACCGACGAGGCCGGCTCGGCGCGGCGCAGGGCGGCGGCCGTCGCGAGGCACCACGCGGTGACGTCGAGCACGTGCCGCGGCGGCTCGACGAGCAGGGCTCGGTCCCCGAACGCGCGGATCCGCGCCGGGGCCGTCATGGCCACCGCACCGGCGCCGCGACCTGCCAGCCCGCCTCGAGCAGCGCCGAGCGGACGGCACGGGCAGCGAGCACCGCGTCGGGGGTGTCGCCATGCACGCAGAGCGTGTCCACGCGCAGCCCGATCCGGGCTCCGGTCACCGTGGCCACCTCGCCCGCCGCCAGGTCCAACGCCTGCGCCACCATGGCCGGCACGTCGTCGAGCACCGCGCCCGGGCGGTCACGGGGCTGCAGGACGCCCCCCGGGAGGTAGCCGCGGTCCACGAAGCCCTCAGCCAGCACCGGCAGGCCCACCCTCGACGCGAGCTCGGCAAGGGCGCCACCTGGCTGCGTCGTGACCGAGATTGCGCGCCCGAGCCGCTCGCAGACCCGCAGGGCGGCATCGGCGACCAGCCGCGCCGCCACCTCGTCGGCGACCGCATCGTTGTAGAGCGCTCCGTGCGCCTTGACGTGACTCAGGCCCGCGCCGTGCCGCAGGGCAGCGGCGTGCACGAGGAGCACCTGCTCGACGAGGTCCGCCACGAGGGCCTGCCCCGCCGCCGCATCGTCGCGGAGCCGCTCCAGCTGCGATCGCCGCCCGAACCCCTGGCGATCCCGGTAGGAGGGGTGGGCGCCGACGCGGACGCCGTGCGCGACCGCGGCGCGGACCGTCCGGGCCAGCACCGCGCCGCCGCCGGCGTGTGCCCCGGTCGCGACGTTCGCCGAGGTCACCAGCGCCAGCAGCGCCTCGTCGTCGCCGACCCCCTCCCCGAGGTCGGCGTTGAGGTCCATGGGCACGGCCACAGGATAGGAGCGCGGCATCCGGCGGGGGGGCGCTCCGGCGCCGGACGGCGCCATCAGCCGGCACGCCAGCGGACCACGAGCGTCCGGGGTCCCGATCGGGGTCTGTCGGCTGACGGCGTCCGGCCTAGAGTGTCGCCGTGAACGACCGGCAGCAGGGCGGCGAGCCCGGGAACCCTCCGGAGGAGCCCTCCGTGGACCGCGAGCCGCGGATCGGCCCGGACCGGGTCCCCGACTGGCTGCGCCTGACGTTCGCTGCCTCCCCGGTCGCCACGGGCGTGGTCGACGAGACCGGCACCCTGCTCTGGGTCAACGACGCGCTGGCCGCCCTCACCGAGCATCCCGCGCAGGCCCTGGTCGGCACGCAGGTCTCGGCGCTGGTGCACCCCGCCGCTCGCGCGCTCGTGCACGAGTCGCTGGCCAGGGCGTGGAGCGACCAGCACCCGACCGTGCGCCGGCTGCGTGGCACCGAGGGTGAGTTCATCGATGCCACCCTGGTGCCGCTGGACGCCACGACGACGCCCGGAGGGGCACAGCTGGGGCTGCTCCAGGCGGTCGACGTCACCCAGATCGTGGCCGCGCGCCAGTCGCTGCAGGCACTGGCGGACAACGCGCTGGACATCGTCGCGCTGACCGACCTGCACGGCGTGGTCACCTGGGTCTCGCCGTCGGTGCGCACCGTCCTCGGCCGCGACCCGGACGCCGTCATCGGACAACCACTGGATTCGCTGGCCGCCCCCGAGGACCTTCTCGGGCTCGCCGACGCGCTCGCCGGTGCCGATCCCGGCAGCGAGCGGGCCACCCGCACGGTCAGGTTCCGGTCGAGCACCGGCGCCTACCGCTACATGGCCGTGTCCGCCCGGCCGGTCGATGATCCCGACACCAGCGCACGGGCGGCCATCGCCATGCGCGACATCACCGAGGAGCTGCGGGCCAAGCGCGAGCTGGCGCGCAGCGAGGAGCAGTTCCGCATGGCGATGCTCGGCGCGCCCGAGGGCATGGCGGTCACCGACTCCCAGGACCGGATCGTGCAGGTCAACCCCGCCCTCTGCGAGCTGCTGGGGGCCAGCGCCCCGTCGCTCATCGGGCACCGGTTCCGCGAGTACATCCCGGAGGAGGACCGCGAGCAGGTCGACCAGTGGCGCCAACGGCTGCTGCGCAACACGACGGCGATCGAGCGCTGCCAGCATCGCCTCGCCGGGCCCACCAGCGAGGTGTGGGTCGACCACTCGGTGGGCGTGATGCGCGACGAGCTGGGCAACCCGCAGCTCTTCGTGCACCAGTTCGCCGACCGGACGGCGGCCCGGCGGCTGCAGGCGGACCTCGCCTACCGCGCCAGCCATGACGTGCAGACAGGCCTGGCCAACCGGGAGTCCCTGCGCACGCGCCTCGGCGCCCGGCTCGGCCAGCCGGCGGAGGCCGCCGAGGTGGTGGGCGTCCTGTTCTGCGACATCGACGACCTCAAGCCCGTGAATGACCGGCACGGGCACCTGGTCGGGGACGCCGTGATCGCAGCGGTCGCCCAGCGCCTGGAGCGGGCCGTGCGCCGCCAGGACGTGGTGGCACGCATGGGTGGCGACGAGTTCGTCATCGTCCTCGACCACTGCCGAAGCGTGGAGGAGCTGTCCGTCGTGGCCCGCAACGTGCATGCGGCGGCCAGCCACCCGGTCGATACGACGGCCGGCACCCTCGACGTGACGATCACCGTGGGTGCGGTCCTGGCTGACGCCAGCGCCGACACCGACGCGGCCCTGGCCCGCGCCGACGACGCCCTGTACCGGGCCAAGCGGTCGGGACGCAACCGCATCTGCGTCGAGGGACTGGGCGAGGCATGACGGGGTCGCGCGCACTGTGAAGGCACGATTGCCGCCCTGAACTCGGCGGCCTGCGCGAGCCAGGACGCACTCACCCGGATGGGTGAACCTGCGCACCCTTGCCTCACCCGTGGCCGCGGCGTGTCGAGATTGTGGGATGCCCAGGTTCAGCGACGATGGCGGCACGCTGGAGCGCTGGCAACGACCTTAACGGAGCGCTACGTTTCCGTTACTTTCTGGAAGGGGCAGCGATGGGCGGTGGCAGCAGGCGCGGGCCGGGGGCCCGTCGCGGCCTGCTCTACCGCGCGACGGCGGTCTTCAGCATCGGGGTCGGGTGCAGCCTCATCCTCGCGGCCGCCGCCAGGCTGAGCGCGGACGGCGGCCGGAGCCAGCTCGATCCGGCCTTCGCCATGATCGCCGCGCTGGTGCTGCTCAGCGAGCTCCGACCCATCGTGATGAGCCGGTACGACGGCGAGACCGTGTCGCTGTCCCAGGCGCTCGCCTTCGCCGCGCTGTACCTCTGGGGCTGGGAGGCCGCGGTCGTGCTCATCGCGGCGGGCACGCTGACCAGTGAGCTGCTCGAGCGCAAGGCGCCCTTCAAGGTGCTGTTCAACGTGGGCCAGTACGCCGTGAACATCATGGCGGCCTGGCTGGTGCTCTGGGCGGGCTCACACCTCGAGGCGGTGGGCAGCCTGGGCACCGCGGGCGAGCGGACCGAGCTCGGACTCGGGGCGCTCGCGGTGATCGCGCTGTCCTGGGTCACGTACCACCTGACCAACCTCGCGCAGGTGGCCGGCCTCGCGGAGGACGGCAACTGGTGGGCCTCGTTCCGCAAGGACTTCTGGTTCTACACCACGAGCACGTTCGCCGTGCTGGCGCTGTCCCCACTGGTGGCCGTCGTCGCGGTGGCCTACCCCGAGTCGTGGGTGCTGCTCCCGCTGCTCATGCTGCCGTTGTTCGCGGTGCAGCGGACCGCCCAGATGGCCCAGGAGCGCGAGCACCGCGCCCTGCACGATCCGCTCACGGGGCTGCCCAACCGGCTGCTGCTCACCGACCGGATCGAATCGGCGCTCGACCGCACCTCACGCTCCGGTGGGCGCGTGGTGGTCATCTTCCTGGACCTCGACCTGTTCAAGACGATCAACGACGGCCTCGGCCACGCGGTGGGCGACGCAGTGCTCGTCGACGTCTCCGACCGGCTCGCCGCGGTGCTGCCCCCCGGTGACACCCTGGCGCGGTTCAGCGGCGACGAGTTCGCGATGGTGTGCGAGGGCATCCCCGACGAGCAGATCGAGGTGCTCGCCGCGTCGATCCAGGGTGCGCTCGAACCCCCCTTCACGTTCGGCTCGCACGAGGTGACGGTCACGGCGAGCATCGGGGTGGCGACCGCCACCCCCTACTCCACGGCGCAGTCGCTGCTGCGTGAGGCGGACTCGGCGATGTACCGGGCCAAGGCGGCCGGCCGCGACCAGGTGGCGCACTTCCACTGGAGCATGCTCCAGGCGGCGACGGCACGGCTCGACGACCAGCTGGGGCTGCGCCGCGCCCTCGAGCGCGACGAGCTGCGCGCGCACTACCAGCCGGTCATCGACCTGACGACCGGTGAGGTCGTGGGCCTGGAGGCCCTGGTCCGGTGGCGGCACCCTGAGCGCGGGCTCCTCGGTCCGGACCAGTTCATCCCGCTGGCCGAGGAGACCGGACTGATCCTGCCGCTGGGCGCGTGGGTGCTCGACGAGGGGCTGCGCCAGCTCAACGAGTGGCACGAGGAGCTGGGCGGCTCGCCCGAGCTGTGGGTGGCGGTGAACCTGTCACCGCGGCAGCTGTCGGACCCCGACCTCACCCACAAGGTCGCGCGTTCGCTGCGGGAGTCGGGGGTCTCGCCACACCTGCTG
>DASVBK010000093.1:0-8228 GCA_036375875.1 Candidatus Nanopelagicales bacterium
CCAGGAGCGCGAGCTGGCCGCGAAGGAGCAGGCAGCCGCTGCCGCCGTGCGTGAGGCGGAGGCGCAGCGGGCGCGCAACGAAGCTGACCGCTTGGAGCGCGAGGCCCGTGAGCGCGCCAGCCAGGCCGATCGGGCGCGCGCAGAGGCGCAGTCGCACCTGCAGCAGGCCGCGCGGCTGGACCCGGACGGGGTCCAGGACGAGGCTGCCCGAGGTGCCGAGCCCGAGCGCGCGCGTGCCGGCGACAACGGCGGGCCCCGCACTCCGCGCCCCACGAGCAGCTGACCTGGACGCCGCCGGCGGGTGCGCGCTGGGTCAGCCCCTGGCCACTCGTCGGCGGCGCAGCTCGGTGATCGTGGGCTGGGGGCTGCCCGACCAGCGCAACCGGTAGCGGGCGCCTGGGCGTACGTTGCCCACGAGGGCAGGCCGGAAGCACGCAACGGCATCGCGACCGGGGTCCCGCACCGCGGGGTAGACCACCCCGAGGGACCCGTCGGCGAGCAGGTCGGCGGCCAGGGCCTGGCTGGCGACGTAGGAATCGGGATCCAGAGCCGCTCGCGCCCGGCGGTCCCGCGGACCCCGGAGGTCGTGCATCGGTGCGTGGACGTCGGCGAGGTAGTCCTGGTACTCCACGTCGAGCTCCCACCGACCGATCTCGGCCAGATCGACGGTCCGGTGGTGGGAGACCTCGGCGATCGACGTCTCGACGTGCTGCCCCGCGTACCAGGCACCGCGCTCGGGGCCGTTGAAGCGTGATCCCTGCGGGTGTGGGTGGCAGAACGCGGCGTTGATGATGCGCCAGTGCGGCACGCCGAAGACCAGCTCGTCGCGGCGGATGCCGCCGGGCAGCGCGTCGGCCTGGGCCATGAGCCGTGCGTTGGTGGCCGCTGCGAGGTCCACGAGGTCGTTCGCGTCGGCCCCCCGCCCCGAGAGGCCCTCGAGGATGGGCTCGTCAGTGTCCGCGTGGACCGCCGGGATGAGGCGGTGCGCGTCGTCCCAGCGCAGCGCAGAGACGCGGGGCCAGCGGCGGCTCCCGGGGGTGTCCGCGGGGCTGGCGGGCGCGCGTGGGGTCCGCGCTGGGCGCGCGCCCGGGGTCACGCGCCGCCGCGCCGGGCGTCGAGCAGTGAGCGCACCCGTTCCATCGCAGGGATGCCGCCTCGCAGCATGACCGCGAGCGGCGGCTCGCCCCCGAACAGCGGGTTGCTGTTGGGCAGGTGCACCCACTCGTCGGCCAACCGGTCGTCGTAGAGCACGTGCAGCGCGGTGTAGATGCCGAGCAGGTACGACGCGCGGGTGAGTCGGTCGACACCGAGCGTCCGCGGCGGCCGGCGAATCCAGGCGTGCCAGGAGCTGGGGGAGACCTCCCCGAGCAGGGCGCAGAGCTGCGGCACGGTCAGCTGCCAGGCCTCACCCAGGGCGGCCATCCCGCGCACGGCAGCTGGCGTGAGGCGGGCCTGCTCGGCTGGCTCACGCAGGTCGATCCAGTGCTGGGACTCGAACCGGCTCACGGGGTGCCGCACCGGCGTCGCGAGGGCAGGCATGGGTGCCTCCTTGGGCTGCAGATCTGGAGTCAGGATACTGCAGAGCTGGACTGGCGGGAAGGGACTCGAGGGCCCTCCCAGCCGGCTCTGATGGCGCCCGTTCCCGGAACGAGCAGGCGACAGCACGTTGACTGCGAAGGGATACTCCAGCTGTGGCTGACGACGAGCAGTTGCGCCGACTGGCCCGGTCGTCGCCCTGGCGGTGGCGCACCGTGCGCTTCACCTACGAGGACGGCGAGCTGCCCACAGTGCGCGCCTGGATCCGTCGACCCCAGGCGATGCGCGTGGAGACGCAGGCCGGTGCGCTGCTCAGTGCCGAACCTGGGGCAGCCCGCCCCACCAACGTCAGCTTCTTCGCGGTGGGCCAGGGCGGCGGTGCTGACGACGCGCCGGTGCTCCCCGTGCCCGTCTGGTGGACCGACCCGGGCGCACCAGAGCCGCCGCTCGGCCCCGATGGGTTGGTGGCCGAGCCGGTCGCACTGCCCCTGCAGGTGCAGCTCGACGACCCGATGTGGCAGAGCTACCGCTGGGTCGCGCTGCTCAATCCGCGCGAGCTCGCGGACGCCGAGGACGGCAGTGCCGCGGTGGCCATCGACGAGCTCGAGGAGGTGCGCTGGCACGAACGCCCCGCCCTGCGCGCGATCGTCCGACCGCTGGCCGGGTACGCGCCCCGCTGCGGCTGCTGCCCGCTGCTGCCGAGCCGGATCGCTGCGCTGGCCGAGGGCTTCCCGGACCCGGACGGTGCCTTCGCCGACGCCCACGAGGTGGTGCTCGACCTGGCAACCAGCATCTGCGTGCGCGCCCGGGAGCTGGGCGGGCCGCACGACCGCCGCGGCTTCGACGTGGTCCTGGAGGCGGTCGACGAGCCGATGGACGACGCGCTGTTCGCGCCCACGCGCGGCATGGGGCGCGGCCGGCAGCGGTGGCTCCGCGGCTGGGCGCCGCAGCCCGGCCTCGCGCCGCCCTGGGCCTGACCTCGGACGCACACTCGCCGACTCACCCCACCTGCCGCACCTGATCGCTGAGGATCGTCCGCAGCGTCCGAGCGTTGCGCACGGCGTGCCCATGCCCGTCGTTGTTGAAATAGGCATGCACGTCGCGGCCCTGGTCGCTCCACTCGCGGATCCGCTGCGCCCACCACTGCAGGTCCGCGTCCGAGTAGCTGCCCGCGTAGAGGTGCTCATGGTCGGGGCCGTGCAGTCGCACGTACGCGAACGGCGCCGTCGCGCGCAGCACGCAGGGCAGGTGCGCACCCGACATCACCACGTACGCCGCGCCGTGCCGTTCGAGCAGGGCGAAGACGTCGGGGTGCAGCCAGGTGGGATGGCGCAGCTCGACGGCGACGGGGATCGCCGGTGGCATCCGTCGCAGGAACTCCCCGAGCCGGGCGTCGTCGCGTTCCATGCTCGGCGGCAGCTGCACCAGCAGCACCCCAGCCCGCGCACCCAGTGCCGCCCAGCCTGCGGCGATGCGCTCGATCCACGGTCCCGGCTCGGCCAGCCGTCGTGCGTGGGTCAGGCCGCGTGGTGCCTTGACCGTCAGCCGGAATCCCTCGGGCAGGCGCTCCCGCCAGCTGGCGAAGGCCTCAGGCCGTGGCCACCGGTAGAAGCTCGCGTTGAGCTCCACGGCGTCGAACCCCGCGCCGACGTAGTGGGCGAGCCGCTGGCCGGGCGGCAGGCCCGCTGGGTAGAGCACGCCGTGCCAGTGCGGGTAGCTCCACCCAGAGGTTCCGACCCAGACGGTCATGCCAGCAGCGTGCCCCGCGGCACCCGCACCCGCAGCCGTTCAGATCCCGCGCAACCAGTCGGTGATCGAACCGAGCCAGGCGACGGCCGGCCCGGTGACCAGCCACAGCCCGAGCAGCGCGACCAGCACGACCGCGAGCATCGCACGGAACCAGCCGCCCCGATCAGCGGCGTGATGTGGCCGCGTGGAGTAGTGGGCGTGCCGCATGGTTGCTCCCGTTGCTTCAGCAGCAGGCTAGGCGATGCTCGCCTCACAGGTCAGGGGCCAAGGGCCTGAACAGGGCACCACGGACACCTCCGGCGAAAGCGGCGGATCCGCCACCGGCGATGCGCCCGCGCTCAGGGCACGATCCGGATCCGCAGGCGCCGGAAGCCCCTGCCCTTGTTCTCGACCTTGACCACCTCGATGCCCCCGATCTGCCGGGTCGAGGCGACGTGCGTGCCCCCGTCGGCCTGGGTGTCGAGGCCCACGATGTCGACGATCCGCACGATCTCGAGGTCGTCGGGCAGCAGGTTCGTGGCAGTCCGGATGATGTCGGGGATCGCGAACGCCTCGGCCCGCGGCAGGTTGGCGACCTCGATGGCCCGGTCCGCGGCCACCTCCGCGGCGCAGGCCTCGGCGACCGCCTCCTTGAAGCCGGGTGGGACCTCGGGCAGGTTGAAGTCCATGCGGGCTTCGAAGGGCTCCATGTTGCCGCCGGTGACCAGCGCCCCGAAGTCACGGAACACCACGCCCGAGAGCAGGTGCAGCCCCGAGTGGGTGCGCATGAGGGCGGTCCGTCGCCCGTCCTCGATCGCGCCGCGCACGGCTGTGCCTGGCGGGGGTACCGGGTCATCCTCGTGGGCGATCAGGCGCAGGTCGTCGCCGCGGCGGGTCCCCACGATGCGCGTCTGGACCCCGCCCCACAGCAGCACGCCGTGGTCGGGCGGCTGGCCCCCGCCGCCCGGGTAGAACGCTGACCGGTCCAGCACGATCCCCTCGGGATCGACGTCGAGCACGGTGGCGTCCCACTCGCGCAGGGTCGCGTCGGCGAGGTCGAGCCGCTGCGTGCGGCCGTGGTCGTGTGCCATGTGCGCCACCCTCTCGCACCGGAGGGCCGGCGGGGCTCAGCGGCGCGGCAGCAGGTGCATCGCCCTGAATGAGCCAGCCATGATGCTGGTGAACATCTCGTGGCCCATGGAGCCCGGCGGGTGCAGGCCGTGCAGCCGCTGCACGACGATGGACTGCGGCTCGGTGAACCGCAGGATGCCGTACTGCCCGTTGCGGCGGCCCAGCCCGGAGGCCTTCATGCCGCCCTGCAGGACGTCGGCGCTGCCCCAGGTGGCGACGATGCCGTCGTTGATCTCGACCGTGCCGGCCTGGATGCGTGCGGCGAGGGCCTCGGCAGCCCGGGTGTTGCGGCTCCAGATCACCGCGTGCAGGCCGAACTCGGTGTCGTTGGCCAGCGCGACGGCCTCGTCGAGGGAGTCGAACGGGTACAGCGCGATGACCGGGCCGAAGGTCTCCTCGTCGCACACCGCCATCTCCTTGGTGACGCCCTCGAGGATCGTCGGGGCGTAGAAGTTGGGGCCGAGCTCAGGCAGCGGCCGGCCGCCGGCGAGCACCCGGGCGCCCTTGGCCACCGCGTCGTCGACGTGCCTGGTCACCGCGGCCAGCTGCTTGCCGTCGATGAGCGAACCCATCTCCGACTCGAAGGTCATGTGCGCGCCCAGGTGCATCCGGTTGATGCGCGCGACGAGCTTGTCGCGAACCTCGTCGTAGACCTCGCGCGCGATGAGGATGCGCTCGGGCCCGACGCAGGTCTGGCCGGCGTTGACGAAGCAGGCACGGCGCACGGCCTCGACGGCGCGGTCGAGGTTGGCATCGGCGAGGATCACGAACGGGTTCTTGCCGCCCAGCTCGAGCGAGGTGTACACGAGCCGAGGGCCGGTCCGGGCCATGATGGCGCGGCCAGCGGCCGTGGAACCGGTGAACGCCACGGCATCCGCCCGGTCGATGATCGCGGTGCCGATGGACCGGCCAGGGCCGAGCAGCACCTGCCACACGTCCTCGGGCACGCCGGCCTCGATCGCCAGGGAACGCACCCAGATCGCCGAGAGCGCGGCCTGGGTGTCCGGACGATGCACCACGGCGTTGCCTGCCACGATCGCGGCGAAGCCATCGGAGGAGGCGAAGACCGCCGGATAGTTCCAGGCGGTGACGAGGCCGACCACGCCGCGCGGATGGCGCAGCTCGAACGCCTTGGTCACCAGTGGCACCACGCCCTTGCGGGTCTGGCGCTTGAGCAGCTTGGGGGCCATGCGCGAGATGTAGCGGGCGTAGACCGCGACGGCGGCGACCTCCTGGAAGGCGTCGTAGCGCGACTTGCCCGCCTCGAGCTGCAGCAGGTCCATGAGCTCGTCCTGGCGCGCGAAGGCCATGTGGTGGATGCGCGCGAGGATCGCGCAGCGTTCGGCCACCGGCCGGGCGGCCCAGGCGCGCTGGGCGATCCGCGCGCGGGTGAACGCCTCGTCGACGTCGGCCTCGCTGGCCAGCGGATAGGTGAACAGCTCCTCGCCGGTGAAGGGGGCGCTGGTCGTCTCCGACGTGCCGCTGGTCGCGAGCACCTGGCGCAGCAGGCGATCGGCGAGGGCCGCGGGGACATGGTCGCGCAGGCTCGCGGGGGCGGGGGAGTGCGTGGCGCTGGGCCGGCGGCCCGTCGTGGTGCTGTCGTCGCTGGCTGGCGGACGCTCGAGCGTGGTCATACGGGCAAACCTACTCCCGAGTAGCACCACCGTCGCCCGTCCGCTGGCGGCTGGCCGCCCCACCGGGGAACGGGCTCCAGCGGGGGGCCGCGGGGCGGCGGTGCGGACGTTCCCAGTTCGGTACCAGCCCGGGGACCTCGCCACGCCGCCCGGGAGCTGTCCGGGCCCAGCTGCCTCGCCATGACCAGGAGCCCACCGCAACCAGGACCCCGCCGCTCCCAGGACCCCGCCGCTCCCAGGAGCCCGCCACGACTAGGAACCTGTCGTCGGGACACTCCGACGTCGCCGATGACGCTGCGGGCGGGACCTCGGGCCCTTCCGGGCGGTGGCTGCTGGGGCTAGCGTGGGCGGCGTCGTGGAGGAGCCCCGACGGGGCCCATCGGGCCACACGCCCGGCGCGTGGTCCGCCGATCGACACAGGAGGGACGACCACCATGCCTGCACCTGATCCCACCGCTGCTGAGGTCAAGCAGCTGCTGCACTCCGGCTACAGCCTGCAGGAGCTCAAGGACGAGCTCGTGCACCAGACCCATCGTCGCGACGACCCCAACGCGACATGGACCGACGACGAGCGGCACATCCTCAACACCTGGATCGCCGCCCTGAAGGGCGAGCTCATCCGGCGGGAGGCCGGCGCCGCCTGACCGACATCGGGCACCCGCTCAGCTCAGGCCGACGGGGTGGTCGGGCCCGGGGGAGCCCTCGCTGCCACCCCGCGGCTCGGGCTGGGTCGGGTGCTCGACCATCAGGCTCGTCGTGGTGCCCGGGACCTCCTCGAGGGCCACGGCTGCGTCGTGGTCGCCGGGATCCTCGCCCGGGGAGCCCACGGCCTCACGTTGCGGCATGCCCGCGTCCTCGAGGTCCTCGCCGGCCACCTGGTTGCGACCGGCCCGCTTGGCCCGGTAGAGCGCGTGGTCGGCTCGAGTCAGGGCCTCGTCGGTGTCGGCGTTCGGCTCCGCGAGCACGGCGCCGATCGACACCGTGACGCGCACCTTGGGGCCGTCGGTCTTCACGGGCTTGCTCGCGGCGCGCTGCACGTTCTCGGCCACGGACATGAGGACCTCAGGGCTCGGGCAGTGGTCCAGCACGATGACGAACTCGTCGCCGCCCACCCGGCCGACCAGGTCGCCGTGGCGCACGGTCTCCTGCAGGCGATCGGCGACGGCCGCGATGACGGCGTCGCCGATGCGGTGGCCGTGCGTGTCGTTGATCTGCTTGAGGTTGTCGATGTCGCACCACAAGACGCCGACCCGCTCCGGGCCGGCCTTCGTGACGCCCAGGCGATCCTCGAGCCGGGTGAGCAGGCTGCGGCGGTTGGCCAGGCCGGTCTGCTCGTCGTGCGTGGCGCGGAAGGTGAGGTCGGCCTGCATGCGCCGGGTCTCGGTGCGATCGGCGAACTGGTGGACGAAGAGCTGTGGCCGGCCCGCCTCGTCGCGCAGCACGCCCACGGAGTGGTCCACCCACACCTCGCCGGCCGCACTGATGAGGCGGTGCTCCATGCGCATGGTGTCGAACCGGCCGAGCATGAGCTGCTCGCGCTCGTCCTCCACCTGGGTGCGCTCCTCGAAGGGCATGAACTCGCGGAAGCGGTGGCCGATGAGGTGCTCCACGTCGGTGCCCAGCAGGTCGCACAGGGCGGGGTTGGCCTGCACGATCCGATCCTGTGCGTCGGTGACGGCCATGCCCTCGGGCGCGCCGTGCATCGCCATGCGGAACTGCTCCTCGCTGCGCGCGAGCTCGCGCTTGGCGCGTGACTCCTCGGTGATGTCGCGCAGGCCCAGCGCGATGCCGGTGACCAGTCCGCCCTCCACGGTGAGAGGTCGTGCCGTGACCGACATGAACCGGTAGGCGCCGGTGGTCGACCTGAACCGGATCACCCGCGCCGCCACCTCGCCGCCCTGCCGGACGGTCGCGAGGGCCGCGCTGAACGACTCGAGGTCGGGCTTGGGGACGAACGCGGTGATGGCGCTGCCGGCCATGAGGCCGGTCTCCCAGCCCAGAACGGTCGTGACCGAGGGCGAGACCCACGTGATGATGCCCTGTGGATCGGTCTGGGCGACGATGTCGGTGGAGTTCTCCGACAGCACCTGGAAGTGCCGCGCCGACGCGTGCAGCGTCTGCAGGTTCTGCACCTCGGCCGTGACGTCGACGAACTGCGTGAGCAGCTGGGGCGGCAGCCCGGGCCGTGCGGGCATGATG
>DASVBK010000109.1:0-3122 GCA_036375875.1 Candidatus Nanopelagicales bacterium
AGGGCTGCCAGCCCGTCGTGCACCATCTTCGCGACCACTACTTCCACCCTGACGAGCTCGCGGCCATGCTGCACGGCACCGGGTTCGCGGACGTGACCTTCGATGGCACGGTGCTGGCCCAGCAGGACCCGTCGTTGCCCCGCGTGACCTTCGTGACTGGAAGGCGGCCCTGACGGCGCCGGGAGCAGCACGATCACCCTGGTGGCAGCCCCGAGCCCGACACGGCAGGAGTGACTCCACCGGACCCTGTCGATGGTTGGATCGCCGCATGCAGTCCGGTGCCGTCGCCGACCAGCCGGCCAGCCCAGACCCGGTCCGCCGCGAGCAGCGCGCGCTGCTGCTCTCCGCTGGCTTCGCGCTGGTTCTGGCGGTTGCCGGCGTCGTCTGGGGCCTGGCGGTCGCCTCGCAGGTGATCCTCTTCGACGGCCTCTACTCGCTGCTGGGATTCGCGCTGTCGTGGCTCGGGCTTCGTGCCGCAGCACTGGTCGAGCGGGGGCCCACGCCTCGCTACCCCTTCGGCCGGGAGGCGCTGGCGCCGCTCGTCGTGGCCGTCCAGGGCCTCGTGCTGCTGGGCACCTTCGGCTACGCCGCCATCGACGCCGTCGGCGTGATCCTCGATGGCGGCTCGCGCACCGAGGTCGGCCCGGCGCTGGCCTACGCCGTGCTCACGCTCGCGGCCTGCGTGGTCGCCGACGTGGTGCTGCGCCGCATGCAGGGCGACTCGGACCTCGTCGCTGCCGAAGCCGTTCAATGGCGAGCCGGCGTCGTCCTCGGCGTCGCGATGGTCGTGGGCTTCGGGGTGGCCGTCCTCCTGGCGCGGACAGGGCAGGCCGACCTGGCCGCCTTCGTCGACCCCGTGCTCGTCCTGGTCGCGGCCGCGCTCATCCTGCCCACCCCCGTGGCCATGCTGCGCCGCGCCTTCCGTGAGCTGCTCGAGGGGGCCCCGGACCACGAGGTGACCGGCCCGATCCACGCCGCGATCGCGGCCGCGCGCAGTGAGTTCGGGCTGCCGGAACCCACGACGCGCATCGGCAAGCTCGGCCGCAAGGTCTACGTCGAGCTGGACTTCCTCGTCGATGCCCAGGGGGCCTGGAGCGTCGACGACGCCGACCGGGTGCGCCGCCGCCTGCTGACCGACCTCGCCGAGCCCGGCCGGCTGTTGTGGATCAACGTCGAGCTGCACACCGACCCGGCATGGGATGCCTGATCGGGGCCGCCCCCGGGCGTCGACAGCGCGACGCGGGTCAGATCGTGACGACGACCTTCCCTCGCGCCCGGCCCGCCGCCAGGTGGCGGATGGCGTCCGGTGCCTCGGCCAGGGGGAAGCTGCGCTCGACCACCGGCCGGAGGTCACCTGCCTCGATCATCTGCTTCAGCACGAGCATGTCGGCGGCGTCCTCCGAGGCGGTGACCGCCCGCAGGTCCTGGCCCACGAACCGCGAGAGCAGGGGCGCGCGCAGCATGCGGTCGAAGCCGCCGAGCCAGCGCCCGCCGGTCTCCCCGCCCACGATGGCGAGGGTGCCGGTGGGCGTCAGCGCCCGGCGCAGCCGGGAGAGCGAGGCGTTGCCGCCGATGTCCACGATCACGTCGTAGCGGACGTCACCCGCCGCGAAGTCCTGGTGCGCGTAGTCGAGCACCTCGTCGGCGCCGAGCTCGCGCACCAGGTCGAGCTTCGACGCACTGGCCACGCCGGTCACGTGCGCCCCGAACGCCTTGGCCACCTGGACCGCGTACGTGCCCACCCCGCCTGAGGCGCCGATGACGAGCACCCGCTGCCCGGCCTGCACCCGGGCCACGTCGCGCAGTGCCTGCAGCGCGGTCAGCCCGGAGATCGCGATGGCGGCCGCCTGCTCGAAGGTCAGCCCGTCGGGCTTGGGGGCCAGCTTGCTGGCAGGGGCGACGGCATGTTCGGCGAAGGCGCCCTTGCCGATGCCGAACACCGCATCGCCGGGCACGAAGCTGGTGACCTCCGCTCCGACCGCCTCGACGACGCCGGCGAGGTCCATGCCCGGGACGGGGTACTTCGGCGCTCGGACCCCGTAGCCCGCCAGGCGGATGGGGTACGGCAGCCCGGCCATGAGGTGCCAGACCCCGCGGTCGACGCCAGCGGCGTGCACGCGCACGAGAACCTCGTCGGCCTCGATCTGCGGGGTGGGGATCTCCCTGAGCTCGAGGACGTCGGGCGACCCGTAGGTGTCCTGGACGATGGCGCGCATGGGGGCTCCTTGAGGGGTGGGGTGTGGCGAGGCAGCTGGCCTTACGCTGTATGGCTTACGAGGTAAGGTAGCAGCAGTCTCGATGGATGTCCAACGCGCGGCCTTACGTTGTATGGTCGTCGGTGGGGGCGAGGAGGGGGCATGGCAGCAGCCAGGAGCTCAGCCGCGCGGCGCCCGCCGCTGAGTCGCGAGCGCGTGCTGCGCGCTGCCATCGCGCTGGCCGACGACGGTGGGATCGAGTCGCTGACCATGCGCGGCCTCGGTCAGGCGCTGGGCGTCGAGGCCATGTCGCTGTACCACCACGTGGCGAACAAGGAGGACCTGCTCGACGGCATGGTCGACGTCGTCGTCGGCGACATCGTCGTCCCGCCCTCGGGAACGCCCTGGCGCACAGCGATGCGCGCGCGGTGCCTCTCGGCGCACGCGATCCTGCTGGCCCATCCTTGGGCGGCGCCGCAGATCACCTCGCGCCTGAGCATCGGCCCTGGCATGACGCGCTACCTCGACGCCACCCTCGGTCGCCTGCGCGAGGGCGGGTTCTCCATCGAGGGAGCCCTGGATGCCTGGAACACGCTGGACAGCCACCTCTACGGGTTCACGCTCCAGGAGCTGAACCTGCCGTTCGAGGTCGAGGAGTCCGCCGAGGTGTCAGCCGCGGTCCTGCCGCAGATCCCGCCCGACGAGTTCCCCTACGTCGCGGAGGTGTTGGGCCACGTGATGGCCCACGGCCGGCGCGAGGACTTCGCGTTCGGCCTCGACCTGATCCTCGACGGCCTCGAGCAGCGGCTCGCGGCTGCCCTCCACGACGTCGCCCACGATCCGCGGCGGGACCCCGCTGGAGCGTGACCCCGCGGAAGGGCGCTACTCCTGCGACAACCGCAGGTCCACCATGAGCTCGTTGGCCAG
>DASVBK010000118.1:0-4756 GCA_036375875.1 Candidatus Nanopelagicales bacterium
GTCCCGGGGGTTCGGCGGATCCTGTAGCCCCGGCCTGGCTCAGGCCGGCGCCGTGACATCACGATGTAGCCGAGGCGAAGCTCCTCCTCGTGGCACCGGCGGGGTCGCCGCCTCGGTCGCCGCGCGCTGGCTGCTCACTCACGTCCGAACTTGCGACGAGTCCTGAGGGTGAAGCCAGCTCGGCGCTCACCTGGTGCCGCCGCTGCCACCAGCAGCGATCGCCGTCCAGTTCGCCTTGAAGTACTCCAGTGCACCGACGGCCTCCCGCACCCGCCGTTCGACCACGGAGTCGTCCACGGACTCCGGCGAGGGGTAGTCCAGCATCCGCCCGAACGCGCTCGAGCCGCGGCGGAACTCCCCCTCCGGATCGGGCAGCAGCCCGCCGAAATGGAAGGTCATGGTGACTGCCTTCTGGGTCACCGAGATGCCGCAGATCCAGTGGTGGAAGTCCCCGCCCACCGCGTAGGTGAGCCTGCCCCACTTGATCGCCGCGTCGACTGGAGCCGCCGCATGGACTGCCCGATCCAGCAGGACCACGGTGTCGGCCGCGTCGTCGCGGACCGAGCGCAGGTACGCCTCAAGGACCGAATCGGCCATGTGCTCATCCCGCACGTCAACACCCCGTCCTGCCCGTCGCAGACTCGATGAGCTCCGCCATCTCCCGGCAGACCGACGCAACCATCCCCAGCCCGTCGGGCAGGACGCCCATCCCGAAGAAGCCGTGCACCTGGTCGTCGAGGCAGCGGTACCGCGCGACCACCCCACTGGCGGCAAGCCGGTCGGCGTACGCGCGCCCCTCGTCGCGCAGCGGGTCGAAGCCGGCGGTCCAGACGTGCGCCGGGGGCAGCCCGGACAGGTCCTCGGCCAGCAGCGGCGAGGCCCGCGGATCGAGCCGCGTCGAGGGATCCGGCAGGTACTGGTCCTGGAACCACACGAGGTCCTCGCGGGTCAGGTAGAACCCGTGCGCATAGGCGTCGATCGAGCGGGTCATCATCCGCAGGTCCGTGGCCGGGTACACCAGCCCCTGGGCGACCGGCATGGCCCCGCCCAGGTCCCGTGCTTGCTGGCAGACCACGGCGGCGAGCGTCCCGCCGGCGCTGTCGCCCATGACCGCGACCGCGCCCGGCCGGCAGGCCAGCTCACGCGGGTTCGCCGCGGCCCAGCGGAACGCGGCCAGTGCGTCATCGACCGCCGCCGGGAACGGGTGCTCCGGTGCCCGCCGGTAGTCCACGGCCATCACCACGGCCCCCGTCTCACGGGCCAGCAGCCGGCAGGAGCCGTCGTGCGTGTCGAGGTCGCCGACCACCCAGCCGCCACCGTGGAAGTACACGATGGCCGGCGGCTCAGCCGGGGCGGCCAGCGAGCGGTAGACCCGCACCGGCAGCTGCCCCGCAGGTCCGGGGATGGTCCGGTCCACCGCGTGGACCCCCGTCGCGCGTGGCATCACCAGCGCGGTGGCGCGGCGCATGATCGCGCGGCGGCGGCTCGGCACCGTCCGGTCCCCGAGCCCCGCCTTCCCCCGCTCGGCGAGCGCGAGCAGCAGCTGCGTGGCCGGATCGAGCCGGCGGTCGTCGATCACGACCGGCGGACCGGCCCAGCGCTGGACGACCGGCTCCGGCGCCGACAGGACGGCGTGCAGCGCGGCGTACCCCGGGTTGGCGTGGAATCCGCGCGGCACGTCCTCAGGCTACGGAGGGGGCACGGGGCGTCGGGCGGTGGGCGTCCCCATCCCAGCCCGCGCTGACCGCCGTTCCCCATGGCTGGCGCTGTTCGTCGCGATCCCGGGGTGGGCCGATCCCCCAGCCTGCCGCCCATCGCATCTGGAGTTGGCCCTTCCGAGCTGCAGCACTTCCTCACCACCAGCCGCCCGCGCACCAGCTCGATCCGGGACCAGGCCGGGCTGGGGGAGGCGGTGCCCGCCCACCCACGGGTGACCAGCTGAGGCGGAGACGCTGACCGCCTGCCCGTTGATGCTCCGCGGACTACCGTGCGCCGCATGGCGGCGACCGCGACGATCCAACGCCGCACGCTGCGCACGCTGTCCGGCGCCCAGGTGCTGGGCGGACTCGGCGTCGGGGCCAACGTCGCGACCGCCGGGCTCATCGCCGCCGAGCTCTCGGGCTCGGAGTCCATGGCCGGCATCGCCTCGACCATGGGCGTGCTCGGGGCCGCGCTGGCGGCCGTGCCGCTGGCCTCGCTGACCTCCGACCGGGGCCGCCGGCACGGCCTCACGGCAGGGCTGCTCACGGCGACCGTCGGCGCGGTGCTCGTCCTCGTGGCGGCGGCGGCCGGCTGGCTGCCGCTGCTGCTGGTCGGGATCCTGCTGGGCGGGGCGGCCTCGGCCACCGGCCTGCAGTCGCGGTACGCCGCCACCGACCTCGCCCCGGCCGAGCACGCCGCCGGGGCGCTGTCGATCGTGGTGTGGGCGACCACCATCGGCGCGGTGCTCGGCCCGAACCTGGTCGGCGTCGGGGCCCAGGTCGCCCGGGCGCTGGGCCTGCCCGACCTGGCGGGGCCCTTCGCCATCTCCGCGGTGGCGTTCGTCGTGGCAGCCGCGCTCATCTGGACCCGCCTGCGGCCCGATCCGCTGCTGCTCGCGCGGGAGCTGGATCCGTCCGCGGCACCAGTCGTCACCGGCCCCCGGCTGCGCGAGCGCACCGGGGAGGCGTGGACGGTCGTGCGGGGGCTCCCCGACGCGCGGCTCGGCCTCGTGGCGGTGGCGCTCGGCCACGGCACGATGGTGGCGGTCATGGTGATGACGCCGGTCCACATGGCGCACGCCGAGGTCTCCCTGACCCTGATCGGGGCGGTGATCAGCGTGCACATCCTCGGCATGTACGCACTGTCCCCGGTCGTGGGATGGGCCAGCGACCGGTTCGGCCGGCATGCGGTCCTCATCCTCGGCGCGCTGCTCCTGCTGGCGTCCGCCGCGATCGTCGGGCTGGCGCACGCCGACGACTCGATCGCCATGGCGGCCGGGCTGTTCCTGCTGGGGCTGGGCTGGTCGTGCTGCCTGGTGGCTGGCTCTGCGCTGCTCTCCGAGTCCGTGCCGGCCGGGTCGCGGCAGGACGCCCAGGGGCTGTCCGACCTGTCCATGAACGCCTTCGGCGCGCTGGCTGGGGCGCTCGCCGGTGGGGTCGTCGCGCTGCTGTCCTACGCGTGGCTCGCGGCGCTCGCGGGGGTGGTCGTCCTGCCGCTGGCAGGGCGGGCGTGGGCGGCACGGCGCGAAGCGCTGGTCCGCGCCTGAGCGGTCAAGCGGCGGCCGGACGTCCCGGATCTCGCGAGGTGGCTTCGTCGCTCAGCACTCGCCGGGCTCGACCACCAGCAGCTTGCGGCAGATCGCGCTGAGGCTGTCACGCTCACTCGAGGTGAGCCGCGCCCAGAACAGCTGGTCGACGAGTGCCAGGATCCGCGGGGCGGCCTCAGCCAGCAGGTCCAGGCCCTCGGCAGTGATCCGGACGCTGACATCGGTCGGCGACTGGCGCGTGCGCTCCACCAGCGTGCGGTCCTCGAGCCGGTCGACGAGCCGGGTGAGCGCGCTGGGGCTGCGCGAGACGGCACGGGCGAGGGCGGCCATCCGCAGGCTGTGGTTCTCCGCGGTGGACAGCTGGATGAGGGCGTCGACGTCCGTGTAGCCGATCCTGAACTGCTGCTGCAGGTCGGCATCGACCTGGGCGATCACCCCGGCTGCCGCCGTGCGGAAGTTGTTCCACGCCTCGCGGTCCCCGGCTGGGCGCTCGAGCCAGGTGGCCCTCGCCGACTGCTGTGTCGTCACGAGCCAAGTATTGCGGATGCAAGAGGGGGCGAGTATGTTGAAGCGGCAATCATCCTTGTACGTGCAACACAACCGAGAGGACCATGCATGACTGACGACCGGCCCGTGATCGCTGTCCTCGGAGCCAGCGGGGCCCAGGGGGGTGCCGTGGTGCGGGCGCTGCTCGACCGCGGCGTGTTCCGGGTGCGCGCCCTCACCCGCAACCCCGCGAGCTATGCAGGCGGTGCCGACGAGGTGGTCCAGGCCGACCTCAACAACCCGGACAGCCTCGTGGCCGCGTTCGCCGGCGTCCACGGCGTCTTCGCGGTGTCGAACTTCTGGGAGCCCGGCAGCGACGAGGTCTCGCAGGGCGGCAACGCCGTCGACGCGGCCGTCAGCGCCGGCGTCCGCCATTTCGTCTGGTCGACGCTGCCCAACGTGCAGGAGCTCAGCGGCGGGGAGTTCGAGGTCCCCCACTTCACGGACAAGGCCAAGGTCGACACCTTCGTCCGCAGTGCGGGCTTCGAGTTCGTCACGTTCGTCGAGCCACCGTTCTACTTCGAGAACCTCGCGACCCTCATGGCCCCGCAGCCGCTCCCCGACGGTCGCACGGGATGGGCCCTGCCCATTCCCCCGGACGCGCGCGTCGTGCACGCCGGCTCGGTCACCGACCTCGGTGGTGTGGTCGCCGGCGCCTTCGAGCACCCCGACCTCGCCGGGGCAGGCGAGTACCTGTCCTCGGCTGCGGGCCTGATGAGCTTCCAGGACCTCGCCGACGTCCTCAACGCCCAGGGGCACTCGGTCGCGGTCGTCGGGGTGCCGCCCGAGATGTACGCGACGTTCTTCCCCGGCGCCGATGAGATGGCCCAGATGATGGGCTACTGGATGCAGCACACCTACCTGGGCCCCACGGGTGACGAGGCGATCGCTGCCGGGCGCCGCGTCAGCACGACTCCTCCGACCGACTTCGCCACCTGGGCGGCGGCGAACATGCCGGCAGCC
>DASVBK010000162.1:0-11810 GCA_036375875.1 Candidatus Nanopelagicales bacterium
CGACGTTCCGGCGCACGCACATACCCGACCATCGGGCCACATCTCCTGCTCGTCGTCCAGTCCCCACCGCCGCCCGGGCGTCCAGCGCCGGACCCTGCTGCCTGACCGACAGTAGCCCGCACCCGCCGGATGCGTCGGGGCCCGGAAGGCTCCGTGCTGGCCGGCGCGGATCTGGGTGGCACGGCGGCCTCCGACGGCCCGGTGCCGGCCCGGGTCACCCCACGACAGGGCCCCGCCCCCACCAGGGGATCGGGGCCCTCGTCGTCACCGGGCGGTGCGCCTCAGACGTGCACCTCGTCGAGCGAGCCGACCTCGGCGTTGGCGATGTGCTCGGCGCCCACGCGCTTGCGGAACACCCAGTACGACCACGACTGGTAGGCCAGCACGATGGGCGTGAAGATGACCGCGACCCACGTCATGATGGTCAAGGTGTAGTCGGTGGACGAGGCGTTGTCGATGGTGAGGCTGGGCCCGGCCGGATCGAGGTTCGGCATCACGTTCGGGTAGAGCATGCCGAACAGCGCCACGACCGCCAGCCCGATCGTGACCGCGCTGAAGATGAACGCCGGGCCCTCCTTGCGCACCCGGTGCATGGCCACCGCGCCCAGCCAGGCCACCGCGGCCAGCAGCACGGGCACCCACGTCCAGGTCTTGTCGGAGTAGGCCAGCTGTGCCCACAGCAGGTAGACCACGGCCAGCACGGTCGCGACCAGGCCGGTCGTCATGCCGACGGCGTGCGCCCGCTCGCGGATGTCGCCGGTGGTCTTCAGCGACAGGAACACCGCGCCGTGGGTCAGGAAGATCGCCACGAAGACCAGGCCGCCGAGCAGCGCGAACGGGTTGAGCAGGTTGAAGAACCCTCCGTCGTACTCGATGTTGCCCTCGATCTCGGCCAGCGGGACGCCGCGCACGATGTTAGAGAACGCCACGCCCCACAGCAGCGCGGGCAGGAACGAGCCGAACACGATCGCGGCATCCCAGCGGGCGCGCCACGAGCCGTCGGAGCGCTTGCTGCGGTACTCGAAGGCGACCCCGCGCACGATGAGCGCCACGAGGATGAGGAACAGCGGCAGGTAGAAGCCGCTGAACAGCGTCGCGTACCACTCCGGGAACGCCGCGAACGTCGCACCCCCGGCGACCAGCACCCACACCTCGTTGCCGTCCCAGACCGGGCCGAGCGTGGTGATCATGGCGCGGCGCTCGGCCTCGCCCTTGCCCACCACCGGCAGCAGCATGCCCACGCCGAAGTCGAAGCCCTCGAGCACGAAGTACCCGATCCACAGGACCGCGATGAGGATGAACCAGACCGTCGTCAGTTCCATGATGAGTTCCTCTCAGCGCCTCAGTAGGAGATCGTCAGCAGCTCGTCGGCCTCGCGGTCGACGAACGGGTCGGCCACGACCTCCGGCGGTCCCTGGCGCACGGTGCGGATGATGAGCCCGACCTCGACGACGGCCAGCACCAGGTACAGCAGCGTGTAGCCGATCATCGTGGCGGTGACGTAGCCGGCGCCGACGATCGGCGAGACACCGTCCCGCGTGGCCATGACCCCGAAGACGATCCACGGCTGGCGGGCGATCTCGGTGAAGATCCAGCCGAAGCTGATCCCGACGAGCGGCAGCAGCGGCATGATGATCGCGGTGCGCAGGGCCCAGCGGGACTTCGGGCGCCGATCCCCACGGTAGGCCCAGAGCGCCCAGAGCGCCCACAGGGCGGCGATCAGGCCCAGCCCGATCATGAGCCGGAAGCTCCAGTAGCTCAGCGGGATGTTGGGGGTGAAGCTGTCGAGGCCGAGGCCGGCGTACTGCTGCTGGTACTGGGCCTCCAGGTTGTTGATCCCCTCGACCTTGCCGTCGAAGCTTCCGGTCGCCAGGAACGACAGGAGCTTGGGGATCTCGATCGAGAAGACCGGCTCCGAGCCGTCGAGCGTGCCGACCGTGAAGATCGAGAACGGTGCGGGCTGGGCGGTCTCGTAGAGCGCCTCGGCGGCGGCCATCTTCATGGGCTGCTGCTGGGTCATGATGTGGCCGTCGAAATGGCCGGAGACCGTGACGAAGGCTGCCGCGACGACGGTGGTGACCAGGCCCAGCTTCATCGCGGAGCGCGCCACGTCAGCGGCCTTGTCCTTGATCAGCAGGTAGACGGAGATGGCGGCGACCAGGGTGCCGGAGACCAGGAACGATGCCGACAGCGTGTGGACGAACGCGATGACAGCCGTGTTGTTGGTCAGCACCGCGACGAAGTCAGTGAGCTCCGCGCGACCGGTCTCGGGGTTGAGCTCGTAGCCGACGGGGTGCTGCATCCACGAGTTGGCGGCGAGGATGAAGTAGGCCGAGAGCATGGTGCCCAGCGCGGCCAGCCAGATGGTGGCCAGGTGCACCTTCTTGGGCAGGCGGTCCCAGCCGAAGATCCACAGGCCGATGAACGTCGACTCCAGGAAGAAGGCGAGCAGGCCCTCGATGGCCAGCGGGGCGCCGAAGATGTCACCGACGAACCGGGAGTAGTCGCTCCAGTTCATGCCGAACTGGAACTCCTGCACGATGCCGGTGACCACGCCCATCGCGAAGTTGATCAGGAAGATCTTGCCGAAGAACTTCGTGGCGCGCAGCCACTTCTCGTTCCCCGTGCGCACCCAGGCGGTCTGCATGCCGGCCACCAGCCAGACCAGGCCGAGGGTGAGTGGGACGAAGAGGAAGTGGTACACGGTCGTGATGGCGAACTGCCATCGGGCAAGGTCCAAGGCGCTCATGGGCATCCTCGCAGGGGTCATCACCGGCCGGACATCGGCGGGCCGGCGCCACTGTCCCACCTGACGGCTTCGGCCCATTCCAGCCACAGGGCCGGATGTTTCGGGACCTTGGTCCTGCTGCCTGCGGCAGAAGTCAGTACGCCGGGGGGTATCCGGTGACGCGGGTCACATCGGCGGGGGCGGGACGTCGTCGGGGAACACCGACGCGTCGTCGTCCGGGGTGCCGGTGAGCCGCTCCTGCTCGGCGGGCGTGAGCGTGATCCGGGCTGCCTCGGCCGAGGCCCTGGCGGTGGCCGGGCGGGTCGAGCCCGGGATCGGGATCACCACCTCGGCCAGCCCCAGCAACCATGCGAGCGCGACCTGCTGGGCGCTCACGCCGTGGGCGGCAGCCACCTCCGCGAATGGCGCGTACCGCGATCCGACCTCCTCGGCCTGCTGGGCGCCGCCCAGCGGCGACCAGGGCAAGAACGCGAGGCCCCGCTCCGCACAGCGCGCCAGCACGTCGGCGTTCCGCCGGTAGCGCGGCGAGAACTCGTTCTGCACGGCCACGATGCCGCCGGACTCCGGGCCGCCGATGAGCTCCAGCGCGCGGTCGAGCTGCGGCAGGGTCACGTTCGACAGCGCGATCCGCTTGGCGATCCCGTCGTCACGCACCTGCGCCAGCGCACCCACCTGCTCGTCGAAGGGGATCGCGGGGTCCAGTCGGTGCAGGAAGTACAGGTCGATCGCCTCCACGCCGAGCGCGGCGGCCGAGGCCCGGGCCGCGGCGCCGAGCGCCTCGGGCGAGGCCGCTCGACCCCAGATGTCGCCCTGGGGCCCGGGGGTCCGGGTGATGCCGCCCTTGGTCGCCACCACGACCCGCTCACGTCCGGCACTGCCCCACGCGCGCAGTGCCTCGCCGACGAGCACCTCGTTGTGTCCCACCTGGGCGCTGTCCGGCGCGTAGATGTTCGCCGTGTCGAGCAGGGTCATCCCGCTGTCGAGCGCGGCGTGCACCGTGGCGATCGCGCGCGGTCGCTCGGCGAGCATGCGGCGGTCGGACAGCGGCATGCAGCCGAGCCCGATCGGGAAGACGGAGAGGTCGGCCAGGCGTCGTTCGGACATGACGTGAGCCTCCCATGATCCGCGCGCCGGTAGCCTGCCCGCCGTGACGCTGCGCACGCGCGTGCTGCTGGTCGTGGCCGCGACCCTGGCCCTCATCGCCCTCATGGGCAGCCAGCTGTTCCTGCGCTACGCCCAGGCCACCGAGGCGGTGCAGGATGTCGTCACCACGCTGGCCCCCTCCAGTGCCGCCGTCGCCGACCTCACCTCCGACATCAACGCGATGGACCGGCGGCTGCGGATCTACGTCTCGTCGGGTGAGGCCGGCTACCGGGTGCTCCACCAGTCGGCCGTCCAGGCCGCCCGACGCAACGTCGCCGAGCTCGAGCAACGCATCGGCCAGCGCCCCGAGTACGCCGGCCTGGTCGGCGACATCGACACGGGGCTGCAGGAATGGCTCTCAACCGTCGGCAACCCGGCCCTGGCGGCGATGGCCGACGACGCGCAGCGCCGCGCCCAGCGGGTGGTGGACTCCCCGCGCGGCCGGGCGGCGCATGCCGAGCTCACCGCAGACACGTTCCGCCTGGCCACCGAGCTCTCGGCCGACCAGGCTGCCACGCTCGAGGCGAGCAGGCAGGCCACCCAGCGGCTGGCACGCAGCATGGCGCTGGCCCTGGTGCTGGCGCTCCTGCTGCCGATCGCCGGCTTCGTGATGCTCCATGCCCAGGTGCTGCGCCCCATCGATCGGCTGCGCCGCCAGCTGCGCTTGGCCGCCACCCCCGGCGACCACCAGGCCGTGATCGAGCCCGAGGGCCCGCCCGAGCTGCGCGACCTCGGGGCCGATGCCGAGGCCCTGCGCCGGGCCCTCGTGCGCGAGATCGACGAGTCCGACGCCGCGCGCTCGGCCCTGGAGCAGGAGGGGCCGGTGGTGGCCGCGATCCGCCACGAGCTGGCGCCCCGCACGGATCCGCAGCCCGCCGGGGTGCAGATCGCCGGGCTGCTGCGCCCCGCGCAGGGCGTGCTCGCCGGCGACTTCTGGGACCGCATCCCGTTGGGGGACGGGCGGGCAGCGGTGGTCCTGTGCGACGTCTCGGGCCACGGCCCGCGGGCCGGCATCGTGGCGATGCGCCTGAAGACCTCGATCACGCTGGGGCTCATCTCCGGCCAGGACCCGGCCCAGATCCTGCACCGCGCCTGCGACCAGTTCGCCGACGAGCCCGGCCGCTTCGCCACGGTGGTGGTGCTCATCGCCGACCCCCGGCGCGGCACGATCGAGTGGGTGAACGCCGGTCACCCAGCACCCCGTGTCGTGCGCGCCGACGGCCGGATCGACCGGCTCGGCCCGACCGGCCCGATGGTCTCGTGGCTGGTGGGCGCCTGGCGGGCCGAGCACGCCCGGCTGGGTCGCGACGACATCTGCCTGCTGTTCACCGACGGGATCCTGGAGAGCCGCGACGCCGAGGGTGACGAGCTCGGCGACGACGCGCTCGACGAGCGGCTGCGGGCGGCGGTGCTGGACACCACCGACCCCGACGAGGTGGTGGCCCGGGTGCTCGCCGGGGTGCGGGCGCGCGCCGAGGACCTCAGCCGCGACGATGTCACGCTGGTCGCCCTGCGCCTGGACCCCGCACCTGGCACGGTGGCCCGCCCCAGCGGATCAGCCGCTGCCACAGGGGTCATCCCGACCCCGCGCGGGTGACGCCCGGGAGCGGGCCCGCAGGAGTGCTCGCGCCGCGCGGGGCGCTCCGGTGCCCGGCTCAGGGCTCCAGGAACCCGCCGGACTGGTGGGTCCACAGCCCCGCGTACACCCCCCCGGCGGCCAGCAGCCCGGCGTGCGTGCCCTGCTCGACGACGCGACCCTCGGCGAGCACCACGATGCGGTCCATGGCCTGCACGGTGCTCAGCCGGTGGGCGATCACGATGGTGGTGCGCCCGCGCATCGCCTCGGTGAGGGCCGCCTGGATGTGCCCCTCGCTCTCGCTGTCCAGCGCCGAGGTGGCCTCGTCCAGCACGAGCAGGTGGGCGTCCTTGAGCACTGCCCGGGCGATCACGATGCGCTGGCGCTGGCCGCCGGACAGCTTCACGCCGCGCTCGCCGACCATCGTCGCGTACCCGTCGGGCAGCTTGCTGACGAACTCGTGGGCGTTGGCCTTCTCCGCCGCCAGCACGATCTCGTCCATGGACGCCCCGGGCCGGCCGTACCCGATGTTCTCGGCGATCGAGCGGTGGAACAGCAGCGGCTCCTGGGCCACGTAGGCGATCGAGCGCCGCAGCGAGGCCTGGGTGACCGCGCGCAGGTCCTGGCCATCGATGCGCACGGCGCCGGCGTCCACGTCGGAGAAGCGCAGCAGCAGGCGCACGAGCGTGGACTTGCCGCTGCCCGAGTGGCCGACGAGGCCGATCTTCTCGCCGGGCGCGATGCTGAGGCTGAAGTCCTCGAACAGGGCGTCCTCGTTGGCCCCGTCGTGGGTGAACGTGACGTGGTCGAACTCCACGGCCCCCGGGCCCCGGCGGAACTCAGCCGCGTCCGGGCGGTCGGCCACGGCAGGCGGCACCTGCAGGATCTCGACCATGTCGTGGGCGTCGCCGAGCACCCGGTTGTAGTGGCGCATGACCTGGGTGATCTCCCAGAGCTGGTCGGTCACCGTGAGGGTGTAGGTCGTGGCCAGGTACACCGCAGCCACCGACAGGACGCGCTGCTCGGCGGCGAGGACGGCTGCGATGACGGCAGCGGTGTTGAGGATCGCGACCACGCTCGAGTACCCCGTCGAGAACCCCAGGAACGACCGCATCACGCGCAGCGAGCTGTCGTGCCAGCCGTCGGCCATCGCGCGGGCGCGGTCGGCCTCGGCGGCCTCGGCACCTGCGGTCTTCACCGCGGTGATGTTGGTCATCGCGTCGGCGAGGAACCCGGTCATGCCGGTCGAGGTCTGCGCCTCGGCGACGTTGAGCCGCTCCATCGTTCGCGCGGAGGTGACGACGAACCACGTGAAGAGCACGACCATGACCGCGAGGAACACCGCGTACCAGGGCAGGATGAACGCGAGGATGACGACGGCGGCGACGACGACCGTGAGCACCGGCACGACCTGCCAGATGATCGTGTCCCAGAACATCTCGAAGGCGCTGGTCAGCTTGTTGGTCTGCGAGACCAGCGAGCCGCTGAACCGGTCGGCGTGGAACCCGATGCTCTGCCGCGTGAGGTGCTCGAAGACGCGCGTGAACATGCGCCGCTGCGCCTTGACCTGGAACGACCACGCGGTGAACAGCGCGATCCGCCAGCCGACGACGTGGCCCAGCAGCTGCGAGATGCCGTAGACCACGATGAGCGGCCACGCCGAGCTCCAGGAGATCGTGCCCTCCTGGATCTGCGTGAGCAGCCGGGAGATCACGTAGGGCCCGACGAACGCCGCCGAGAGCACCGTGAGCACGGGCACGGTCAGCGAGGTGCCCAGGCGCACGGGGAACTCCGCGGCCGCTGACCAGAACAGGGTCAGGGTCGCGCGCGTGAGCGGCTCGCGCCGGGCCGAGGGCATCGGACAAGCATGACCCTGCGCCGCGCGGCGGCCCAAATCCCGGCGCCGCCGCCAGCACGGATCCCGGTCGCCAGGCCGCACGTGGTTGGCGACCTCCTGCGACCCCTGTCGGCCCCCCGGCCGGGCTCCCGTCAGCGGCCCGCGCCGGTGAACCCCTGCTGCCGCCAGGCCTCGTAGACCGTGACGGCCACGGCGTTGCTGAGGTTCAGCGAGCGGTTGCCCGCCACCATCGGCAGCCGCAGGCGCCGCTCGCTGGGGAATGCGGCCAGCACGGCCTCGGGCAGGCCGCTCGGCTCGGTCCCGAACAGGAACACGTCACCGGGCTGCAGGGCGCAGTCGCTGGGGGCGTGGCCGCCCCGCGCCGAGGTGGCGAACCAGCGATGGTCCGGCTCCGGCAGGGCGGCGCGCACCGCGGCCAGCGAGGGGTGCACGCTGACGACCGCCAGCTCCTGGTAGTCCAGGCCGGCGCGACGCAGCTGGGCGGCGTCCATCGTGAAGCCCAGCGGCTCCACGAGGTGCAGCGCGCTGCCGGTGTTCGCGCACAGCCGGATCACGTTGCCGGTGTTCGGCGGGATCCGGGGCTCGTGCAGGACGACGTGGAACACCGCTGGCCTCAGCGGTCCGGCGCGAGGATCCGCCACGACCGCAGGTTGCCGGTGCGCCGCTTGCCGGCGTCGTCGAAGAGGAACGCGATGTCGGTCGTGTCGTTGTTCCAGCGCGACCCCGTGCCGGCGTAGAAGAAGCGCGGGTCCTTCGAGCCGTCGGGGGCGACGCCGCGCTTGCCCTCGCCGGAGTACACGACCACGTAGTCGTCCGCGGCAAGCTCCGCACCCCTCGGGAAGAAGAACGCGTTGAGCGGCGAGGTGTCCTGGACCATCCAGCCAGCGAGGTCGACCGCCTGCGAGCCCCCGTTGAAGACCATCACGAACTCGGAGTTGGCCTCGTCGCCCCCTGGTCCGCCCGGCAGCACCTCGAGGCGCAGCCGCGCGCTCTCGTCGGGCTCGGGCCCGCACAGCTGCGGGTCATAGAGGCCCACGCGCGCCTTCGAGGCAGCCCGGGCCAGGTCGAGGTAGGCATCGTTGTGCACCGTCTCGCCGATGAAGGGGAACGGGAACACCAGGCCGCGGCGCAACAGGTCGGGGGCGATGTCCACCCACTGGCCATCGAGCTCGACGTGGACGGTCCGCTTCACGCGCCACACGCCGTACGGGGCGTTCCCGGAGGCGGCCTTGCGCGAGCTGAGCCACACCGTCGTGCCCTCGGGCAGCACGGCGGCCAGGGCTGCGCGAGCCTGCGGCCCACCGCACCAGCGCTTCTCGGGCGCCTGGATGCCGTTGATCCGCACCCGCTGCACGCCGGCGACCGTCTGCAGGTCGAACGTGTCGCCGTCGAGGACCTTGACGACCTGGCCGGTCTCGCGCCAGCGCTCGCCCTTGTCAGGCTGCTGCTTGGGTGGCTTGGGCGGGGCGGCTGGCGAGGCCGAGGGATCCGGTGCGGGGGAGGCGCTGCCGTCGCCTGGGTCCGCGCCGGTGCTGGGGGCCGCGGGCTTGGGGGACTGCGTCGTCGCGGGCTGGGGCAGCGCAGCGGGCCGGGCTGATCCCGTCGGCTTCGACGTCGCGGTCGGAGCCCGCGTCGCGCTGGTCACGAGCCTCGCGCGGGCCACCAGCGCTGGACTGGACCCCGGCAGCGGGCTCGTGGCGGCACCGTGGATCCCCCCGGCCATCCCCTGTTGGCTCGCGACGGCGGGCTTGGGCGTGGCCGCGCGTGCCTGGGCCTTGTCCAACGCCCGCTGGAGTGCGGCTCGCCGTGCCTCCAGGCTTGCCAGCGCCGCGCGAGCCGCCGCGCGGGCCTGCTTCACCTCAGCCCGGGCAGCCTCGAGGTCGCTCACCTGGGCGCCCGCGGCGTTGCGCTCGGTGCGGGCCGTGGGGACCGCGGCCACCGCGGCGGCGTGCCGCTCGGTGCTGCGCTGGGCTGCCTCGGTGGCGGCTGCCGCCGCGGCGTCGGCCTGCTCGCGGCGCGACGCCGCAGTCGTGCGTGCCGCCTGCGCGGCGGCGCGGTCGTCGTCGGCGAACTCCGCGCGCGCGCTGGTGGCTCGCTGGGCGACGGCCGCCATGCGCCAGGCGCTGATCGGGCCGGCGAGCTCGTCGGCGCCTGCGTCGGCCTTGGCGAGCTTGGCGACCTTGCCCCGCAGTCGCACCTCCGCGCGGGCCGCGGACGACGCGGCAGCCGCCGTGTCCGCTGCCCGCTGCTCGGCCGTGGTCGCCGCTTGCTCGGCCTCGGCCAGGGCCGCGGCGGCTCGGGCGGCGGCCGTGCGCAGCGGCGGCACCGCGGCGGTGGCGTCGGCCAGCGCGGCGGTGCTCTGGGCCAGCTCCTGCTTGGCGGCGGTCAGCGCCGCACGGGCCGTCACCAGGCGCTGCTCGGCGCTGGCCAGCGCAGCGATCACCTGGTCGCGCTGGCTGGTGAGCCGCTCGACCTCGGCCCGGGCGGTCGCGAGCCGGGCATCGAGTGCCGCGATGCGCCGCGTCAGCTCGGTGACCCGATCAGTGCGACCAGCGGCGCGGACCTGTCCCGTGGCTGCCCCGAGGCTCGCCCCCGCCGTGCCCGCGGCCGGGGCCGCGACCCCGCGCGTCGCAGCCTGCGCCGGGGCGGCCACAAGGGATCCGGCCAGGACCGCGGACAGCCCGAGCATGCCGCACGCGGTCCACCCGCGTCGGCGCGCCTCCCCGGCAGCCGCCCCCACCCCTCGGCCCGGTGTGCCCGTGCCCACGTCGCGGAGAGTAGCGGCCCCGTGGCACGTGGGGAAGGCCCGTAGCGTCGCCTTAGGGCCGCGCTGACGGCAGGCCTTCGTCAGTCCAGCTCGGCCAGCGCCAGGTGCGTCAACGCATCGCGGACGTAGCCAGCACCCTCGACCCCGCCGTAGTTGGCCGCGAAGCGCTCGTCGGCGACGTACATGTCCGCCAGTCCCACGAGGGCATCGGCGCTCACCGCCCGCCCCTGCCAGCCCGCCTGGATCCACGCGCGATGTCGTCGGGCGTTGGCCTGCGCCTCCGGGCCGTCGGCTGGGGCGCCGGCCTCGCGCAGCTCCGCCCAGCGCGCCGCGATCGCCACGTGCTCGGTACCGAAGGCGGCCCTGCCCTCGGGCCCCAGCTCGCGCCACCAGCGGTCGCCGTCAGCCCACGCCTGCTCGCCCCAGCGTGCGGCCACCTCCTCCTTGTACTGGGTGTGATCGAACCCGTCGAACATGTCGGTGGCCACGATGGGCTCCTCCTCCTCGAGGTGGGCGATGGTGCGCTCCACGCTGGTGATCTGTCGTGCGATGCGCTCATGCTCCTGGCGCAGCCACGCCAGGTGCGCGTGCAGGGCAACCGCGTCGTCGGCCCGCTCGAGCGCCTCGGCGATGGCCGGCAGGCCCAGGCCGAGCTGGCGCAGCAGCAGGATCCGCTGCAGCCGCCGCAGCGCCGCGTCGTCGTAGTAGCGGTAGCCGTGCACCCCGACCCGGCTGGGCTGGAGCAGGCCGACGTCGCCGTAGTGGCGCAACGTTCGGCTCGTCGTGCCCGTCAGGCGCGCGACCTCGCTGATGCCGAGCTCCATCGGGGGACTCCTCTCCGTGCGCGCACCACGGTACGGGTTGACGCAACGTCAAGCGCAAGGCGTGCCCACGGCGGGTTGCTCGGTCGGCCCGCGGAAGGATGGTCGCGACACCGCGGGGCAGCTCCCGCAGTCCGCGTCGACGCGAGCCGAGGCGTCGACCCCGCCCCCGGCGCGCCTCCGCGCCGGTTGCCACCTCGGCCGAGCCACGGCCGGCGCCCCGCGGTCAGCCGAGGGCCAGCCGCACGGCGTAGACCGCGACGATCGCGTACCCGAGCAGCGAGACGGCCAGGCGCACCTGCGGGGACATCCGACCCCCCGCCAGGCCGCCCGCCAGCGCCAGCACGCACTGCCAGGCGAGAGATCCGACGAACACGCCCAGCGCGAAGGCGGCACCCGCCCCACCGCCAACGACACGCTCCCCAAGCCCGGCGGTGAGTGCCACGAAGTACACCGCGGTGAGCGGGTTGAGCGCCGTGAGTCCCACGAAGCGGGCGAACACGTGCGCCGTGGGCAGCTCCGGTACCGGCCGGGCTCCGGCAGGGCCGGCGCCGCCACCGCGCCTGCTGGGCAGCGTCCCGCGCACGCCCACCACCGCCACCACGCCGAGCACGATCGCGCCGACGAGCTGGATCGTTCGCTCCCACCCCGCCAGCGCCTGCGAGACCCGCGCGCCGAGCAGCACCGCGACGGCCGCGTAGGCGAAGTCCACGGTGGCCACGGCCGTCGCGGCCACGAGGGCCGGCCTGAGCCCCCGCTCCACTCCCTCGCGCAGGATGAGCACGCCGATGGCCCCGAGCGGCAGCGCGATCGCCAGGCCGGCGAGCACGCCCGCGCCGAACGGGCCGAGAGGGAGCACCGGCACAGGGTAGGGCGGCGCCGAGCCGCCGGGTCGC
>DASVBK010000159.1:0-3233 GCA_036375875.1 Candidatus Nanopelagicales bacterium
GAGGACCAGGCGGCGGACCCGCTCGGGGTGGCGGGCCGCGTACTCGACCGCCACCGGACCGCCCTGCGAGATGCCGAGCAGGTCGAAGCGCTCGAGGCCCTGCGCGTCGACCACCGCCTCGAGGTCCGACACCCAGGCGGCCAAGGAGTAGGAGGCGTCCGAGACGTCCCAGTCGGACAGGCCGCACCCGCGCTCGTCGTAGCGGACGAGCCGGTGGTGGGCCGAGAGCTCGCGCCACCAGTGGGCCCAGACCGGGCTGGCCCAGTCGTAGTCCAGGTGGGTCAGCCAGTTGGCGGCCTTCACCAGGGGCGGGCCCGCCCCGCTCACGGCATGCGCGAGCCTGACCCCGTCGGCTGCTCGGCAGAAGCCGATCGTCTGCGTGGACAGGCCGGCGTGGCGCGGCCGCAGCGGGCCGGCCGCCGTGGGGGCGGGCACCCCGACCGGCGTGTCCAGCGCCTCGATGCGCAGGTCGATGCCCTCGGGGCTCAGGCCGATGCCCAGCTCCTCGTCGAGGATCCGCTCGATCGCATCGATCTGGCGCAGCGCACCGGCTCGGTCCCCACGGGCGAGCAGCGAGCGAGCCAGCCCCAGGTGCGCCTCCTCGTCCCGCGGGTCGAGGGCCGCGAGCTGCGCCCAGCGCCCCGTTCGCCGCAGCAGCTGGCGGCGGACGGCTTCGAGCCGCAGGCGGTGCTGGGCGGCCCACGGGGCATACAGGTCCTCGGGCAGCGGCCCGGCGCCGAACAGCGCGAGGGCGGCCTCGGCCCGGGCCGCATCGACGGATCCCGGGTCGGCGGACGACAGGTCGGCGGCGACCGCCTCGACGATGCGCGCGTCGACCTCGACGTGGGCGTCGGGGAACAGCCACACGACCTGTGCGCGCAGCACCACGCACGTCGCCTCGCCCGTCCCCGCCCGCGCGTAGTGCGCGGCCTTGTGCAGCTGGTTGGCGGCGTCGTCGGGGTCGGCGTCCGGCCAGAGCGCGTCCATCACCTGCTCCCGATGCAGCCGCCGGCTGGGTGCCAGGGCGAGCAGCTTCACGAGGGAGACGGCACTGCGCCTGCGGAAGTCCGAGGCCACCACCGGACGACCGTCGACCTCGAGGAGGAACTCGTCGAGCAGGCGGATGGACACCTCCACGTCGGCACGGTACCGAGGGCCGGGGCCACGCGCGGTGCTCCGGCATCGCGTCCGTGCGGGAAGGTCGGGGGAAGGCCGCGGGGCGACCGTGGGCCCATGAGCAGTGAGCGTCGGGAGTTCCGTCGGGGCGCGTGGGAGATGGCGCCCCTCGCGGTCGGGTACGCACCCTTCGGGCTCCTCGTGGGGGCGGCGGTGAGCCGCAGCCCCGACCCACTCGCCGGCTGGTCGGGCACGCTGACGATCTACGGCGGCAGCGCGCACCTGGCCGTCCTGGACCTGCTCGCACGAGGGGCCCCCGCGGGGCTGGTGATCGCCACCGGCGCGCTGGTCAACGCCCGCCTCCTGGTCTACTCGATGGCCCTGGCCCCGCTGTGGGCCGGCGCCCGCTGGCCCTGGCGGCTGGCGGCCGCGGCCATGGTGGTGGATCCGGTGTGGATGCTGGCGCAGCGCCGGGCGCTGGACCCCGGCTCGCTGCGCGCGCGGCGCGCCCACTTCCTCGGGTGCGGCGCGGCGCTGGCCGGCACCTGGCTGCTGTGGGTGAGCACGGGCGCCGTGCTCGGGTCGGCATCGGCCGGCGCGATGCCGCTCTCGGTCGCCGTGCCCCTCTGCCTGGCCTCGATGGTGGTCCCGCACCTGCGCGTGCCCGGTGGCTGGGCGGCGGTGGGCGCCGCGGCGGTGGTGCAGGTCGTCACGCGCTCCTGGCCGCCCGGGTCCGGGCTGCTGCTGGCGATGGTCCTCGCCGCCCTGGCTGGGTCGGCTGGGTCACGGGAAGGACGCAGGCCATGAGCATGTGGGGTGTCGTGGCCGTCGTTGGGGCGGTCAGCCTGGCCGTCCGCGCCCTGCCGCTGGTGCGCACGGACGCCGGGTGGCTGGGGCCGCGGGCCGAGCAGGCCCTGCGCCACGCCGGGATCGGGGCGATGGCCGCGCTGCTGGTCGGGGCGCTCCTGCCCGGTCCTGCGGGGTTGGCCGGTCCGCAGCTCGGCCTGCTCGTCGCGGTCGCCGTCGGCGGCGTGCTCGCGTGGCGGGGCAGGTCGATGATCGTGGTGGTGGCGGCTGGCGTGGTCGTCTCGGTGGCCGTCACCACGGCTGCCGCGCTGTGCTGACCACGGGCACGCCCTGCCCGCCCCCGCGGTCCGGGCGCGTCCGCGGGGTGGCCAGGTGCAGGACTCCGGGTTGTGACCCCCATCAGGTGCCGCGCTGCGGTGGGCTGGGGCCAGCACAACCGCCCCATCCACCGCCCGCCACGTGACCGTCACCGAACCGCCCGCCGTCACCGACCCCGGCTCCACCACCACCTCGGACACCACCGGTCTCCAACGGGCCAAGGGCCATTGGTCCCATCGGACCCATGGCGGGACGCAGTCCGGCGCCATCCCGCTCCGTCACGGACCGATGCCCGCCCCCTGGGCGCCGTCACGACGGATGGTCGCCAACGCGGGATGCGGCCTCCTCGGCCTGCAGCCCAGGTGGCGAGCCCTACGGCTGGGGCAGGGGGTGGCTGCCAAGCGCCACGAGATCACCGATCTCCCGTCCGACAGCGGCGATGAGGCGATCGACGTCGGGCAGCGCGTCGGCGTCCGCGGTGATGCCGATCGTGACCCGGCCGGTGTAGGAGACCATCGCCGCGCTGACCCGGACCTGCTGGGCTGTGGGCACGTAGGGCACCATCTCGAGCAGCTGCCGGCCGGCCAGGTACTGCACCTGCGATGGGCCAGGGACGTTGGAGGCGACCACGTTGACCCGCCCCTGCCCTGATCGGCCGTACCTCCGCGCCCCCCGTGCGAGCAGCGCCGCCGGGATGTGATCTGCCAGCTGCACGACCGCCGCGGTCGCGTCGGCCACCTCGCGGGTCTTCTGCTCGGCCGTCCGCGCCACCACCGCCGCCAGCCGTCCCGCCGGGGCGGTGACGTGCACTGGCAGCTCCACGAACATCGCCGAGGCGAGGTTGCCCGGTCGCACCGGCTGCCCGGGCAGCCTGCGGGACACCGGCACGATCGCCCGGAGCACCATCGCATCCAGTGGTTCCCCCCGACCCAGCAGGTACCGTCGGAAGCCGCCGGCCAGCGCTGCGAGGAACACGTCGTTGACCGTGCCGT
>DASVBK010000166.1:0-6187 GCA_036375875.1 Candidatus Nanopelagicales bacterium
CCGCCGACCAGGACCGGCGGGGGCGGCACGCCCGACCCCGAGGCCTACATCCGCGCCCAGACGAGCCCTGAGTTCGTGGAGCTGCGCCGCCGGTACCGGGGCTTCTCGTTCCCGATGACCGTGGCGTTCCTCGTCTGGTACTTCGCGTTCGTCCTCGCCGCGGTGTTCTTCCCGGAGTGGATGAGCACCCCGGTCTGGGGCAACGTGAACATCGGCATCATCTTCGGCCTGTTGCAGTTCGTCTCGACCGGGCTGATCACGTTCCTCTACGTCCGCCACGCCAACAACCGCCTCGATCCGCTGGCCACCGAGCTGCGCAACGACCTGGAGGGCACCCGATGAGCACGCTGGCTGCAGCCGCCCTGCCCATGGCCACCACCTCGGTGGCCGGCAGCCCGGCCGTGAACATGGCCATCTTCCTGGCGTTCGTCGCCATCACGATGGTGATCGTCATCCGCGCATCGCGCACCAACAAGAGCGCGGCCGACTACTACACCGGCGGCCGCTCCTTCACCGGCGGCCAGAACGGCACCGCCATCGCCGGCGACTACCTCTCGGCCGCCAGCTTCCTGGGCATCACCGGCGCCATCGCGCTCACCGGCTTCGACGGGTTCCTGTACTCCATCGGGTTCCTCGTGGCGTGGCTCGTCGCGCTGCTGCTGGTCGCCGAGCTGCTGCGCAACACCGGCAAGTTCACGATGGCCGACGTGCTGGCGTTCCGGATGCGCCAGCGGCCGGTGCGCACGGCGGCGGCGATCTCCACGTTGGCCGTGTCCTTCTTCTACCTGCTCGCGCAGATGGCTGGCGCGGGTGGCCTGGTGAGCCTGCTCATGGGCATCACGGGCAACGTCGGGCAGTCGCTGACCATCGCGGTCGTCGGCGTGCTGATGATCATCTACGTGCTCGTCGGCGGCATGAAGGGCACCACCTGGGTGCAGATCATCAAGGCCGTGCTGCTGATCTCGGGCGCTGCCCTCATGACCTTCTGGGTGCTCAGCAAGTACGGCTTCAGCCTGTCGAACGTCATGGGGGCCGCTGCGGACAACAGCCCGCTCGGCGACAAGCTGCTGCACCCGGGTGCCAAGTACGGCAAGACGACGCTGACGAAGATCGACTTCATCTCGCTGTCGATGGCGCTGGTGCTGGGCACCGCGGGCCTGCCCCACGTGCTCATGCGCTTCTACACCGTGCCGACCTCGAAGGAGGCGCGCAAGTCCGTCGTCTGGGCCATCGTGCTGATCGGGATGTTCTACCTGTTCAGCCTGGTGCTGGGCTACGGCGCCGCCGCGCTCGTGGGCCCGGAGACCATCGCCTCGGCCCCCGGCAAGGCCAACTCCGCGGCTCCCCTGCTCGCCTACGAGCTCGGCGGCACCCTGCTGCTCGGGTTCATCAGCGCGGTCGCGTTCGCCACGATCCTCGCAGTGGTCGCGGGCCTGACCATCACGGCAAGCGCCTCCTTCGCCCACGACGTGTACGCCAACGTCATCAAGAAGGGCACGGTGTCGGCCGACGCGGAGGTCCGGGTCGCCCGGATCGCGGCAGTCGTGATCGGCGTGTTCGCCATCGTGGGCGGCATCCTCGCCAAGAACCAGAACATCGCGTTCCTGGTGGCGCTGGCCTTCGCGGTCGCCGCCTCGGCGAACCTGCCGACGATCCTCTACTCGCTGTTCTGGAAGAACTTCACCACCCGGGGCGCGCTGTGGAGCATCTACGGCGGCCTCATCGCCTCGGTCGGGCTGATCGTCTTCTCGCCGGTCGTCTCGGGCAAGGTCGACCCCGCCACGGGCACGAGCCTGTCGATGATCACCAACACGAACATCGACTTCTCCTGGTTCCCGCTGGAGAACCCCGGCCTGATCTCGATCCCGCTGGCGTTCTTCCTCGGCTGGCTGGGCTCGGTCACGGACAAGGAGCGGCCGAACACCGCGAAGTACGCGGAGATGGAGGTCCGCTCGCTGACCGGTGCCGGTGCCGAGAAGTCCGTCGCCGTGCACTGACCCTCGAACTGCCGTCCGGGCGCCGGTGAGCCTCTGCCCCGGCGCTCGGACGGCGACAACCCCACCACCTCGTCACCCCGCCCTCGCCACATCCAGGAGCCCCCGATGTCCACCGACGCGCTGGCCAACCTCGCCACCGAGACCCGCACCTTCGCCCCGGACCCGGCCTTCACCGCGCAGGCGAACGCCACTGCCGGGCTCTACGACGTGGCGGCTGCCGACCGCCTCGGCTTCTGGGCCGAGCAGGCGGGCCGGCTGCAGTGGGAGACCCCGTGGGAACAGGTCCTCGACTGGTCGAACGCCCCGTTCGCCAAGTGGTTCGTGGGTGGGCGGCTCAACGTGGCCGCCAACTGCGTGGACCGCCACGTCGCCGCGGGCCTCGGCGAGCGCACCGCGATCATCTTCGAGTCGGAGTCCGGCGAGACCACCCACATCACCTACGCCGACCTGTTGGCCCGGGTCAGCCAGGCGGCCAACGCGCTCACGGCGCTGGGCATCGGCGCCGGCGACCGCGTGGCGATCTACCTGTCGATGACCCCCGAGGCGGTCGTGGCGATGCTCGCCTGCGCGCGCATCGGGGCGATCCACTCGGTCGTGTTCGGCGGGTTCGCCGCCGAGGCGCTGCGCTCCCGGATCGACGATGCGCAGGCCAAGCTCGTGATCACCGCCGACGGCCAGTACCGCCGCGGCCAGGCGATGCCGCTCAAGCCGGCGGTCGACGAGGCCGTCGAGCACTGCCCGAGCGTCGAGCACGTGCTCGTGGTGCAGCACACCGGCGAGGAGGTGGCCTGGCTCGAGGGCCGCGACGTGTGGTGGCACGAGTGGATGCCGTGCTACCCGACCACCCACGAGCCCGAGGCGTTCGACGCCGAGCACCCGCTGTTCATCCTCTACACCTCGGGCACCACCGGGAAGCCCAAGGGCATCCTGCACACCTCGGGCGGCTACCTCACCCAGGCCGCCTGGACCCACCACGCGGTCTTCGACCTGAAGCCCGGGACCGACGTCTACTGGTGCACGGCCGACATCGGCTGGGTCACCGGGCACAGCTACATCGTGTACGGGCCGTTGGCCAACGGCGTCACGCAGGTGATCTACGAGGGCACCCCCGACACCCCGCACCGCGGCCGGTTCTGGGAGATCATCGAGAAGCACCACGTCTCGATCCTCTACACCGCGCCGACCGCGATCCGCACGTTCATGAAGTGGGGCGACGACCTGCCCGCCAAGTACGACCTGTCGAGCCTGCGACTGCTCGGCTCGGTCGGGGAGCCCATCAACCCCGAGGCGTGGATGTGGTACCGCGAGGTGATCGGCGGCGGCCGCTGCCCGATCGTCGACACCTGGTGGCAGACCGAGACCGGGGCCATGATGATCAGCCCGCTGCCGGGCGTCACCGAGTGCAAGCCGGGCTCGGCGATGCGACCGCTGCCGGGCATCGGCGCGGCAGTCGTCGACGACGAGGGGCACCCCGTGGCCAACGGCGGTGGCGGGTACCTGGTGCTCACCGAGCCGTGGCCCGCGATGCTGCGCGGCATCTGGGGCGACAACGACCGCTACGTCGACACGTACTGGTCGCGCTGGCCGCAGTACTACTTCGCCGGCGACGGTGCCAAGCTCGACGAGGACGGCGCGATCTGGCTGCTGGGCCGCGTCGACGACGTCATGAACGTCTCCGGCCACCGGATCTCCACGACCGAGGTGGAGTCGGCCCTGGTCTCGCACGAGGTGGTGGCCGAGGCGGCGGTGGTGGGAGCCTCGGACGCGACGACCGGCCAGGGCATCGTGGCCTTCGTCATCCTGCGCGCCGGGATCGAGCCTGCCGACGACCTCGTCACGCGACTGCGCAACCATGTGGCGCACGAGATCGGCCCGATCGCCAAGCCTCGCCAGATCCTCATCGTCTCCGAGCTGCCGAAGACCCGCTCGGGCAAGATCATGCGGCGGCTGCTGCGCGACCTGGCCGAGCATCGCGACCTGGGCGACGTCACCACGCTGGCCGACCCGACGATCATGGCCCAGATCCAGGCGGGCCTCGCCGCCCCGGCGCCCGCCTGAGCGGCGAGGGCCGGCCCGCTCGTGCGGTCTGCTCCGCAGGCGAACCGGCTGGGGTCCGCGCCGCGCGGGCGGAAGGCCGCTAGCGTGCGACCGTGCGTGAGTGGCTGCTCGCCCTGGCGGCGATCGCCGGTGCCATCGTGCTGGGCTGGCTGGTCGCGCGTGCGGTGCGCGGCCGGGCCCGCCTCGGCTCCGAGGGCGACATGGCCACCTACCGCACGCTGCACCTGGCCAGCCTCGCCGCACCCGCGCTGCGCGGCGGGCTCAGCTCGAGCGCTGCCGCCCGCAGCGCCAAGCACCTGCGCACCCTGCTCGGCGTCGAGGCCCTGGCCATCACGGACGGCTCCGGCGTGCTGGCCTGGGACGGGCTGGGCGAGAAGCACCGGGACGCCGCGCTGGCGCACGCCGCTGCGGCGCTGGACTCCGGGGCGTCGGTCGTGCTGAGCAGCGCGCAGGTCCGGCAGGTCAGCGAGCTGCTGCGCTCGGGCGTGGCCGCGCCGCTGGCCAGCGACGACGTGGTCATCGGTGCGCTGGTGGCCTACTCGAGCCGGGATGCCGGGCCCGCCATGGTCCGCGCAGTCGACGAGGTGGCGACGTTCGCCTCGGGCCAGCTCGACCTCGCCGAGCTCGACCGCACGCGGGCGCGCACCGCCGAGGCCGAGGTCCGCGTGCTGCGGGCGCAGATCTCGCCGCACTTCGTCTACAACTCGCTGACCGCGATCGCCTCGTTCGTGCGCACCGACCCCGACCGTGCCCGCGACCTGCTGCTGGACTTCGCGGAGTTCACCCGCTACTCGTTCCGCTCGCACGGCCGCTACACCACGCTGGCCGAGGAGCTGCGCTCGATCGAGCAGTACCTGCTGCTCGAGCAGGCCCGCTTCGGCGACCGGCTGCAGGTGGTGCTGCGCGTGGACCCCGAGGTGCTCGGCGTGCGCATCCCGTTCCTGTGCATCCAGCCCCTCGTCGAGAACGCCGTGCGCCACGGGTTCGAGCAGCGCGACGCGCCGGGCACGATCACGATCAAGGCCCTGGACCGCGGTGCCGACTGCTGGATCAGCGTCGAGGACGACGGCGCGGGCAACGATCCGGCGGTGATCCGGCGCAGCCTGTCGGGCGAGCCGGGGGACCATGTGGGCCTGGCCAACGTCGACGAGCGGCTGCGCACCGCCTTCGGCGAGGAGCGCGGCCTGGTCGTCGAGACCGGGCCGATGGCCGGCACGAAGGTGAGCATGCGGGTGCCCAAGTACGCCGAGTCGGTGACCCTCGATGAGTGAGGCGAGCGGATCGCCGCGACTGCGCCTGGTGCGGGGTGGGGAGCCCGCGGGCGGGGACCCCGAGGAGCACCCGGAGGGGCTGCGCGTGCTGGCCGTCGACGATGAGCCGCCGGCGCTCGGGGAGCTGGTGTACCTGCTCGAGCGCGCCGAGGGGATCGCCGCGGTGACGCCGGCCGGCGGCGCGGCGGAGGCGCTGGCGGTGCTGCAGGGCGGTGAGGTCGACGCGGTGTTCCTCGACATCCGGATGCCCGGGCTGGACGGCCTCGCGCTGGCCGGGATCCTCGCCCGGTTCGCCACCCCTCCGCCGGTCGTGTTCGTCACCGCCTACGACACGCACGCGGTCGAGGCCTTCGACGTGGCCGCGGTCGACTACCTGCTCAAGCCGATCCGCGCCGAGCGCCTGGCACAGGCGGTGGCGCGGGTGCAGCGGGCCCGGGCCGGCGCAGCGCTGCGGGGCACCGACCCCTCGGCGGCGGCCCCTGCCTCCAGCGCTCCCCCGGAGCCCCCGCCGCCCCCCGCCGACGAGACGATCGCGGTCGAGCTCGGCGGCGTGACCCGGTACGTGCAGCGCTCGGACGTGGTCTACGTCGAGGCCCAGCGCGACTACGTGCGCCTGTGCACCCGGACCGGCGGGCACCTGGTCCGCATCCCGCTGGCCGCCCTCGAGGAGCGCTGGCAGCCCGTGGGCTTCCTGCGCGTGCACCGGCGCTACCTCGTGAACTCCGCCTACGTCGAGGGCCTGCGCAGCTCGGCGGGCATGGTGAGCGTCGACCTCGGCCAGGACCAGTCCGTGCCAGTGAGCCGACGGTTCGCCTCGGCCGTGCGGGCGGCGCTGGTGCAGCGCCACCGCCTCGACAAGGA
>DASVBK010000178.1:0-12612 GCA_036375875.1 Candidatus Nanopelagicales bacterium
TGCGGGTGCTGCACGACGACGCCGACATCGTCGTGGTCGACAAGCCCGTCGGCGTCGTGGCCCACCCGAGCCTGGGGTTCGACGGTCCCAGCGTCACCGGGGTCCTGAAGGCGCGGGGCTACCGCATCTCGACGTCCGGGGCGCCGGAGCGCCGCGGCATCGTCCAGCGCCTGGACGTCGGGACCTCGGGGGTCATGGTCCTGGCCAAGAGCGAGCCGGCGTACTCGAACCTCAAGCAGCAGTTCCGCGACCGCCGACCCGAGAAGGTGTACCACGCCTTGGTCCAGGGCCTTCCTGACCCGACCCGCGGCACGATCGACGCGCCGATCGGGCGGCATCCGAGCCACGACTGGAAGTTCGCGGTGCGCGCCGACGGCCGACCCTCGGTGACCCACTACGAGGTGCTCGAGGCGTTCCGCTTCGCCAGCCTGCTCGAGATCCACCTGGAGACCGGGCGCACCCACCAGATCCGGGTGCACATGGCCGCCGTGCGCCACCCCTGCGTCGGGGACCTGACCTACGGGGCGGACCCCACCCTGGCCGCGCGCGTGGGGCTGGAGCGCCAGTGGCTGCACGCCGTGCGCCTCGGGTTCGAGCACCCCGGCTCGGGGGAGTGGGTGGAGTTCACCGCTCCCTACCCGGCGGACCTCGACCACGCCCTGCGGGTGCTCGCGCCTGACTGAGCTGTGATGCCCCACCCCGTGGGGTCGTCGAGGGCCGGTGGCAGCATGGGCGCCATGAGCAGCGAGCAGCCCGTCGTCCATCAGTCCGGCACGTTCAGCATCGGCGAGGACCTGCCCGTCCACCGGCTCGGCTTCGGGGCGATGCGGATCACCGGTCCGGGCATCTGGGGCGATCCGCCGGACCGTGCCGCGGCGATCGCGCTGCTGCGCCGCGCCGTCGAGCTGGGGGTCGACTTCATCGACACCGCCGACTCGTACGGGCCCTTCGTCTCCGAGGACCTCATCCGCGAGGCCCTGCACCCCTACGACGGCATCGTGATCGCGACCAAGGGCGGGTTGACCCGACAGGGGCCCGACCACTGGGCTCCGGTCGGCAGCCCCTACTACCTGCGCCAGTGCGTCGAGATGTCGCTGCGCCGCCTCGGCGTGGAGCAGATCGACCTCTACCAGCTGCACCGGATCGATGCGAACGTGCCGCTGGCCGAGCAGCTCGGCGTGCTGGTGGACATGCAGCGCGAGGGCAAGATCCGCCACCTGGGGCTGTCGCAGGTCTCGGCGGCCGAGCTCGACGCCGCCCGCGAGCACATGGACGTCATGACCGTGCAGAACCTCTACAACCTCGGCGACCGCCACAGCGAGGACGTGCTCGCGGTGTGCGAGCGCGACGAGATCGGGTTCATCCCCTGGTTCCCGGTCGCCGCCGGCCCGCTGGCCCGACCGGACGGGCCGCTGGCCGAGATCGTCAAGCGCACCGGGGTGCCAGCCGCGCAGCTCTCGCTGGCCTGGCTGCTCGCGCGCTCGCCGGTGATGCTGCCCATCCCGGGGACCTCGTCGATCGCCCACCTGGAGCAGAACTGCGCCGCGGCCGCCGTCGAGCTCGACGCCGAGACCCTGGCCCAGCTCGACGCCCTGGCCGCCGGCTAGGGGCCCACACGGGGGCTTCCGGGCTGAGCACGACAGCGTCAGCGCCCGGCGTCCGAGGGCCCAGCTCCCCTCAGCCGTCACTTCGTCGTGCGTTGGCCGGTCCCACTCATTGACCCGCTGTTCGGCGCATTCCTAGGTTCCGACGAGCCAGCCGAGGCTCCTCTCAAATCAAGGAATCGAGGTCGTATGCGTCGTCTCACCGCTGTGGTCCTGCTCGCCGGGGCCCCGATCGTCCTGGTCCCGGCCGTTGCGGTGGCCAATCCGGGACCCGAGCAGCCCAACGTCAGCAACATGGGCTACTGCTCCTCGCTGCTCGCCCAGCAGCCCGGAGTCGGAGGGCTCGCGCCCACTGCCCGCGCCGAGGTCAACCAGATCCTCCGGCTGTACGGGGATCGCTTCGGCATCCCCAGCCCCGGCGCCCTCTACAGCGTGCGAGCGCGCATGACGCTCGCCGAGGACGCCGTCTGCCAGCAACGCTGACCGGTCCCTGCCTCGGGTCCTGCACCCAACCGTCGACGCCTACAGCCAAGCCCACGTCCCAGGAGGTTCCCGTGTCGAAGAAGTCCCTCGCATGCGTCGCGACGCCGGCGTCCACCGGCTCGCAACCCAAGCGGCGCCTGCATCCACGAGCTGGTGCCACCGTGCTGGCTGCGGCGTTCCTCGCCTGCGGCCTGGCGTCCGCCCCCGCTGCCTCGGCGGCTCCCGCTGCAGGCAGCCCAGCAAAGACGTGCGACTACCTGGCGTCCATCACCGACGAGACCGACCCCTTGTTCGGGTTGTACGACTTCATCGCAACCCAGCCGGGCGGCTGCGAGAGCACCATCGCCTCGGTCGGCATCGCGGCACTGTCTGAGGGCGCCTTCCCCAGCCAGGCGGCCGCGGTCGGCAACTGCAAGGCGATCGAGGACGAGGTCGGCGGGTACCCGTACCAGTTCTACGGCGGATTCCTCGACAACGTGGAGGCGGTCACCGCAGCCCTCATCGAGGACGGTGTCCCGCCGGATGTCGCGGCGGCGATGGCGCCGATCATCGTGGACAACTACCTCGCCAACGTCGACCTGTTCACGGCCGAGAACCGACCAGGCTGCGTCCGGGTGCTCCAAGGGCTGCACAGCGGGGAGTTGTTCGGCCTGATCTTCCCGGCGCTGCCGACGGCGTCCTAATACGGACCCATCCTTGCCGAGGGCTGTCGGTGGGGCTCCCTCAGCCCCGGTCCCCGGCCATGAGGCCGCGGATCCTGCCGTCCGGCTCGATGCGGACGTGCAGGGCCGCGGGCTCGCGCGGCAGCCCCGGCATGGTCACGATCGAGCCGGTGCTGGCCACGACGAACCCCGCGCCCGCGGCGAGCCGCGCCTCGCGCACGCTGACCGTGAAGCCGTGCGGCACGCCGCGCCGCGTCGGATCGTCGGACAGCGACAGGTGGGTCTTGGCGATGCACACCGGCAGGCCGCCGCCGACGGCGGCGGTGATGCGGGCCAGGTCACGGGCCGCGGCAGGGGCGACGTCGATGCCGTCGGCGCCGTACACGTGCCGGGCGACCGCGGCGATCTTCTCGGCGTAGGGGTCGTCGGCCTCATACGGGTGCCAGGGCTCCGGGACCGCAGTGTCGGTGGCGTCGACGACCCTGCCGACCACCTCGGCCAGCTCGACGGACCCCGCAGCACCCTCGGTGAACCCGGCGCACGGTGCCATCGGCACCCCGCGGTTGGCGCACCACGCGCGCAGCAGGGCGATCTCGTCGGTCTGGTCGTCGGGGAACTCGTTGACCGCCACCACCGGATGCAGGCCGTACGCGCCCACGCTGAACAGATGGCGCTCCAGCTGGCGCAGGCCCGCGCGCAGCGCGTCGGGGTCCGGCTGCGATGCGGCGGCCAGCGTGGCGCCCCCGTGGTACTTCAGCGCCCGCAGCGTCGCCACCAGCACGACGGCACGGGGCCAGATGCCGGCACTGCGGCAGGCGATGTCGAGGAACTTCTCGCCCCCGAGGTCGAAGCCGAAGCCGCCCTCGGTCACCACGTCCGCGCCGGTCGCCAGCGCCATGCGGGTGGCGATCATCGAGTTGGTGCCGTGCGCGATGTTCGCGAAGGGCCCGCCGTGGACCAGGGCGGGCGAGCCGTCCGCCGCCTGCGCGAGGTTCGGCATGAGGGCGTCGCGCAGCAGGGCGGTCATGGCCGGCGCCGCCCCGATGGCGTCGGCCGTCACCGGCTCGTCCTGCGCGGTCCAGCCCACGACGATGCGGCCCAGCCGCGCCTGCAGGTCGGGCAGGTCCCGGGCCAGGCACAGCACCGCCATGACCTCGCTCGACGCCGTGATCTGGAAGCCCGACTCGCGGGGAAGGCCGTCCAGCGGGCCGCCCAGGCCGACCACCACGTGCCGCAGGAACCGGTCGTTCATGTCGACCGCCCGCGGCCAGGTGACCCGCCGGTGGTCCAGCGGCGCCGGCCGTCCGAACTGCAGCGTGTTGTCGACGAGCGCCGAGAGCAGGTTGTGCGCGGACGTGATCGCGTGCAGGTCGCCGGTGAAGTGCAGGTTGATGTCCTCGGCGGGTTCCAGGGTGGCCGCGCCGCCGCCCGTGCCGCCACCCTTCATCCCGAACACGGGACCAAGCGACGGCTCGCGCAGGGCCAGGACCGCGCGCCGGCCGATCGCACGCATGCCCATCGCCAGGGCGATGGCCATCGTGGTCTTGCCCTCGCCGGCCGGGGTCGGCGTGATCGCCGAGACCAGGATGAGCCGCCCGCTCGGCGGGCGCTCGCCCAGGGCGTCGAGGTGCACCTTGGCCCGGCCGGGACCCCACGGGATGACGTGATCCGCGGGGATGCCGAGCTCGGCGGCGACATCGTGGATCGGGCGCAGCGCGGCGTGCGGGGGACTCGTGGGCACCCGGCCATGCTGGCACCCGCGCCCCCCGGGCGTCCCGGCGGCACGAGCGTCCAGCCCTAGGATGGCGCCGTGCCCGGGACCTCGCGCTCGGCCCCCGACGGCCCCTCGCTCTTCGACGCCCCGGACGTGGCCGAGCGCAGCATCGACCCGAGTGCACCGCTGGCAGTCCGGATGCGCCCGCGGGAGCTCGACGAGCTGGTCGGCCAGGCCGAGCTCGTCGCGCCGGGCTCGCCGCTGCGGCGCCTCATCGAGGGGTCCGGCACCAGCTCGGTGATCCTCTGGGGCCCGCCGGGCACCGGCAAGACGACCATCGCCTCGCTGGTGAGCCGCACGGGTGGTCGGCGGTTCGTGGAGCTCAGCGCGGTGACCGCCGGGGTCAAGGACGTCCGCACCGCCATCGACACCGCCCGCATCTCGGGCGTGCCGACCGTGCTGTTCATCGACGAGGTGCACCGGTTCACCCGCACCCAGCAGGACGCGCTGCTGCCGGGCGTGGAGAACGGCTGGGTGACCCTGGTGGCTGCGACCACCGAGAACCCCTCGTTCAGCGTCGTCTCGCCGCTGCTGTCCCGATCGCTGCTGCTCATGCTGCGCTCGCTCACCGACGACGAGGTCGGGGCCCTCATCGACCGGGCGGTGGCCGACGAGCGGGGCCTGGCCGGACGGGTCCGCCTCGCCGAGGACGCCCGCGCGGACCTGATCCGCTTCGCGGGGGGCGATGCCCGACGCGCCCTGACCTACCTGGAGGCCGCTGCCCACGGGGTGACCCCCACCGCCGATCCGAGCGAGCCGGTGCTCGTGCGGGCCGAGGAGGTCGCCGTCGCGGTGCAACGCGCACTCGTGCGCTACGACCGCGCCGGCGACCAGCACTACGACGTGATCTCGGCGTTCATCAAGAGCGTGCGCGGCAGCGACCCGGACGCCGCCATCCACTACCTGGCGCGGATGATCGAGGCGGGTGAGGACCCGCGGTTCATCGCGAGGCGCCTGGTTATCCTGGCCAGCGAGGACGTCGGGATGGCCGATCCCAGCGCGTTGGGCGTCGCCGTCGCGGCGATGACGGCCGCCCAGCAGATCGGCCTGCCGGAGGCCCGGCTGCCGTTGGCCCAGGCCACCGTCCACCTCGCCCTGGCCCCGAAGTCCAACGCGGTGATCCGGGCCATCGACGGGGCCGCGGCCGACGTCCGGGCCGGACGGGTGGGCGCGGTCCCGCCGCACCTGCGCGACGGCCACCACCCCGGTGCCGCCAGCACGGGGGTGGTCGGCTACCAGTACCCCCACGACGACCCCGCTGGCGTGCTGGCGCAGCAGTACGCCCCGGACGTGGTGCGCGGCAGGCGCTACTACGTGCCCACCGATCACGGCGTGGAGGCGCGGCTCGGGCCGCTGGCTGACCGGTTGCGCGCGACGGTCGACGGGGTGGCGCCGGAGTCGGCCCCCGACGCGCCTGCAACGTCGGCCCCGCCCGGGCCCGGGACACCCGCGTCGCCCGCCCCACCCGACGCACCCGAGGCACCCGCCCCGAACGCCCACCACCCCTGATCACCGGATCTGCGGCCCTGGGGCCGCACCTGCTGCGTGGGATCCCGGCGCGGGTGCGCCCCGGCGGCGTGGATGCGTCCGGGGCGCCCGGTGCGCCCGGACGGAGCGGATGCGCCCCCTTGGCCGCGGCGCGAGCACGCCCGCGTCGATTCGGCCCCCTCCTTCGGCGCGGCATAGGGTTCGCCCCATGAGTCGGGTGTTCTGGATGGCCGTGGGGGCGGTCGGCGGCGTCGCGGCGTACCGCAAGGGCACCAGGGCCGTCCGGCAGGCGAAGGCGCTCGGGCCGCTGGGCTCCGCGCAGGTCGCGGCAGCGGCGACCAGTCGCGTGGCGGCACGCACCGCGAACGGCCTGGGCCGGCTGGCCGACATCAAGGCCCAGCGCGAGGGCCGCCTGGTGATCGGCACCGCGCAGGACGTGAGCGCCCTGCCGCAGGCCGGCAGCGACACTGCCCGGGTCATCCCGATCGACGACGACTGGGTGCCGGTCCCGGAGCGGCGTCCCGGTCCGCCGCCGCGCACCGCCCCGGCCGCCGCGGCCGCCCCCGCCCATCATGGCGGCGCACCGGCGACGAGCGTGCGGACGGCGCCGCGCACCACCCGTGCCCGCCGCGGTTGACCGGAATGGACGACGCATGAGCTTCGAGTACATGGACTCCGCCGAGATCCGCCGCCGGTTCCTGGCGTTCTTCGCCGACCGCGGCCACACCCCGGTGCCCAGCGCCAGCCTGCTGCTCGACGACCCGACCCTGCTGTTCGTCAACGCCGGGATGGTGCCGTTCAAGCCCTACTTCCTGGGCCAGGCGACCCCGCCCTACCCGCGCGCCACCAGCGTGCAGAAGTGCGTGCGCACGCTGGACATCGAGGAGGTCGGCAAGACCACGCGGCACGCCTCGTTCTTCCAGATGGCCGGCAACTTCTCGTTCGGGGACTACTTCAAGGCCGGGGCGATCCCGCTGGCGTGGGAGCTCCTCACCGGCTCGTTGTCCAACGGCGGCTACGGCTTCCCCGAGGACAAGCTGTGGGTCACCGTCCTCGGTGACGACGACGAGGCGATCGACATCTGGCACACGATCGCCGGCGTGCCGATGCAGCGCATCCAGCGCCGCGGCCTGGCCGACAACTACTGGCACATGGGTGTGCCCGGGCCCGGGGGGCCCTGCTCGGAGATCTACTTCGATCGCGGCCCGGAGCACGGCCGCGAGGGCGGCCCCGAGGCCGACGAGGACCGCTACCTCGAGGTCTGGAACCTCGTGTTCATGCAGTCCGAGCTCAGCGAGGTGCGCACGAAGGTCGACTTCGACATCCGCGGCGACCTGCCGAACAAGAACATCGACACCGGCATGGGCCTCGAGCGCATGGCCGCGATCCTGCAGGGCGTCGACAACATCTACGAGATCGACACCACCCGGCACATCCTGGACCGGGCCATGGTGCTGTCCGGCGCTGCCTACGGCCGCGACCACAAGACGGACGTGGACCTGCGCGTGGTCGCCGACCATGCCCGCACCTGCGCCTTCCTCATCGGCGACGGCGTGCTGCCCGGCAACGAGGGCCGCGGCTACGTGCTGCGCCGCATCATGCGCCGCGTCGTGCAGAAGATGCGCCTGCTCGGGGCCGGCGACCCCAGCATGGCCGAGCTGGTCACCGCCGCCATCGAGGCCATGGGCCCGCAGTACCCGGAGCTGGTCACCGACGCCGGGCGCATCACCAGCATCGCCGCCGGGGAGGAGGCCTCGTTCCTGGAGACCCTGGGCCGAGGCACCACGCTGCTGGAGTCCGCGGTCGCGCGCACGAGGGCGGCGGGGGCGACGACGCTGCCCGGCGACGAGGCGTTCACGCTGCACGACACGTACGGCTTCCCGATCGAGATCACCCTGGAGATGGCCGCCGACGCCGGGGTGCAGGTCGACGAGGACGGCTTCCGCCGGCTCATGGCCGAGCAGAAGCAGCGCGCGAAGGCCGACGCCCGCGCGCGCAAGGCGGGCCTCACGCCGGCCACCGTCTACCGCGAGGTGATGGACGCCGCAGGCACCACCGACTTCACCGGCTACGCCGAGGTGGTCAGCGAGGGCGTGCTGCGCGGCCTGCTGGTCGACGGCACGGTGGTGCCGGCAGCGGGGCCGGGCAGCCACGTCGAGGCGATCCTGGACCGCACCCCGTTCTACGCCGAGGGAGGCGGCCAGATCGGCGACCAGGGCCTGATCCGACTGGCCGACGGCGCGCTGCTCGAGGTCTACGACGTGCAGCAGCCCGTGCCCGGGCTGTTCGTGCACCGTGCCACGGTGGCCGACGGCGAGGCCGCGGTCGGCACCGCAGCGATCGGCGAGGTGGACCTCCCGCGGCGCCTCGCGATCAGCCGGGCCCACACGGCCACCCACATGATCCACAAGGCGTTCCGCGAGATCCTGGGCGAGACGGCCACCCAGATGGGTTCGGAGAACTCGCCGGGCCGGCTGCGCTTCGACTTCCCGAACCCGGCCCCGGTGCCGGCCTCGGTCATGGCCGACGTCGAGGACCGCGTGAACACCCTGCTGCTCGACGACCTCGAGGTCACCGCGCAGTACATGAGCCAGGACCAGGCCCGCGCGATCGGCGCCATGGCGCTCTTCGGCGAGAAGTACGGCGACCGGGTGCGCGTGGTGTCGGTGGGCGACTGGGCGCGTGAGCTGTGCGGCGGCACGCACACCAGCCGATCGGGCCAGCTCGGCGTCGTGAAGTTCCTCTCCGAGGCGTCGATCGGCTCGGGCGTGCGGCGCATCGAGGCCCTCGTGGGGGCCGACGCCTACCGGCACCTGGCCCGTGAGCACCTGCTGCTCAGCGCGCTGTCGCAGCAGGTGAAGGCGCGCCCGGAGGAGCTGCCGGAGCGGATCGGGGCGCTGCTCGAGCGCATCAAGGAGGCCGAGGCCCAGATCGCGATGATGCGCAAGGCCGCGGTCAAGGCCAACATCGAGGGCGTCATCGGCGAGCGCCACGACATCGGCAGCACCCGTGTGTGGACCTATGCGCTGCCCGACGGCTCCTCAGCAGCGGACCTGCGCGAGGCCACGAGCATCGCCCTGCAGATGATCGCCAGCGACATCCCGGTCGTGCTGGTGGGGGCCGCCGTGGCCGAGGGCAAGGTGTCGCTGCTGGTCACCGTGAACGCCCCCGGCCAGGCCGCGGGCCTGAGCGCCCGGGAGATCCTGGCCGCCGCCCTGCCGTCGGTCGCCGGCCGGGGCGGCGGCAAGGCAGACGCCGCGCAGGGTGGGGGCACGAACCCGGCCGGCGTCGACGAGGCGCTGCGGGCCGCCCGCGAGTTCCTGGCTGCACGGGCCTGATGCGCCGCGGGGTGCGCGTCGGGGTCGACGTGGGCGCCGTGCGCATCGGCGTGGCCAGGACCGACCCCGACGCGGTCCTCGCCGTCCCGGTCGAGACCGTCCCCGCGGGCGACGGGGCGCTGGAGCGCGTCGCTCGGATCGCCGCGGAGTTCGAGGCGCTCGAGGTGGTCGTCGGCCTGCCGCTGACGATGGCGGGGCGTGAGGGTCCGGCCGCGGCCGTCGCCCGTGGCTTCGCCGAGGCCCTGGCCCCGCTGGTGGCCCCGACCCCGGTGCGGCTGGTCGACGAGCGGCTGTCCACGGTCTCGGCGACGCGGGGCCTGCGCGAGGCTGGCCGCACCGCCCGCAGCAGCCGGGCGGTGATGGATCAAGCGGCCGCCGTGGTCTTCGTCCAATACGCTGTTGACACCGAGCGCGCGACCGGGCGCGCCCCTGGCACCCTGGTGGAGCGGCAATGAGCAACCTCGGCCTCCAGCTGGAGCCGGGCTCCGCCGCCCCGCGGGGCCCGAAGCACCGTGGCCTGTCGTGGCTCGCGGTGGCCCTGAGCCTCGTGGTGCTCGTGGGCATCGGCTTCGTCGTCAAGGTGGGGCTGGACAACCTGCCCACCCTGGGCAGCGGCCCCGCCGACTACGAGGGTGAGGGCACCGAGCCGGCCATCGTCGTCACCGTCGAGAAGGGCGACACGCTGGCCAAGATCGGCCAGACGCTCAAGTCCGAGGGGGTCGTTGCCTCGGTGGACGCGTGGCTGGACGCCGCGAAGCGGGAGACCGACGCCAAGTCGATCGGGCCGGGCCAGTACGAGATGCTCACCAGGATGAGCGCGGCGGCCGCGGTCCAGCGCATGGTCGATCCCAACACCCGGGTGGTCAACGAACTGCTGCTGCGCGAGGGCCTGCGCATGGACCAGGCCTTCGAGGTCATCAAGCAGGCCACCGGCATCCCCATCAAGGAGCTCGAGGAGGCGTCCAAGAGCGGCGAGATCGGCCTGCCGAAGTACGCCAAGGACTTCGCCGAGGGGTTCCTGTTCCCTGCCAAGTACGAGCTCGGAGCCGACGACACGGCGACCGACATCCTGTCGCGGCTGGTGAAGCGCTGGGACCAGGCCGCGGGCAAGGTCGACCTCGAGCAGGGCGCCGCCGAGCTGGGGCTCACCCCCTACGAGGTCATGATCGTCGCCAGCCTGGTGCAGGCCGAGGGCCACCCCGACGACTTCGACAAGGTGGCCCGGGTCATCTACAACCGGCTCGACGAGTCGACCTGGGGCGGCACCTACGGGCTGCTGCAGATGGACGCCACGCTGAACTACGCGCTGAAGAAGTCCGACATCAACCTCACCACGGAGGAGCTGCAGAACACCGACTCGCCGTACAACACGTACCGCAACCCAGGCCTGCCCCCCACGCCGATCAACTCCCCGGGTGAGGCGGCGATGGCGGCCGCCCTGAACCCGGCGGACGGCGACTGGCTCTACTACGTGACGGTCAACCCAGAGTCCGGCGAGACGAAGTTCACCAACGACTACAACGAGTTCCTGGGGTTCAAGCAGGAGCTCAGCGCGTGGCTGGACGAGAACCCCCAGTGACCCACGCGGCCGGGCTGCTGCGCCGCGCGGCCGTGCTCGGCAGCCCGATCGTCCACAGCCTCTCGCCGACGCTGCATCGGGCCGCGTACCGGCAGCTGGGGCTTGCGTGGCAGTACGACGCGTTCGAGGTCGACGAGGCGGGGTTGGCGGCGTTCCTCGACGGTTGCGGCCCGGAGTGGGCGGGGCTGTCGCTGACCATGCCGCTGAAACGGGCGGTGCTGCCGTTGCTGGACGAGGCCTGGGGGCTGGTCGGGCTCGTCGGCGCGGCGAACACCGTGGTGCTCGGCGCGGACGGCCGTCGGGTCGGGCACAACACCGATGTGCCCGGCATCGTCGCGGCGCTGCGCGAGCTCGGTGCCGAGCCGGGGCCGGCGCTCGTCCTGGGCGCCGGGGCGACGGCCGCCTCGACGCTGGCCGCCCTTGCCTCGATGGGCTGTCATGACGTGGTGGTCGCGGCCCGGCGGCCCGCCGCGGTCGCGCCCGAGCTGGGGGCCCTCGCCGAGCAGCTGGGCGTGGCGCTGCGGGTGCGGGGCTGGCCGGCGCACCAGGAGCGGCTGCCCGACCGGGCGGCAGCGTCGATCGTGGTGTGCACCGCCCCAGCCGCCGCCGCGGACTCGCTGCTCGAGACCATGCCCGCGGGGGCGCCCGGGGTGCTGCTCGACGTGGCCTACGCGCCCTGGCCGCGACCGCTGGTCCGCCGGTGGCGGGCAGCTGGAGGCATGGCCTGCGCCGGTGACGTGATGCTGCTGCACCAGGCCGCGGCGCAGGTGGCGCTCATGACGGGCTGCGAGCCCGATGTCGAGGTCATGCGTGCGGCGCTGGCTGCGGAGCTGGCCTGCCGACAGGACTGACGCCGCACCGGGAGCGACCCCCGGGGGCCGCTCAAGGTCGGCCCGGGTGGTGACGACATGGGAGGACAGGTGTGGGTCGCCACGCCATGTCCCGGACGTCGGAGCTGGAGGGTGCGCGATGACCATGAACCTCAGTGGGAGCCTCGACTCGTTCGGGCTCGACGAGGTCCTGTCCCTGCTGGCGATGGGCGGGCGGACGGCGCGGATGCAGGTCAGTGGCCCGCACGCGGTCGGCGTGGTGCACCTCGTGGACGGCGAGCTGTCGTCGGCGTCGGCCGACGTGCGGCGCGCCGGGCTGCTGCGCCAGGTGGTCGCCGCGGCGCAGGTGCCGGTGAGCGACCTGGCCGAGGCGCTCGAGCACCGGGAGCCGGTGCGCGCGCTGCTGGACGCGGGCGCCCTCGACGCCGAGCGGGTGCGCGGCCTGGCCGATGAGCATGTGGTCGAGGCGCTCGCTGAGCTGCTCACCTGGGGTGAGGGTGAGTTCGCGGTCTGGACCGGCGAGGGCGACGAGGGCGATGTGGGCCTGCGCATGCCTGTCTCCGACGCGATCGAGCGGGCGCGAGCCCGCGCGGGTGAGTGGCAGCGGGTCCGGGCCGCCCTGCCCCAGGGCGACAGCGTGCTGGCCCTGGCCCCGCAGCTGGGCGAGTCGACGATGCTCGAGGTCGAGGACTGGAGGGTGCTGGCGCGGGTGGACGGCCGGCGCACGCTGGCCGAGGTGCTGGTGGGGGTGGGCGTGGCACCGCTGCTGGCCAGCGACCGGGTCGTGTCGCTGCTGGGCCGCGGGCTGATCGCCGTGCGCACCGATGAGGTCGCCGAGCCCGACGAGGCCGACG
>DASVBK010000186.1:0-16071 GCA_036375875.1 Candidatus Nanopelagicales bacterium
CCCACCGCGTCGTAGGACAGGTCGTGGGTCAGGTCGAGCATGACAGCCCCGACCAGCGGCGCTGCCTCGCCGTCCAGCGTCACCCGCCGCAGGTCGACGTAGTAGTCGGCCTCGCGTCCCGAGGACAGGGTGACGCGGCCGTGGACGACCGCCTTGCTGCGGATCTGGTCGTTGAGCGCACTGCGCGGATCGGTCACAGGTGCAGCCTAGGCGGCTACTCCCCGGCCTCCACGGCAGCGACGGCGGCACGCGCGTCCCGCCGATGGCGGAACGTCTCGATGCCGATCGGGATGACGGACAGCGCCACGATGCCGATCAGCATGAGCTCGATGTGGTCCTTGACGAAGGGGATGTTGCCAAGGAAGTAGCCCGCAAGCGTCACGCCGGTCGCCCAGAGCACCGCGCCGACCGTGGAGTAGATGACATAGGTGCGCAGGTTCATGCGCCCCACGCCGGCCATCGCCGTGATGAAGGTGCGCACGATGGGCACGAAGCGCGCCAGCACGATCGCCCGCGCCCCGTACCTGTCGAAGAACGCGTGGGTCTTGTCCACGTACTCCTGCTTGAAGAACCGGGAGTCGGGCCGGTTGAACAGGCTGGGCCCGGCGCGGTAGCCGATCCAGTAGCCGGTGAGGTTGCCGGCGACCGCGGCGACCGTGAGCAGCAGGCAGGCCAGCCACAGCGGCAGGCCGATGACGCCACTGGCGACGAAGAGGCCCACCATGAACAGCAGCGAGTCGCCGGGCAGGAAGAAGCCGATGAGCAGGCCGCATTCGGCGAAGATGATCGCCATCGCGATCCAGAAGGCGGCACTGCCGAACCGATCCAGGTTCTGGGGGTCGAGCCAGTCGGGCCCCAGCGCCGGCAGGCCCGTGGCGAGCGCAGTGGGCAGCGCGGCGAGCGTCGACAGGATCACCTCGGCAGGCTACCCGTCGGGCGCCGGCGGCAAACCCGGGTGCTGGATCCGCCAGGCGAACATGGCCACGGCGGCTGCGGCGGCGACGTTCAGGGAGCGCGTGGAGCCGTGCTGGGTGATGGACAGCACGGCCTGGGCGACCTGCAGAGCCGCCGACGAGAGCCCCGGCCCCTCCTGGCCGAACAGCAGGACGCACGCCTCGGGCAGCGCGAAGCCCTCGAGCGGGACCGCGCCGGGCACGACGTCGACGGCGAGCACCGGCAGGCCCTCGGCAGCGGCCCACGCGCCGAAGCTGGCGACGTCCGGGTGGTGGGCGATGTCGAGGTACCGGTCGGTGACCATGGCGCCCCGGCGGTTCCATCGACGCCGGCCGACGATGTGCACCCCCGCGACGTTCCAGGCGTTGGCCGTCCGCACGATCGAGCCGATGTTCAGGTCGTGCTCGACGTTCTCCACGGCGATGTGCAACGGCACGCGGCTCGTGCGCAACGCATCGACGATCGCCTCGAGCCGCCAGTACCGGAACCGGTCGACGACGTTGCGGGTGTCGCCCTGCGCGAGCAGCTCCGGGTCCAGCCGGGGGTCGTCGGGCCAGGGCCGCGGGTGGGGTCCGACGGGCACGGCCGAAGCCTAGGCCGTGCTGCCGCGCGCGATTTCGTGCCCGGCTCGGGGCGCACCTAGAATCCTCGGCGGTGGCGTGTCCGAGCGGCCAAAGGAGCACGACTCGAAATCGTGTGTGGGTGATGAGCCCACCGTGGGTTCGAATCCCACCGCCACCGCCAGTTCGACCCGGCCCCCGGCTGCGCACCACGGTCGGTGGTGCCTCCGGGGTCGCGACAGCGACCCCCTCGCAGCCCACCTAGGCTGGCTCCTGGGCCGCTGTCGCGGCCCTCGTCGAGCACCCGAGATGCCAGGAGTTGCGCCATGAGCCGCGTCCACGACCTCCTCAACGCCCAGATCGGGCACGAGTTCGCCGCATCGCAGCAGTACGTCGCCATCGCTGTCTGGTACGACCAGCAGGCGCTGCCGCAGCTCGCTGGCCACTTCTACGGGCAGGCCGTCGAGGAGCGCAATCACGCGATGATGATCGTGCAGTACCTCATGGACCGGGAGGCCGAGGTCGTGATCCCGGGGGTGCCGGCGGTCCGCAACGAGTTCACCAGCGTGGTTGAGCCGCTCGAGCTGGCCCTGGCCCAGGAGCGCACGGTCACCCAGCAGTTCGAGACCCTCATCGCGCTCGCACGCGAGGAGCGCGACTTCCTCGGCGAGCAGTTCACCCACTGGTTCCTCAAGGAGCAGGTGGAGGAGATCTCGTCGATGTCCACCCTGCTCCAGGTCGCCAGGCGTGTCGGCGAGAACGTGATGCTCCTTGAGGACTACCTGGCTCGGGAGGCGCGGGCCGACGGGGCCGCCGACCCGACCGCCCCCGCGGCCGCTGGTGGCGCACTGTGATCGGACGATGACACGCGCGTAGTTACAGCCGTGTGAGTTATCCCCAGCTGTGGATGGATCTGGGGATGAACACACGCTCGGGACGAACCGGCCGGGGGTGTCGGTGCGGGCGACTAGGGTGTCGGCGTGGCACTGGCGCTCTACCGGACCTACCGGCCGGGCTCCTTGGGCGAGGTCATCGGCCAGGAGCACGTGACCGAGCCCCTGGCGCGCGCCCTGGCTGCGGGCAGCGTGCACCACGCCTACCTGCTCTCGGGGCCCAGGGGGTGCGGCAAGACCTCGACGGCGCGCATCCTTGCCCGTTCGCTGAACTGCGAGCACGGACCCACGGCGACTCCCTGCGGCACGTGCCGCAGTTGCGTGGAGCTGGCGCCGAACGGCCCCGGCTCCATCGACGTCGTCGAGCTCGACGCTGCCACCCACCGGGGCATCGACGACGCCCGGGACCTGCGCGAGCGGGCCATCTACGCCCCGGCCGCCAGTCGGTACAAGGTCTACATCATCGATGAGGCCCACCAGCTCACGAATGAGGCCGCCAACGCGCTGCTCAAGCTCATCGAGGAGCCACCGGCGCACCTGCGCTTCATCTTCGCCACCACGGAGCCCGACAAGATCATCTCGACCATCCGGTCGCGCACCTTCCACTACGGGTTCCGCCTCGTTCCCGCTCGCACGCTGGCGGCTCACCTGGGCGTGGTCTGCGGTGCCGAGGGGGTGCCCGCGGAGCCTGCGGCCCTCGCCCTCGTGGCGCGTGCCGGCCAGGGCAGCGTGCGCGACAGCCTGTCCGTCCTGGGGCAGCTGCTGGCGGGCGCCGGTCCCCTGGGCCTGACCTATGCCGATGCCGTGGCTGCCCTGGGCCTGACCGACGCGGCCCTCCTCGACGACTTCGTCGCGGCGCTGTCAGCAGGCTCGGCTGCCCAGATGTTCGCGGTGGTCGACCGGGTCATCTCCGGTGGTCACGACCCCCGCCGCTTCGTGACCGACGTGCTCGACCGGCTCCGCGACCTCATCATCCTGCGCGCGGACCCCGAGGCCCTGGCCAGTGGCCTGGTCGAGGTGCCCGACGACGAGGGCGAGCGGATGGCGTCCCAGGCCCAGTCCTTAGGTCTTGCCGAGTTGTCCCAGGCCGCTGACCTGGTCAGCTCCGGCCTCGGCGAGCTCAAGGGCGCCACCGCCCCGCGGCTGCAGCTGGAGCTGCTGTGCGCCCGGTTGGCGCTCCCCCGGCCGTCGGAGGACCTCGGCGCCCTGGTCGCCCGGATCGAGCGGCTCGAACGTCACGGCGCGCCCGGGGTGCCCGACGGCGGCGGGCAGGGCGGTCCTGGTCGCGCCGCGGCACCGGCTGGGCCATCGGGATCCGGGAGCCCCGTCGGTGCGCGGCCAGCGGACGCCCAGGCCGCCGCGGCTGACGCCCCGCCGGGCGGGGCTGGCGCCGGACGATCTGCCGGGACCTCCCCCCGGGCCAGCGCTGCGGTCCCGCCCCCCGCCCCGCCGGCGGGCAGGACGCCTCCCACCCGGCCCACGCTGCGGACCGCCCCTGCCGGTGACCGCGCCGTCGCAACTCACGACGGCGGCTCCGTGCCCACGCCCGGTCCGGACTCGTTCGACCTGGCGGCAGCCGCCCCACCGATGCAGGAGGCACCTGGCTCGGCAGCACCCCAGCCTGCGACGCCAGCCCGCGAAGGGAAGGGCGAGACCGCCGGCGCCTCGGCGGAGGATCCGCCGGCCGCTCAGGCAGTGCGTGGGCCTACCGAGGCGACCCAGGAGCGGGCGAGTGCGCCGGCCGCGGCCGGGCACCCCGCGGCCCCCGCCCGGGCGGGGAACGACGACACCGGGCTGGCCCAGGTCAGGGCCGGTTGGGAGCAGGTGCTGGTGCGCCTCTCCACCGAGAGCAGGGTGGCGTGGACCGCCTTCCTCGACGCGGTTCCCCTCTCGGTGGCCAACGGCGCCCTCGCCGTGGCGGTGCCCGGTGCCGGCAACCTCCGCGCCATCGCCCAGCGCGGCCACGACGAGCGGCTCCGCCAGGCGCTCATCGACGTCCTGGGCCTGGACCTGCAGATCGACGTGGTCCACGACCCCGGCGCGGCGCAGGCCGGCGGCGCAGGGGCGCGGGCCAGCGTGGGCAGCGACGCGGCGGGCTCGTCCAATGCGGCGAGGGTCGAAGCCCCCAGTGCGGCGCCTGAGGGCGCGTCCCTGCCTGCGGGGGATCAGGCGGATGCCGACCTCGCTGCCCCTGGCGAGGGGGCTGCAGCACAGCAGTCCCGCCCCGCACGCCGGGTGCCCGAGGGTTCGGCCCATGGGCCGCGTGCCGCTGCACGGGGTTCCGCGCTCGTGCGCGGCGCAGCTGCCGGGGGGCAGGAGGTCGAGCGTCCGGACGAGCCGAGCGAGGACGACCCGGACCTCTCGGCGGTGGACGGACTGGCCCTGGTCACCCGGGAGCTGGGTGCCCGTCCCATCGGTGAGATCGACCACACGTAGGGCTGGGCATGTACGAGGGCATCATCCAGGACGTCATCGACGCACTCGGCCGGCTGCCGGGCATCGGGCCCAAGGGCGCCCAGCGCATCGCGTTCCACCTGCTGAAGACCGACCCGGAGGAGGTCACCGCGCTGGCACAGGCGCTGCTCGTGCTGCGCGACCAGGTCACCTTCTGCGAGATCTGCGGCAACGTGGCCCAGGCCGAGACGTGCGCCATCTGCCGGGACCCGCGGCGCGACCCGGGCATGCTGTGCGTGGTGGAGGAGAGCAAGGACGTCGTGGCGATCGAACGCACCCGGGAGTTCCGGGGCCGCTACCACGTGCTGGGCGGGGCGATCAGCCCCATGGAGGGGATCGGGCCGGACGACCTGCGCATCCGCGAGCTGATGACCCGGCTGGCCGACGGGTCGGTGACCGAGGTCATCATCGCCACTGACCCCAATCTCGAGGGGGAGGCCACCGCGGCCTACCTCGCCCGGCTCATCGGTCCGCTGCAGGTGACCGTCTCGCGGCTCGCCAGCGGGTTGCCGGTGGGCGGGGATCTCGAGTTCGCCGACGAGGTGACGTTGGGCCGCGCGTTCGAGGGGCGCCGGCGGATCGGAGGGCAGGTGTGATGGGCGAACTGGTCGAGGATGCCCCGATGGAGGGCGCGATGGCGGTGGTGGCCACCCCCGCGACGACCGTTGACGAGGACCTCGTCGCGCTGGCTGATGGGATGGCGGCTGCCGCTGCCCGCTTCGTCCAGCTGGCCGAGACGGTCGCTGCCGGGATCGGTGAGGACCAGGCGATCTCCCTGCTGCTGCTCGAGGTCTCGGACATGCTGGCGATGGGTGCACGCCTGGGAGCGATCGCTGACGTGGTCCCCGAGGGCCGCTACGAGCCGGATGCCGGCGCCGAGCCGGACGTGGATCGGCTGCGGGCCGCACTGGCCGAGCGGTTGGCGCCCATCGACGCCTACGTCGAGGTCTTCGACCCGTACGCCAGACCGGAGCTGGTCCCCTCGCGGCTGTCGGACGACCTGTGCGTCATCGTCACCGACCTGCTCCACGGCTTGGCCCACCACGCGGCCGGGCGCAACCTCGAGGCCCTCTGGTGGTGGCAGACCACCTACCTGTCGTCGTGGGGCGATGCGGGGGCCTGCGTGCTGCGCGCACTGCGTTCGTTGGTGTCACACGTGCGGTCGGGGGCACCGTTGGAGGTCGACGAGGCCGACTGAGGCCTCGCTGCCCACCTGAGGGCCCCGGCTTGGCTGCCCGCTGTCACCGTTGCAGCCCCTGCCGCCACGCGCGTGCCCGAGCCGTCCTGCCGACTCGGACTAGAATCTGGCCCCAACGCGTCGGCCGCCGATGGAGAGCAGCGCCATGTCCCTGATCGTCCAGAAGTACGGCGGCTCGTCGGTCGCTGACGCCGCCAGCGTGCGGCGCGTGGCGGCGCGGATCGTGCAGACCAAGCGGGCGGGCAACGAGGTCGTGGTCGTGGTCTCAGCCATGGGCGACACCACCGACGAGCTGGTCGACCTCGCCCGGGACGTCAGTCCCAATCCCCCTGGCCGTGAGATGGACATGCTGCTCACCGCGGGGGAGCGGATGTCGATGGCCCTGCTGGCCATGGCGATCCACGACCTGGGCGAGGAGGGCCGGTCCTACACCGGCTCCCAGGCCGGGCTCATCACGGACTCCGCGCATGGCTCCGCTCGCATCATCGACGTCACGCCCGGGCGCATCCGCCATGCCCTCGGGGAGGGAGCCATCCCGATCGTCGCCGGCTTCCAGGGCGTGTCCTATGACAGCAAGGATGTGACCACCCTGGGTCGCGGCGGGTCGGACACCACCGCGGTGGCCCTCGCCGTGGCCCTGGGCGCCGACGTCTGCGAGATCTACACCGACGTCGACGGGGTGTTCTCGGCAGATCCCCGCGCCGTGCCGGCCGCCCGGCGCGTCCCGCTCATCAGCTACGAGGAGATGCTCGAGCTCGCCGGGGCGGGGGCCAAGGTGCTGCACGTCCGGTGCGTCGAGTACGCCCGCCGCTCCTCGCTGCCGATCCACGTGCGCTCGTCGTTCTCCGACCGACCGGGCACCTGGGTCGTGGACCGTTCGCAGCCCCTGCCCGCCATCGTCCAGACCCCCGGAGGTCCTGCCATGGAGCAGCCCATCATCGCCGGCGTCGCCCATGACGTGAACGACTGCAAGATCACGGTCATCGGGGTACCGGACCGACCCGGTGAGGCAGCGCAGATCTTCCAGGCGCTGGCCGACGCTGGGGTGAACGTCGACATGATCGTCCAGAACGTCTCGGCTGACGAGACCGGCCTCACGGACGTGACCTTCACGTGCCCGGTCGCGCAGCGCTCCGCGGCGCTCGAGGCGCTCGGGGCAGCCAAGGAGGTCATCGGGTTCAGCGGCCTGCGCTCGGATGAGGCCATCGCGAAGATCTCGCTGGTGGGCGCTGGGATGCGCTCGAACCCCGGCGTCTCGGCGACCCTGTTCAAGGCCCTGGCCGACCATGGGATCAACATCAGCATGATCACCACCTCCGAGATCCGGATCTCGGTGGTCACGGACACCCAGTCGGCGGCCGAGGCCGTGCGGGCGGTGCACACCGCCTTCGGCCTGGACGCCGAGGGCGAGGCCGTCGTCTACGGGGGGACCGGGCGATGAGCGTCACGGTGGCCGTCGTCGGCGCGACGGGTCAGGTCGGTGGCGTGATGCGCCAGCTGCTCGACGAGTCGTCGCTGGACCTGGCAGGGGTGCGCTTCTTCGCCAGCGCCCGCAGCGCCGGCAGGACGCTGCCGTGGCGAGGCACGCAGGTGGTGGTCGAGGATGCCGCCACCGCTGACCCCTCGGGCATCGACATCGCGCTGTTCTCCGCCGGTGGGTCCACCTCCAAGGCACTGGCTCCTCGCTTCGCCGCCGCCGGGGCGGTCGTCGTGGACAACTCCTCGGCCTGGCGCATGGACCCCGAGGTGCCCCTGGTGGTGTCCGAGGTCAACCCCGAGGCGCTGGACCACATCGCCAAGGGGATCGTGGCCAACCCGAACTGCACCACGATGGCCGCGATGCCGGTCCTCCGGCCGCTGCATGAGGCTGCGGGCCTGCGCCGGCTGGTGGTGAGCAGCTACCAAGCGGTGTCGGGCAGTGGCCTGGCCGGCGTCGAGGAGCTGGCCAGCCAGATCGCCGCCGCGGCGACCCAGGACATGACGGGCCTGACCTACGACGGCCAGGCGGTCACGCTGCCGGCTCCCGTGAAGTACGTCGCCCCCATCGCCTTCGACGTCGTCCCGCTGGCCGGCACCCTGGTCGACGACGGCAGCGGGGAGACCGACGAGGAGCAGAAGCTGCGCAACGAGAGCCGCAAGATCCTCGGGATCCCCGACCTGCGCGTGTCGGGCACGTGCGTCCGGGTGCCGGTGTTCACGGGGCACTCGCTGAGCATCAACGCCGAGTTCGCCGAGCCCATCAGCCCGGCGCGTGCCCGCGAGCTGCTCGCCGGTGCCCCCGGCGTCGCCTGGTCGGACGTGCCCACGCCGCTGCAGGCTGCCGGTGCCGACCCGTCCTTCGTCGGACGGCTGCGGCAGGACCCGGGTGTGCCCGACGGCCGTGGCCTGGCGATGTTCATCGCCAATGACAACTTGCGCAAGGGCGCGGCCCTGAACGCCGTGCAGATCGCCCAGCTGCTCGCCGCCAGGTCCTGATCGTCCCCGGCGCGGGCGCCTCGCCGGGGGCCGCCGCACGCCCGGCGGTGGGGTCGTGACGGTTTGGGCCTGCGGGCAGTGCTGGCATAGACTCGCGTGCGCATTCGGGATGTGGCGCAGCTTGGTAGCGCGCTTCGTTCGGGACGAAGAGGTCGTGGGTTCAAATCCCGCCATCCCGACATCTGGAGCTGCCCCGGGGCCTGGCGCCCCGGGGCACTTCCATGCTCGCTCCGGCCACGGAGGTGGGAGGGTTCGTCGCCCTCAGGCGTCGCCCGGGTCAGTCCGAGTTCGCTACGCCCACGCCCCGGCGAGCCACGCCTTCTGGCGCTCCACCTCGGCGTCGTCGCCCATGTGGCCGTGCTCGGTGACGTCAGCCACCGCGCCGGGGATGTGCGCGGCCAGCCAGTCACCGTGCGCCCCGGGCACGAGGGTGTCGGCGCGCCCGTACGACAGCCTCACGGGCACCCGGATGCTCGTCACGTCGAAGCCCCAGGGCTGCACGAACGCGATGTCGTCATCGACCCAGCCGTCCACCCCGTGGGCCAGGCACGCGCGCGTGTTCGCCGCCATGACCGCCGCGTGCCGCGCCATCTGCGCCTTGTCGGCCTCCGCCAGGTCGTAGGAGTCCCCGAGCACGTCGGTGCGCCCGGCGTCCAGGCGCGCGAACATCGTGGCTCGCTCGGCCTCACAGATGGCTCGGATGGCTGGCTCACCCTCCCGTGCCGCCCGGAACTCGTCGACGTTGCCCTGGGTCATCCCCGCCAGCCATCCGTCCTCGTCCAGCCCCCCGTCGCCGAACGGCGCGACCGAGACGATGGCCAGGCATCGCAGCACCCGCTCGGGCAGCAGGGCGGCGCACGCCAGGGCGTGCGGCCCGCCGCCGGAGCCACCGGTCACCGCGAACTGCTCGATGCCCAGGGCGTCGAAGATGGTCGTCACGTCCGTGACGAGGTCCACGACCCGCCGCCCCGGACGCCGGCTGGACTCGCCGTAGCCCGGACGGTCCAGCGTGAAGCGCCGCAGTCCGTGCCGCGCGTCGATGCCGGGGTCGGGGCCGAACCAGCTGATGCGGCCCCCGGGCGTGCCGTGGATCGCGAGCAGCGGCAGGCCCTCCGGGTCACCCCACTCCGCGACCGCGAGGGTGCGGCCGTCCGGGGTGCTGATGCGGTGCTCGACGTGCTCCGGGACTGCGATCGTGGTGGGCTCGGTCATCGGGTCTCCTGGCGGCATCCGCTGGGGCGGCTGGGGCGCGGAGGACCGGCTCGCCACCGCGCCGACTGAGCCTAGCGACCGGACACCGCTGGAGCTTCCAGACCGCCATCGCTCAGCGCACTGTGAGCAGCGTGGCCTCCGGTCGGCAGGCCAGGCGGATGGGGGTGAACGGGCTGGTCCCCAAGCCCGCCGAGACGTGCAGCCCCGCGCCGTGCCAGCTGGACAGGCCCTTGGCCTGGGCCCGGGGTAGGTCGCAATTGGTCACCAGGGCGCCCACGCCCGGCAGGCAGATCTGGCCGCCATGGGTGTGCCCGGCGAGCACGAGGTCGGCGCCGTCGGCTGCCATGGGGTCAAGCACCCGGCGATACGGCGCGTGTGTCACCCCGAGGCGCAGCGTGGCGTCCGGCGCGAACGGCCCGGCCACGTCGGCGTACCGGTCGCGCCGGATGTGCGGGTCGTCCACGCCGCGCGCGTCGATCCACCAGCCGGCCGCCTCGAAGCCGCCACGGGCGTTGTCGAGGTCCCACCAACCGGCCTCGGCCAGGCCACGCGTCAGGGGGGTGATGTCGATGGGGGCCCGGTGGGTCCGCAGCTGGCTCGGCCCCATCAGGTACTTGAGGGGGTTGGCCGCCGACGGCGCGTAGTAGTCGTTGGAGCCCCGGACGTAGCAGCCCGGTCGGGTCAGCAGCGGCGCCAGGGCCTCGAGCGCCAGGGCTGGCCCGGTGAGGTCGCCGTGGAAGTCCCCGGTGACCACGGTCAGGTCGGGGGTCAGCCGACCCAGGTCCTGGACCCAGGCCATCCGGTCGGTGTCCCGAGGGGACAGGTGCAGGTCGGACAGGTGCAGGATCCGCAGCGGCCCGGGCCTGCGGGCGTCCCGACGGGACAGGACCACGTCGACCTCGCGCAGGGTGTACTGCCGGGCCTCCCACAGCGCGTACCCCAGCGTCGTGCCGCCCACGGCGGCGAGGGTGGCGAGGGCGCCGAGCAACGGGACGGGCGGCGCGGGCATGGGCGGCAGTCTGGCAGGTCCAGGGCCGACCCGAGGGCCTCGTGGGTGGTGGGCTGCCCGGACGACCGGGGACAATGGCGGCCATGACCGACCTCAAGGCGAGCCTCCAGCAGGACCTGACCGAGGCCATCCGGGGCCGCGATGAGCTCACCGCGGCGACGCTGCGCATGTGCCTGGCGGCGATCACGACCGAGGAGGTCGCCGGCAGGACCGCCCGCACGCTGAGCGACGACGAGGTCGTCGGGGTGCTCACGAAGGAGGCCAAGAAGCGCCGTGAGGCGGCGACTGCCTTCCGCGATGCCGGCCGCGCCGAGCTCGCCGCCCGCGAGGACGCTGAACTGGCCGTCCTCGGCCGTTACCTGCCCGAGCCGCTGCCCGAGGCCGAGGTGGCGGCGATGGTCAGCGAGGCGGTTGCCGCCGCCGCGGCATCCGGTACCACAGGGATGCCCGCCATGGGGCGGATCATGAAGGAGCTGACGCCGCGCACGGCGGGTCGGTTCGACGGAGGGCAGCTGGCCGCCATGGTGCGCGCCGCCCTCGCCGGCTGACCCAGGGTCAGTCGCATTGCGGAAGGGTCAGGGGTTGCCCTGGCCCTGCCCCGGCTGCTCGCCCTGGCCCTGCCCTTGGCCCTGGGTCCCGGGCCACTGCCCGCGCTGCCACCACGGTGCGGGGCCCTGGTCCGGCTCGGAGGACTGCCAGCTCTGCCCCGGGGTGCCGACCTGGCGCGCGGGCTTCAGGTTCCACTGGTTCTGCAGGTCCATCGGTACCGGGTCACTGCCCTGCAGGGCGCCCTCCATGGCCTTCTTCCAGGTCGGGCCAGGGATCGAGGATCCGAACACCTGCGAGTAGTAGCGACCGTTGATGACCAGGTTGGTCAGCGGGTTGCGCTGTGCGCCGCGGGGGTCGTACACCATGACGGCCGCACCCAGGTTGGGGGTGGCACCGGCGAACCACACGGCGGCGTTGTCGTTGATCGTGCCGGTCTTGCCGGTGGTGTCCCGGCCCAGGCTCATGGCAGCACCGGTGCGCCCACCGATGCCGCCGTCCACCACGTTCGTGAGCACGGCTGCGGCTGCGTCGGCGACGTTGCGGGTCACCGCCTGCTCGCACTTGGGGGCCGGCACGGGGATCTCGTTGCCGTCGCGACCGATCACCTTCTCGATCACCCGCGGCTTGCAGTACACGCCGTGCGCGCTCACCGTCGCGTAGGCGTTGGCCATGGTCAGCGGCGAGACGTTGTCCGAGCCCAGGGTGAACGAGGCGATCTCACTGGGCGCCTTGCCGGTCGCGGCGTCCCGCACGCCCAGGCGCTTGGCCACGTCGACGGTCTCGCAGAGCCCCGCACGCTTCTCGAGCTCGACGAAGAAGGTGTTCACCGAGTAGGCCGCGCCCCGGAACATGTCGAAGCTGCCCGACGAGGTCGAGTTGCTCACGGTGTACGGCGAGCTGCCACCGTTGCCCTCGCCGGTCATCAGGGCGCCGTTGCAGTCGGTGAACCCGGTGAACTCCTTGCGAGGAGGGGAGGCGATGACGGTGAAGGGGCTGATGCCCCGCTCCAGCGCCGCCAGCAGGGTGAACAGCTTGAACGTGGACCCGGCCGCGGCGCCCTGCCCGCCGCCGTCCTTGCTGTCCACGGCGAGGTTGAACGCCGAGGTGCCGGCCTTCTTCTTGTCGGTGCCCCACTTCGTGTTCTGCGACAGCGCCTTGACGTTGCCGGTGCCCGGCTCGACCATGGCGATCGCCACCGCCTTGCGGCTCGGGTCCTTCGGCGGGATCGCCTCCATGACGGCCTTCGTCGCCGCCTTCTGGGCCTTCACGTCGAGGGTCGTGTAGATGTCGAACCCCCCGGCCTTCCACGCCGCTGCGCGCTCCTCCGGGGTGTCGCCGAACAGCTTCATCTGCTTGACCTGGCGGATCGCGTAGTCGCAGAAGTACGGGGCGAACGAGCTGGTGCACCCGTTGAGCTGGACCTTGGTGTCGAGGGTGTCCTCGATGTCCTTGGCCTTGGCCTCGCGGGCCTCGTCCACGGTGATGTAGCCCAGCTCCGCCATCCGGTTGAGCACCACGTCCCGACGGGCCTGGGACGCCTCGGGGTTCTGCGTGGGGTCGAACCGCGAGGGCTGCTGGACGATGCCGGCCAGCGTGGCCGCCTCCACGAGGTCGAGATCCTTGGCGTGCTTGGAGAAGTAGCGTTGCGACGCGGCCTCGATCCCGTAGGCCCGGGCCCCGAAGTAGCTGATGTTCAGGTAGCGCTCGAGGATCTGGTCCTTGGTCAGGCGCTTCTCCAGGGCCATGGCATAGCGGATCTCGCGCAGCTTGCGGCTGATCGTGTCAGCCCGGGCCGCGGACTGCTCCTCCTCGTTCTGGGCTGCGGTGAGCAGCACGTTCTTCACGTACTGCATCGTCAGGGTCGAGCCGCCCTGGGCCACGCCGCCGGCCCCGAGGTTGGTCGCCGCTGCACGCAGGGCGCCGCGGGGGTCGAACCCGTTGTGCTCGTAGAAGCGTGAGTCCTCGATGGCGACGATCGCCTGCTGCATCACCGGCGCGATCTTCTCGATGCTGACCTCGCGGCGGTTCTCCTCGAAGATGGTCGCGATCCGGGTGCCGTCAGCGGCGAAGACCCGGGTGCGCACGGGCAGCTCCGGCTCGCGGAACTCCTGCGGCAGGTCCTCGTAGGACTGGATGGAGTCGCGCGCGGCGACGCTCACCGGCCCCACGACGGGCAGCGCCATCCCGGCGACGACGACGCCCGCCAGGCCCGCCACGGCCACGAAGCCGACCAGCTTCGGGACGGCGGCAGTCAGCGAACGACGGCGCTTGGGTCGGGAATCAGGCACTCAACCATGGTAAGTGAGGAACTCGGCACCTACTGCCGACCGGAGCCTGACGAGATGCGGCGTCGCTCGGCCAGCAGCCCACCGATCCGGCGCAGGCCGTCGAGGTCGTGGACGTCCTGGGCCAGCGCGGGGACGGCCACGACCGGGACCCGCGGGTTGGCCGCGACGAACCGGTCGGCGAGGTGGTGCTGCCTGGCGGCCTGGCGCATCCGATCCGCGTGCAGGCTGAGCAGTGCCGCAGCAAGCGCTTCGGCGCTGTCGGGCTGCGGGTCGCCGTCACGCAGCCGCTCGGCGCCGGCCGCGGCGAGCTCCGGGCTCAGCTCAGGCAGCCGCACCGGTGACACCCGGTTGAGCACGAGCCCCGCCAGCGGCATGCCGTCCTCCTCGAGGCGCTCGACGAAGTACGAGGCCTCGCGCAGGGCGTCGGGCTCGGGCGCAGCCACCACGAGGAACGAGGTCCCGGGCGCCGCGAGCAGCGCGTAGGTCTGCTCGGCACGCTCCCGGAACCCACCGAAGAGGGTGTCGAACGAGGCGACGAAGGTCTGCAGGTCGCGCAGCACCTGGGTGCCCACGATCTTGTTGAGCACGTTGCTGAACACGCCCAGGCTCGCGCTGAGCAGCCGGACGTAGGCCCGACCTCCGGCGCGGGCGGGGGCGGCGAGGATCCGGATCAGCCTGCCGTCGAGGAAGGTCCCCAGGCGCCTCGGCGCGTCGAGGAAGTCCAGGGCCGAGCGGGAGGGCGGCGTGTCGACGACGATGAGGTCCCAGGTGCCGTCCGCCTCGGACTGCCGGTGCAGCTGCCCCAGCTTCTCCATCGCCATGTACTCCTGCGTGCCGGCGAACGACGTGGAGAGGGCCTGGTAGAACGGGTTGGCGAGGATGGCCTCGGCCCGGGCTGGCTCGGCGTGGGCGATCACGACCTCGTCGAACGTGCGCTTCATGTCCAGCATCATCGCGTCGAGCGACCCGCCGGCTGAGGTGTCGATCCCAGGGATCGGGGCGGGGGCGTTGTCCAGCTGGGACAGGCCCAGGGACTGGGCCAGCCGCCGCGCCGGGTCGATCGTGAGCACGACGGCGTGTCGACCCATCTCCGCGGCCCGGACCCCGACGGCCGCTGCGGTGGTGGTCTTGCCGACCCCGCCCGAGCCACAGCACACCACGATGCGCGTGCTCGGGTCGGCGAGCAGCGCGTCGACGTCGAGGTGATGGGCGGACTGCCACAGGGTCGCGCTCATGCCGGAACCGCCACCCCGAGGCCCTGCTCACGCAGGGCCTGGGCCAGTTGGTACAGGGCGCCGAGGTCGATGCCCGTCGCGATGTGGGGCAGGGACAGCACCGGCGGTCCCGCAGTCTGCAGCCGCTCGCGCTCCTGCTCGGCGAGCTCGGCGCGCTCGGCGTGGTCGCGGGCCTCGTCGAGCAGCGCCTCGACGACGGCCTCGATGGTCGGCGCGTTGCGCGGGGTGGTGACGTCGGCCGCCTGCACCGCGCGGGCCAGCGACGTCCGGTCCAGGGCGCCGGCCAGGGCGGCCTGGCGCTGGGTCGTGGTGAGCAGCGGCGGCCGGTCGGCGTTGACGATGATCGCGCCGACGGGCAAGTGGGCGGCGGCGAGCTCGCCCAAGCCGTCGAGCGTCTCCTGGACGGGCATCTCCTCGAGCAGCGTCACCACGTGGACGGCGGTCCGTGGCGAGCGCAGCACGGCCATGACCGAGTTGGCCTGGCTGTGGATGGGTCCCATCCGGGCCACCCCGGCGACCTCGTGGTTGACGTTCAGGAACCTCGCGATGCGCCCGGTCGGCGGGGCGTCCATCACCACGGCGTCGAAGACCGGCTTGCCGGCCTGGTTGCGCTTCACCGCCTCGGTGGCCTTCCCGGTGAGCAGCACGTCGCGCACGCCTGGCGCGATCGTGGTCGCGAAGTCGATGGCCCCGATCCGCGACAGCGCCGATCCCGCGCGCCGCAGGTTGTAGAACATCTCGAGGTACTCCAGCAGGGCCGCCTCGGGGTCCACGGCCAGCGCGCGTACCTCGCCGCCGTCCGGCCCACGGGCCACCCGCCGCTCCTCGTAGGGCAGCGGTGGGGTGTCGAAGAGCTGGGAGATGCCCTGCCGGCCCTCGACCTCCAGCAGCAGGGTGCGTCGACCCTCGGCCGCGAGGGCCAGCGCCAGCGCCGCGGCGACCGTGGTCTTGCCGGTGCCGCCCTTGCCGGTGACCACGTGCAGCCGCACGCCGGGGAAGCGCTGGTCCGGGGGGGTCACCCGACCAGACTAGCCAGCGGCTGGGGGACGCGTCGGCTCGCAGCCCGGCGCCGGGCCCCGCTGCCTCACGCGACCGAGCCCTTACGCCGCAGGTGCTCCACCTGGGCCTGCAGCGACAGCGCCGCGGCCCAGCGCAGCGCGTCGGGCACCTCGGGGTACACCGCGTCGAGCAGCGCGTCGGCATCCGTCACGCCGCCGGCCATGGCGCTGGCCACCATCGCCAGC
>DASVBK010000161.1:0-5986 GCA_036375875.1 Candidatus Nanopelagicales bacterium
CCGCGGCCTGCTCGCCTGCGAGCGGTGCTACCCGACGATGGCCGACCAGTGGCCGGACGACGCGGCCTGCTTCGAGTGCGGCCGGCTCGTGGGTGGCTTCGTCTGGCACGACCTGTTCGTGGCCTACGGCCCCATCCTGGCCGTGGGGGCGCTGTGCGCGCGCTGCCGCGACTGGACCCCGGCCGGGACGCTGGTGTCCTTCCGCCGTGACAACTGAGCTGCGGGTTGGGCAGCACTGAGGAGGGAAGCGCTACTCCTGCATCCTCCTGCACCCTTGGTAGGCGATCGATCACGCAGGGATCAACCCTGCGCCGGGGGGTAGTCGCTGGCCATGTCGCTGCGCTCCTCCGACCGACGCAACCGCCCCGAGCCCGTCCCGACCTTCCCGCAGGGCATGCCGGCGCCCGGCACGACCGGCCTGCGGATGCCGGGGCGGCTCCCCGGCCGTGCGACCAGAGGCCCCGGCACGCCCGCGACCATCATCGGCGCGCCGCGGCCGGGCGTTCCCGAGGCCCGGGCAACCTCGGGGGCGGCACCAGCCGGCCCGAGGTCCCTCGTACCGGCACCGCGACAGGTGCCGGGCCGGCCCGCACTGGCCCTCGTCGGGGCGCCCGCCCGGTCCTACGCGCCGGCACCGGCATCTGGCGCTCCCGCCGCTCCCGCTGCACCGCCCGGGTACGACCCGCTGCGCCGCGCGGCCGACGCGTGGCTCGCGTTGCAGGTCTCCCCGGTGCTCAGCACGTTCGCCTTCCTGGCTCGCGGCCTGGAGCAGGGCGCCCCGCCTCGCGGCGCCGGGTGCGCGCAGCACCTGCTCGGACCGCTGCTCGGGGTCGTGGTGGGCCCGGTCGCCGGGCAGCTGCCGAAGGACGCCACCGAGGAGCTCTTCCAACGCGCGGCCCACAGCCGGGGCGTGGATCCTGCGCAGTGGGCCCAGTGGCGCGCGGCCCGCAGCAGCGCGCAGCTGCTCGAGGACCTCACCACGCTGCTGCACAGCGGCTCCTGCGCCGAGGGCCCCGGGCTGCTCACGTGCACATGCGCGGTGAGCGGCCTGCGCAAGCACCCGATCACCCGGCGGCTGCGGCCGATGCCCGAGGGGCTCGGCGCGATCCCCGCCCTCACCCCGGACCCCACCGGTCAGATCGACCCCTGGCACGAGGCGCTCGTGGAGTTCGTCGGGCGGTTCCGCGGCCGCGGCACCGAGCCCCGCTCGCGGTTCTCCTCCGAGGGTGGCCCGAGCGTGCACGAGCGGCGCCAGCTGCACGGGCACCTCGCGCTGCTGGCCAGCACGTTCGCCGGGCCGCGCCGCGCCGACCGGATGGCCGGGCTGGGACGCGTCCCGTGGCAGCCGGGCATCCGGATCACCCGAGCCTGGCAGCTGCGCGACTGCGCAGCCAGCACCGAGCAGGGGCGGGACGAGCTGCTCGATCGGATGATCGCGGCGCTGCGACCCTGACCTGCTGCGACTGGCCCGCCGGCGGCCCAGTCGCGCCGGTTCGCCCACGTCATCGGCACTTCCGCGTCTGCCCCACCGCGCACGGGGTAGGGCTCAGGCCATGGCGACAGTGATCGTGGGAGCAGGGCTGGCCGGGCTCGCGGCGGCGCACCGGTTGGCGAAGGCAGGCCAGGACGTGGTCGTCCTCGAGGCGGGAGCGGTCGTCGGCGGCCGCACCGCCTCGTGGGTCGAGCGCGGCATGCCCGTGGAGTCCGGGCTGCACCGGTTCATCGGGGCCTACGCGAAGCTGCCCGCACTCATGCGCGACGCCGGGATCGACCTCGATGCCGTGCTGTGGTGGGAGGACGAGGCGGAGGTCCGGGCGGCCGACGGCGCCCGCGGGACGTTGGGCGGCGCGCCGTTCCACAAGCCGGTGCAGACGCTGTTCGGGCCCTTGGTGAACCGCGGCCTGCTCTCGCCGCGCGACCTCGCCTCGCTCGTGCCGTTCTTCTCGGTCGGGCTGGGCGCACTGGTGACCCGGCCGCGCTGGCTGGACTCCCTCACGGTCACCGAGCTGGCCACCCGGCTGGGCGTGACGCAGCGGGCCCAGGCCCACCTCCTCGAGCCGTTCACCGCGGGGCTGTTCTTCCTGCCCCCCGAGCGGTACTCGGCCTACAACTTCTTCGGCCTCGTCGGCCCGGCGATCCCACGCGTGCACCACATGCGGCTCGGCGCCTTCAAGGGCGGCATGACCGAGGTGATGTGCGGCCCCATCGCCGCGGCCGTCGAGCGGTTCGGCGGGGCCGTGACCACCAGTGCCCCCGTGCACGAGCTGGAGCTGCGCGACGACCGGATCCTCGGCGTCGTCACCGACCTGGGCCTGGTCGAGGCCGACCAGGTGATCCTGGCCACCGACCTCGGCGCGGCGCAGGACCTGCTGCGGCCCGTGCTCGGCGAGCACCCCTGGTTCGCCGACCTGCTGGGGGCCCCGACCACGGCCTCGGCCACGTTCCAGCTGGAGCTGGACCGCCCCGCGCTGCCCTCGGACCGTGCCACGTTCGGCCCGGGCACGGCGATGGCCAGCTTCGCCGAGCAGTCGCGCACGACGTTCACGCACGCCACCGGCCGGCTGTCGGTGATCCTGCAGCCCCCCGAGCCCTACCTGGAGCAGCAGCCGGAGGTCGTGCTCAAGCAGGTCCTCGCCGACGGCCAGCGCCTGGGGCTGGACCTCGGTGAGGTGCGCGACTACCGCGCGATCAACCACCCCCGCGACTTCCTGTCCATCGAGCCGGGCCATGCCCACCGCCGCCCGGAGCAGGCCACGCCCGTGCCCGGCCTGCTGCTGGCCGGCGACTACACGCGCACGCGCTGGCTGTCGAGCATGGAGGGTGCCGTGCTCTCCGGCCAGCGGGCGGCCGACCTGGTGCTCGGACGCGGTCGACGCCTGCGCCGCTGAGGCCGCAGCGCACGGGGCAGGCGTGTGGCATGCGCCACAGCGGGTAGTGGACGCGTCATGGAAACGTTGACGATCCTGCGCGACTACGTCGCCGGTGCCCTGCTCGTGCTCGCCGCCTGGACGGTGGTGCTTGCCGCCGCCGTGGTGGCCCATCAGGTGCTGCGGGCCCTCGGCCAGCGCCCCGGGCTGCCCGCGGGCCAGGGGCCGGCTGTCCACCGCAGCGGCCTGCGCGAGCCGTCCTGACCCTGGCGCCGGGAGCCTGGTATGCCGGCTGGTGACCGGGGTACCGGACCACCGCCCCATCCCACACCATTCAGGAGGCGAGCGTGACCACGGCCCGCGACATCATGACGCCCGGCGCCGAGTGCATCGGCGAGTCCGACGACCTCGTGACGGCTGCCCGGCGGATGGCCGAGCACGACATCGGCTCGCTGCCCATCTGCGGCGAGGACGATCGGCTCAAGGGCGTCGTCACCGATCGTGACATCGTCATCAAGGTGATCGCCGAGGGCCTCGACCCGCGCGCGGTCACCGCCGGCTCGATCGGCGAGGGCAAGCCGGTGACCATCGGCGCCGACGACGACGCCGAGGAGATCCTGCGCACGATGGGCGAGCACCAGGTGCGCCGGCTGCCCGTGATCGACGGCCACGAGCTGGTCGGCATCGTCGCGCTGGCCGACGTGGCGCGCGCCCTGCCCGACCGGCCCGTGGGCGACCTGCTCCAGGCACTGTCCGTCGACTGACCGTCAAGGCCCGAGCACAGACCACCCCGCGCGTCGGCCGTCCTGCCCGCGACGCCCGTCCGGCCGGCGCGCGGGGCGCCATGCGCTGCACCGCAGCGGCTGACCCCGAGGAGGCGTCATGCCCGACCGGCCCGCACCCCGTGAGGCGCGCCAGCCCGACGGGCAGCGCCCCGACGACCCGGTGACCCCGGGAGCCACCGACCACACGGAGCCCGCCACCGCCCAGGTCGTGGCCCCCGACGAGGACGGCCAGGTGCACAGCGACCTCGGCCAGGTCTCCGGGGGCCTGGGCGAGGAGGGCGTGGCTCGCGAGCACCGCGACGGCTGAGTCGCGGGGAACCCTGGCAAGCCGCCCACTCCGGGCGCGCGGCCAGTCGGGGCGCGCCGCGCGGCTCCTGGGTGGCAGGCTGCCGGCGTGCCGCTCAGCGAAACGGAGGCCGCTGTCTCCGCGCCGGTGGAAGCCCTGGCCTTCGTCGTCTACGGCGTGTTGGTGGTGGTGTTCGTCGCGCTGTCACGGGTGTTGCGCCGCCACCAGGTGACCGCGCCGATCGCCTTCGTCCTGGCCGGTGTGGGCTTGGCCCTCATCGTGCCGGCCGGGGCCGGCGGGCGGTGGACCGGCATCAAGGTCGTCGCCGAGGTCACGCTCGTCCTGCTGCTGTTCCACGACGCCGCCCAGGTCCGCCCTCGCGAGATCGAGCGCGACCGCGCAGCCATGCTGCGCCTGCTGCTCATCGGCCTGCCGCTCACCATCGGCCTGGGCTACCTCACCGCGCGCTGGCTGCTGCCCGAGCTGCCCGTCATGTTCGCGCTGCTGCTGGCTGCGGCGCTCGCGCCGACGGATGCCGGCCTCGGCGCGGCGACGGTGCTCAACCCGGTGGTCCCGGTGCGGGTGCGTCGCCTGCTCAACGTCGAGAGCGGGCTCAACGACGGCCTGGCCACGCCCGTGGTGCTGTTCGCGATCGCGGCCATCGCAGGCTCCGAGGGCCTGCAGGTGCGGGTCTCGGTGGCGTCCGCCCTGCTGGAGATGGCGATCGGCGTCGCCATCGGCATCGGGATCGGGGCCGCCGGCGCCATGGTCCTCGGCCGCAGCCGGCAGGGCCGCACGAGCACGGCGGACGGCCGGGCGCTGGCCGTGCTCCTGCTGCCGCTGCTGGCCTACGCGCTGGCGATCGTGACCTCCGGCAACGGCTTCGTGGCGGCCTTCGTCTGCGGGACCTCCTTTGCGGGCGCGGCACGGTGGCTGCGCGAGGAGGAGTCCGCCCTGCACCTCACCGAGCAGTTCGCCGACCCGCTCGGATACGCGGTGTGGCTCGTGTTCGGCTACGTGGCGCTGCGCGTGGTCTGGGGCGGGGCCGGGCCACGGGAGCTGCTGTTCGCGGTGCTGGCCCTCACGGTGCTGCGGATGGTGCCGGTCGCGTTGAGCCTCATCGGCTCGGGGTTCCATTGGCGCACCGTGCTGTTCGTCGGCTGGTTCGGCCCGCGCGGGCTGGCCTCCGTGGTCTTCGCCCTCCTCGCGGTCGAGAGCCTCGAGCCTGACGGCTCGCTGGACATCGTGCTCACCACGGCGACCCTCACCGTGCTGGGCAGCGTGCTCGCCCACGGCGTGACCGCCGACCCCTGGTCGCGTCGCTACGGCGCCTGGGTCGGGGCCACCCAGCCGCCGGCCGAGGTCCGGACGACGTCCGAGCCACGGTCGCGCGACGGGTCCATGGGCCGTTCCACGGCGGGCGTGGCGCCCCCCGACTGACCGCGCGCCCTGCCCACGCCGCTCCGGGCGTCGCCCAGCCGATGCCACGACGCGGTGGGGTGACCGAACCTCCGGTCCGGCGAACTGGCCCCCCCGGATGGCAGGGTGCGCACACTGCTGGTGTGGTGAGGAGGGGACCCATGGCGCGTTCGGGATCCAGGGGACGGCGCGCGGGGCTGCTCGCCGCCGTCCTCGCGCTGCTCGTGCTGCTCGGCCTGCCGGGCTCGGCGGGCGCGGCGGCACCCGCCCCCGTGGGCGCCGGTCCGCTGCCCGCCGGCGGCCCCGCCGCGGCCGCCGCGGACGGCCAGGACGCCGCCACGCAGCTGGCGCTCAAGCACGCGCCGATCGTGGTGGTGCGCGAGCAGGCGAAGCCCTGCGGCACCGGGGAGCCGTTCCGGCCGATCCCGCCCACCACCGTGCTTGGCCAGCCCGGCGTCGTGCTGCTCGGGCCGAACGGCGAGCGCATTGAGGCGCCCACCGTGGCCGACCTTGCGGGCAAGGGCTCGGACTGGTACCTGGACTACCCGGGCAACCCCCTGGACCCGGGGTGCTCCTACGAGGAATGGGCCGACCAGATCTCCGCCGACGCCCAACCGACGCTCACCGCC
>DASVBK010000189.1:0-2403 GCA_036375875.1 Candidatus Nanopelagicales bacterium
AGCGCCTGTGCCCGCACGCCGGTACCCGGGTCGATCCCAAGGCCTGGAACAGAGGACGAGCGCTGGGCAGGTCCGCCATGCTGGGACCAGACACGCTCACCGTCGCGTGGTGACGCGGGGCGCCGACCTGGCACCAGCACCATGTCCGCCGAGCCCCTGCGGCAGCCCCTCATCAGCAACCAGCGAGATCCCGCGCCGCGCGACGGGGGTACAACGCGGCCCGGGACCTCGCTGCAGAGTCTACGTGGTCGCGATCGTGTCGGCGCCGGGGCCCGCCTCCCAGGCCGCGCGGCTGCCCTGGGGGTAGATCGAGCGGGTCTCTCGGCGCCGGCTGGCGCCCTTCCCGGAGCGCCACCAGGTGCTGGGGTGCATCCGAGGGAGGATCTTGGAGATCGACACCACGACGTAGACGAGCGTGTTCACGGCCACGAACGCGGTGAGGGTGGCGTACCACGCGCTGGTGAGCCAGTCGCTCGGCAGGAGGCTCATGCCGACACCTCCAACCCGGCTCGGGACTCGGCCCGCTCATCGCCCCACTGCGCGCCCCGAGCCAGCGTGATCTGGACCAACCCCCACACGTAGACGGCATCGAGGAAGAGGTCGTAGAGCAGCTCAGGGATCAGGGCCATCGCGACCAGCCGGCCCCGCCAGCCCGCAGCCCACGCGGTCACCGCTCGCTCCACGGCGAAGATCGACCCGACGCCGAGCCAGAACGGGAACCACACCCAGGTCTCGGAGGCCAGGACCAGGATCGCCATCGTCGCCAGGTAGGCCGTGAGTGCGACCGTGCCGTAGCCGATGGCCAACTGCTGGGCCCAGTAGCGGAACGTGGCCCTGCTCAGCCCGTAGGCCCCGATGTTCTCCACGGCACCGCGCTGCCACCGCAGCCGCTGGCGCCACAGCGTCCGCCAGGTGGGCATCAGCTCGGTCACCACGGTGCACTCGGCCGGCGAGACCAACAGCGCGCCGAGGGTCTTCAGCGCGATGGTGATCTCGTTGTCCTCGGTCAGCGCGGCCGTGTCGTAGACGTCGCCGGGGTGGCCGGGCAGGGCATGGCCACGGCTCTGCGCCACGGTGCGCAGTCCGTGCGGGCGGAACAGGGTGGAGGTACCGGTGAGGACGTCCACCAGTCCGCGTCGGCGTGCAACGGTGCGGCCGTAGCGCACGTACTCGTTGCGCTGGAAGATCCCGAGCAGCCCGTGGCCCTGCTCACCAAGGAAGACCCCGCCGAGCGCCATGAGCGCCCGGTCATCGGTGAACCGGCGGTCGGCCACGGCGAGGAACCCCTCGCCCAGCACCGTGTCTGCATCCATCACCATGATGACGTCGTTGTGGCCCGCCCCCGGCAGCACCTCCCGCAGCACCTGGTTCAGCGCCCCGGCCTTCTTGTGCGTGTTGCCCACGGTGACCCGGACCTCGGCCCCGGCGGCCCTGGCGATGTCCTGCGTGGCATCGGTGCAGTTGTCGGCCACGACGATGATGCGGTCGGGGCGACGGCTCTGGGCGGCGAGGCTGGCAAGCGTCGCACCGATCCCGGCAGCCTCGTTGTGCGCGGGGATGACCACCGTGATGGTGACCGGGCCGTCGAAGCGCCCCCGGGTGGCGAGCATCACCTTGTGGGGGCTCGCCGGATAGGTGCTCGGGTCCAGCGACGCGCGGGAGGTGCGCAGGAAGCGCAGCGTGAGGCCCGCCGTGAGCGCCACGGTGAGACCCCCGAGCGCGAGCGCCGCGAGCACGACGGCGAGCGGGGGGCGCGTCGCCGAGTACACCAGCGAGAACTGCCCCCAGGCCCACCTGCGCGCGTCACTGGTGACCGAGCCAGGGTCGGAGACGGCGACGGACACCCACAGGGCCAGTGCCGTGAGCAGGACCAGTGCCCCGATGAGCACGCCGACGCCGCGCTGCAGCCAGGCGGGCGGGTCGAGCCGACGCAGGCCCCGGTCGTGCACGACGTGCCCCAGGTCGGGGGCACTGGGGTGGGCGCCGGTCGGCGGTGCAGGGGCAGTCGCTGTGCGCTCCTCGGGCAGCATCGCGTCAGTCGTCGACTGGTTCCTCACCGCCGGATGATCGGCACGCGCACGCGCTGATCTTGAGGGTGGGGCCGCGGTCACGACTCCCGTGAATGCCAGCGGCGGATCCGGGCGGGCGCGCAGCGCGCACCCCACGGGCGATACCGCGCCACGTCGAGAGGAGCGCGGGCGCGGACTATCCGGCGAGGTACCGCGACAGGTGCTCGCCCGTGAGCGTGCCGCCCGCCGCCGCCAGCGCCGCGGGGGTGCCCTCGAAGACGACCTGGCCGCCGTCGTGCCCGGCGCCGGGTCCCAGGTCGATGATCCAGTCCGCGTGGGCCATGACGGCCTGGTGGTGCTCGATCACGATCACCGACTTGCCGGCGTCGACGAG